>CAMNIU010000083.1 GCA_946540605.1 uncultured Treponema sp.
AATGTTCGGATTCTCTACTATCCTCCGTTCTTCAACTCAGGGTAAGGGTGAATTCACAATGGAATTCCTCAAGTACGGTAAAGTTCCTAATGCTGTTGCTGATGAACTCATCGCTAAGCACAAGGCAGCAAAGGAAGCTGGTAAGAAATAAGCTGTAAATTAGTCATCCTCTGGATTGACTAAATTGTCATCCTCGGGCTTGCCCCGTGGATCTATAAAAGGCTGTCCACACGGGCAGCCTTTTTTTTTATTTTCCTTGCTTTATCTCCATTCACAGTTTAGAATATAGAAGTAATCAGATGTCTGATTTAAAAATATTTGCACCTCAGGGGGTACCTTATGGATAAAAAAGATTTAATCGCTCACAGCCCAGTGAGATATTTTGATGTTACTAACGCAGGTTTGAAAGACGGCGAAATGGGTCTTATAACAGCCAAAAAAGGACTTGGAAAGACTTCTATTCTGGTTCAGTTTGGAATTGATTCCCTTCTCAATGACAAAGCCCTCGTGCACGTTTCTTTTGACCAGCAGTCTTCAAATGTAATTGCATGGTATTCAAGCATTCTAGCAGAAATCGCAAAGAAAAAGAGCTTTAATCTTGATGATGTAAATGAAGAAATTGTACGCAACCGCACAATTCTGAACTTCAATCAAGAAACTTTCACACTTCCAAAGGTAGTAAACACAATCAAGGCTCTTAAAGACGGTGGAACAACAATTTCTTCTATCGTTGTAGACGGTCTTGACCTTGCAAAAACTTCAGAAGCAGACCTCAAGTGCTTTGCAGACTTCATTAAGGCTGAAAAAATGACAGCATGGTTCAGTTTCACCAATGAAGCAACAGATCTCAAAGGCACTCTCGAAGCTGCAAAACTCGAAAACTTTGCAACAGTTGCACACCTTGCAGCAGAAGGTAAAGCCCTCTCTCTCGCTATCCTTAAGAACGGCGACGGAAAAGTCTGCCTCGATGCAAAAACTTTGTTGATGACTAAGTCGTAATCTTATGTCATCCTGAACTTGTTTCAGGATCCATTTTTTAGATGCTGAAACAAGTTCAGCATGACTAGTGCACTTTTTTTATAAAAAAAGTGCACTTTTTTTATCTCCCACGTGTCTAAATACATGTAAACAAACTCAAACAAGGGAGATTTTTTTATGAAAAAACTTATTGCAATTCTTTCGACAATCGCTGTAATCAGTATGTTTTCTGGATGTCTTATTGTTGCACCAGAAGATGAACCAAAGATCGTAATCAAGACCAGCAAGAAGACTCCAGACCCTGAGCCAGAACCACTTACACAGCCTACAGTAACTGTAAAATACAGCATTACTTGTAAAAATGGTACTTCTTATACAATTTCTGACTGGTGTGTAAAGAAGGACAACATTGTAACTTATGCAAACTCTGGTTACAATCGTTCAATCCGTGCTGGTGGAGAAGATATGATTATGAATCTTCCAGAAGGATACTACAAAGTATACTTCTCTTTTGAAGATGAATATCAGCTCAATCCAAGTGATTACTTCAACAGCGAAAGCATTTACCTTAACAGAGATGTAATTTACACTCTCTATGAACGTCAGGCAACAATCTCATGCCGTTCAGCTGGAACTCCTGTAAAACCTCAGTTGTACCTTGCAGGTTCAGACGGTAGTGAAATTGACCTCATCTGTGAATAAAAGCCAGAAAAACTAACAGCGATGAAAACCGACACTTTGCATAGCAAAGTGCCGGTTTTTGTGGTATAATAACGAAACTTTATTTTATGGGAGAATGAAAATGAAAAAGATTATTTCTGTTTTATTACTTGCGCTTACACTTTCACTTTTTAGCAGTTGTATTATTGTTGGGGATCCAGATGTATTTACACCTTCCTATACATATTCCTTTTATTTCAAAAATGATACAACTCGTGACATACGAGACTTTTATCTTGAAGACAGAAGTGGAAATACATATTCAAAAGGAAATGGAGTCAATGCATATTCATGTGAAGCAGGTGAAACACTTGTAATTAAAAACCTGGATAAAAAAGACTACAAATTATATTACCAATATGGATATGAAACTCTAAAAGAATTCGGCTGGTTCACTATGGATTCAGATAAAACATATGTTCTTTCTGAGGATTCTTTATATAAAGGAAAACTAGATTAAATAGTTGTCATTGTCGGGCTTGACCCGACAATCTGTACAACACAGTCTATAACAGATTCCCCGGTCAAGCCGGGGAATGACATTAAATTAAGCCGGGCGTTGCGGGGCGGCGATTGAGCCCCGCTGGGTGGGTAGCGGAAAACGCCGCAGGCGGTTGTAGCGAGGGAGGGGCTCCTCCCTCTTTTATTTTTAACCTACAAATTCTGCTGCTGATCGTCTTTCCATGGGAAAATCATGCCGCGGAGGGTACGCTTGCCCATCATCTGGCGGTCATCAAAAATCAGTTCTTCCCAAGGAATGTGGCGGCGTTCTTTTTTTGTTTTTAATTCCGGATGTTCTTCAAGATAATCATATTTGTACAAAAGAATGCGGAGTGCATTTGTATTTCCAATTAAAATACCTGTCATTGAAGGGAAGAATCCAATACAAACGACAGAAATTGCAAGCTGAATCAGATTGTACAAAGCCATCAAAAGAGTAAAACCTGTATTATCAAAAAGAATTATAAAGCTCTTTTTAAGGCACTTCTTAAAATCATTATGCATGAGAGCGCGAATCGGAATAAACCACTGCATTGCAAGAAAATAGAACACTACAATCCAGAGTATTGCAGCTCCAAGTGCGACACCGGCAAGCGACTGCATTTCAAGAAAGTAATATCTGATGGAAAAAGATGAAATCATAATCACAACGGCGTTCATAAGACCAAACAAGGTTGCATCCTTTAATACGCCAGGAATTGCCTTGAAGAAATCAAAATGACGGATTCCATCAAAGTTAGCAATATGAGCCGCTGTATCACTATATGCAAAAATCAGAATCGAAAGCACAACAAAGGTAAAAATGAAGGAAAGCACTGTAAGAATTGCAACTTTTGAAGCGACTGCATTAAGCAAAACTAATCCTAATGCACTGAAAAGGAAAACGACATTACACATTACGACAGAAAGAAGGTTATCCCATCCGTCAAAGAAATTCTTTTTAATAATAAAACCAAACATATTTAAAATTTAACAATTATTGGTGTTAAATACAAGAAGAAATAATGCTAAAATACAGATATGGACGTAAATTCTTCTATTTCATTGCTTTCAAACATTCACACAATTACCGCTGATTTTTTGATTGAAAAATTAAAAGAACGGGGTTTCCCTGATTTCGCTTCGTCACATGGAAATATTCTTTTCCAATTAAGTGTAAACGAAAAAATGACTATGGGAGACCTGGCTGAAAAAATCAACCGTGACAAATCCACAACCACAGTACTGGTACGCAAGCTGGAATCAGAAGGATTTATAACAGGAGAGCCAGATTCAGCCGATAAACGAAGCCGAATCATCTTCCTGACAGAAAAAGGAAAACAGTTTAATTCCATAGCCCAGGAACTGTCAAAAGAACTTCTTGATACTTTCTACAAGGGCTTCAATGAAATAGAAAAAGAGCAATTCTTCCAATCTTTGCAAAAAATCAAAAAGAATTTCTCACAGAGGCCACAGAGTTCACAGAGAGAATAAATAACAGGAAAATCTACCTCCGTGTTCTCCTTTACTCTGTGAGGAATTCTAAGAAAATTGCTTGACAATAGTTTTATATAAAACTATATTATTGCACATGAAAAAGATATTTTTATTTACACCTATTTTAGCTGCACTTCTTTTTAGCGGATGTGCAAAAAAATCAAACAAAACCGCAATTGCAGTTTTCGTTCCTGGTATTATTGATGACAGTCCTACTTACAATATGCTCGTTCAGGGCATTAAGGCTGCCGTAAAAGAAAAGAATCAGACTCTCTCTGATGATGAAAAAATTGATCTTTTTGTTATGGAAGCTGGTACAAACCAGGCAGAATGGGGAACTAAGCTCACTGCCCTTTCTGCAGAACAGAAATATGATGTTATCATTTCGTCTAACCCTTCCATTCCAGATTTGGCAGAGCCTATTTTACAGCAGTTCCCAAATCAAAAGTTCATTCTTCTGGATGCTACAAAAGAAGGAAATCAGAACATTTACACTGTATGCTACAATCAGTATGAACAGTCTTACCTTACCGGTTATATTGGTGGCCTTATGTCAAAAAGCCACAAACTTGCTTTGATTGCTGCACAGGAATACCCAGTAATGAACAACATTATCTATCCTTATTTTGAAAAAGGTGTTCAGGCCGCAAACTCAGCTTCTACAGTAGAATTCAGAATCGTAGGAAACTGGTATGATGCAACCAAGGGTGCAGAAATTGCTGATGCAGTTGCAAAAATTGGTGTAGATGTTATACTTCCGATTTGTGGCGGAGCTTCACAGGGTGTAATCACTTCTGCTATAAATAACGGTTGCTATATTACCTGGTTTGACGACAACGGATTTGCAAAGGCTCCTGGAACAATCATTTCTTCCAGCGTTATGGAACAGAAAAAAATGTCTTACAATGTTACAAAAGAATTCATTGAAGGCAAGACTCCATGGGGCACTGCAAAAATGGTAGGAATCAAAGAAGGATTTGTTGATTTTGTACAGGATGATCCATTGTACATTCAGGCCGTTCCACAGGATATCAGGGAGAAAATGAGTAGTTTATTGGATGAGATTCGTTCAGGTAAGATCGAGATAAAGTAGATGGATTGCTTCGCCTTCGGCTCGCAATGACGCGACTAATACGTCATTGCGAGGAGCCGCCAGGCGACGAAGCAATCCACATAAGAAGTATGCTTAAATTAAAAGATATTCACGTAAAATATTCATACAAAACAGTTCTCAGAGGAATCAACCTCACATTCGAGAAGGGAAAAATCTATGCCCTCCTCGGTGAAAATGGCGCCGGTAAATCAACACTTGCGCATGTTTTATGTGGCGATATCTTACCAACCAGCGGAGAAATTCTGCTGGACGACAAAAAACTAAACATCAAAAATCCAAAGGATGCAATTAAAAGTGGTATTGTTTGTGTTCATCAAAGACCACTTCTTGCACCTTCGGTTTCGATACGCGAAAATCTTTTGATTGGAATCGATAAAAAAGAAGAATCACGTATCCCACAACTTATGAATCTATGGCTTCCTGAGCGAAAACCTTCGGTACTGGTAAAAAACTTGTTCCCCGCAGAGACCTTTACCGTTTCGCTCATGGGAGCACTTTTAAAAAATCCTTCGGTATTAATTTTAGACGAACCACCGGAATTAGAAAACAAAACTCTCCGCAAACTTTCAGACAGCGGACTTACAGTTATTATTATCACTCACAGTTTTAAAGAAGCAGTTGAAAAATCAGATGAAGTTGTATTATTAAAAGAAGGAATTGTATTGGAAAAAACACCTTCATCACAAATAACAGAAAAAGACATAAAACAGAAATTATTCGGACTAACAAAAACCGTTGCACAGCCTGACTTTATAGAAGAAAAAGATATTACAGAAGAAGATGTATTGAATCTAAGAAAAGAGATTGTAACCGAGTTTGCTAACGCAAACATCGCAGGGTCAAGCCCGACAATGACACACAGTCGTAAAATTGGTTATATTCCCTCGGACAGAACCTTCAGGGCTTCAAATCCAAACCTTACTATTTTTCAGTTATGTTCGGCATATCACATGAACTTTAAACAGAATATACTTGAACAATACTCAAAGGAACTCCTTCGCAAAGCAGAAGTAAATATTAAGCTTTACGAAAAAGCAAGCTGCCTTTCCGGCGGAATGTTGCAGAGGATTATTCTTGAACGCGAAATTGCAGAAAATCCAGAAGAATTATATCTTTTTGATCCTACACATGGACTTGATGTAGAAGCGACAGAACGGTTATATTCCCGACTCGAAGCTCTTGCAAAAAAAGGAACAAAAGTCATAATAGGAAAGGTAGAATGAATCTTTATTACTTAGGTTCAGCATTAAACCTTTCCGGGCTATATATGATTGCCGGAAGCGGTGCGCTGATTTCAATAAAATCCGGAGATTTCAACTTAGGTGGCGAAGGCCAGATTTATCTTGGTGGCTTTGTAAGCGCTGTGTTATTAGCAAAGTTAGGAGAAGTCTTTGCAGGTAGCGCGATGGGCGGAGATTTATCGTGGGGTGCGGTAATTCTTGCAGTGTTCCTTGCGTTATGCGCAGCCTTTCTACTATCCGGTGTGATGGCGCTTTTATCTGCCGTACTTAAAATCCTGCGCAATGCAGATTTTCTCTTTACATCTTTCATAGCATCCGCCGCAATAATCCCATTTATAGACGGCTTAATAAGCGGGCCAGCCAGAAGTCAGACAGAAAATCTTTTAGCGACCCCATTTATTCCGCGGGACGCCCGACTTCCTTCTATATTAAAGCCCTCGCCCCTAAACGCCTCGTTCATAGCAGCAATCGCAATCTGCATATTACTCTGGTTCGTTCTTAACAGAACCGCATGGGGCCGGCAGCTCACAGTCCTCGGCGTTTCGCCGGAATTTTCACGATTCGCGGGCTTCGCGTGCCCTACACTCAGTATGACATCCGCATTTATCTCCGGCGGTATGCACGGCCTATGCGGCGCGGCGGCCGTCGTGGGCACCTACTTTACCTGCCATCAGGGCTTTTACGCGGGCTCAGGATGGAACGCACTTAGTGCCGCCCTCATTGCAGGTGCAAATCCGCTCGCATTAATTCCTTCTTCGCTTTTTATGGGCTTTGTAACAACCTACGCAAACCGTTACGCCCTTTATAATAATTTTGGCTTCGACATCAGCAGTTTAATTCAAGCAGTAATTTTGTTCATAATTGCTTTTCCAAGGCCAAGTATTAATTCATTTGTTGAGTTCGCAAATACAAAACGCGAAAATAACTCCGGCAATGCGGCGGCGCGATTTCACAAAATAATTAAGCTCACACATATTCGCCGTGGAGGCCGCCGATGATAAATCTGCTCTCTGCCCTTGCCTATTCCTGTCCTCTTATTTTGTGTTCTCTTGGTGCACTCTTCACTGAGTACGCGGGTTGCCTCGCACTTTTTATGGATGGCTTAGTAAGCTTTGCGGCTTTTTTGAATTATGCGTTTACAGTCTGGAGTGGCTCGGCTGTTGTTGGTGTGCTCGCGAGCTGCCTCACCTGCGTTGTTGTGACACTTGGTTTTAGTGCAGTAATCGAGAAGTTCCGCGCTAACCGCTTTATTGCCGCCATAGCTATGAACCTGTTGTTTGGAGCGCTTACGTCTTGTTTGTCGTGGGCGATTTTTGGAACTCGGGGTGTGCTGGCGGGAGATGTCTACAGGTTCGACGTGGGCGCGACGCGGGCGGCGACTTTGTGTGTGACCGCGGTGGCCGTTGCGATTGCGGTGTATTGGCTGGGGCGCAGCCGCCTCGGGCTTTATGTGCGGGTTGCGGGGAGTGATGCGGATGTTTTAAAAGCAAAAGGTGTTAATCCGGGAAATATAAGAACTCTCTCATGGTGTCTTGCTGCCCTTTACAGTTCTCTTGCAGGCTGTTTTCTCGCAATGAGACTTTCATCTTTTGTACCAAATATTTCAAGTGGCCGTGGCTGGATGGCTTTAGCTGCCGTTTTCTTAGGCAAAAAAAAGCCGCTGCGTATTGTTGCAGCGGTTATCATCTTCTGTCTTGCAGATATCCTGGCAGCAAATATTCAAAACTATATTTCTGGCATTCCATCATCATTTTTGATTTCACTGCCATATTTAGTTTCCCTACTGCTGATTCTTGTAAAATAAAGAATTATTCAATTGAATCCAAAGAATCAAATTCTCCTATTTCTTCATCTAGATTTTCTTCTTTATTTTCTTCTGAAATTTCCTCGTTCTCTTGTGATTCTTCCGGCTCTTTTCTTTCTATTTCCTCAACGGGAACATCTACCGTTTTAAACTCTTCCAGTACAGTTTCCAGTTCTTCAAGATTTTTATAACTTTCATCACTTGCAGAACTTACTTTATTCATTTTATGTACAATATCAGCAGTTTCTTCTTTTATCTGATGCAAAGACCTTATAGCATTAATTACAACATCATTCATATTATCAACCTGCTGCGACACATGCTTTTGCATTTCAGCAAGATCTCCACAATAATGATTCATTTCATCAGCAGCAGTAGAAGTTTCATCACTTCTATCTTTAATTTGCTGCATCTGATTATCAATCTTACCTATTCCACCTGATATTTCCTGCAAAGCCTCAACAATCTGATCTGCATGATTACTTACCTTTTCAAAAGCATCAAAAGCAGCCTGACTGGATGCGTTTGCACTTTCAACCGCAGCAACAATTGCATTTACTACCTTTGAAATCTTATCTGCATTTTCCGAAGTTTCTTCTGCAAGCGAACGAATTTCTTCAGCAACAACTCCAAATCCTTTTCCAGCATCACCTGCATGAGCTGACTCAATTGCTGCATTCATGGAAAGAAGATTTGTCTGCTCAGCCACATTATTGATGATTGTTACAACTTCATAAACCTCATCAAGTTGTTGTGCAATCTTTCCTAAAATCTCATTTGTAGCAGATATTTTTTCATCACCATCTGAAATATACTCATGCATCTCTCCGGCATTTTTTACACGCTCTTCTGCCCGCTGATTAATATACTCTAGAGTCTTTACAACCTCTTTTACAGCCTTATTACTATTTTCGATTGCTTCATTTTGTACGGAACTACTTTTTACAAGTGTATCAACATGAAGATTCATTTCTGTAATTACACCAATAGCACTATTAATAACAGCTACTGCATCCTGGAATTTTCTATTTATTTCATCAATATTTGAATCAATTAAAGCAATGGCATTAGCCGTGCTACCCGCAGATTCATTAATAGAAGCCTCGGCATTCAATGCTTTTTTAGCCGTATATTTAACAAGCAGGAAAAACTCATTAATTTGATGAACCATGTTATTTATATTGGTCATCAAATACCACATTTCATCACTACCCTCAGGGACAATTGTTATATTAAAATCTTTTTTCGCAAGAGTAGTAGTCATATTTCTGACTTTTACAATTCTTTTTGAAACATTTGACGTTACAAATAAAATTAGCACAGTAAGAATAATAGCTGTAATTACTGCAAACAAAATGGTAATGAATATAAATTGATTTTCTGTAGCTTTCATTACTTCATCAATCATCAAAGATGACTTTTCATTTAATGACATAAGTGAAACATAAAGCAGGCGGATTTTTCTCAGTTGTTGATGAGCCTCTTCTGTCATAGTCATTAAATCTGATGTTACAGTTTCGTCAGTATAAAGTTTTGCAGTTTCACGAATACCAAAACTTTTTATATTTGAAAGAACTCCCGGCATAAATTTCATTTTTTCCATTTTCTTTAGAATTTCTTCGATTGGAACAAAATCATTTTCAAGCAACTGCCAGGTTAATTTTATCTGTTTTAGATTTGCATCAAAGTCTTCTGGAAAATTATGAATTATTGGATTTTCAGTAATATAGGCAAATGTTTTTGAAAGCTCTTCTTTTTGTTCAGCAAATGCTGCATAAGCATTTTGAATGTCAAAATCCCAATAATCCATTTTTTCAAGATAATCGATTATTGAGCTAAGCTGTTCTTCAGAACGGATTTCCATATTCTGATAATCTTTTATGCTCTGAACTTTTTTAAGATTAAATATAGAAAAGACTGTAAGCACAAAGGCCTGAACAATAGTTAAAAGAATTATAAAAGAAAATTTGCCGTTTAATTTCATAAACAAAAAATCCTATGATACATTATGTACTATATTATATTGTATCATAGGATTTTGTTTTTTCAAGATATTTATACCTTCTGTCATCCTCGGGCTTGACCCGAGGAGCCGTACAAGACTGTACATCTGAATGACACAAGAAAATTAATAAACACTCAAAATCTTCTCCAGTTTTTCTTTTCCAATAATACGGAAGAAGCTTCCAAGACGTGGTCCCTGCTCTTTTCCAATCAAAGCCTGGTAAAGTGCAGTAAAGAGTGCCTTAGATTCAAGTCCCATCTCTGTAGCAATGTCATACATAGCCTGCTGACATTCCTTATCAAGCTGGAAAGTATCAAGTTTAGGAAGAACTTCGTCGCGAACACGCTTAACAGCAGTCAAAAGGTCGCCAGAGAGGTCTGCCTTGCTTCCATCGTTGCGAAGTTCAAAGCAGAAATCAGGAGCACAGTCTGGAGCAGAATGCTTTACCCAGAACCACGCACATTCAATGCGGCGGCGGAGTCTTTCTTCCTGTTCAGGCTTAACATCACCAAGAGCCTTAATTACAGCATCAATATCACCAGAATAAATCTGAAGAAGTGTTGTAAGCTGACGGATGGTAATCTGATATGGCATAGTCTCAGGAATCTTTCCATCAATCTGAGAAAGCATATAAATACGCTTTTCCTTGTTGAAGTGGTCATCTGATTTTGCCTTATCTACTCCATAAACAATGCGCTCAGTCTTGTCATAGTCCTCATAAACCTTAAGAACATCCATATCAAAACTGATAGCAAATTCTGTATTAGGACGAGTTCCCGCAAAAAGATAACGGAGAACTTCTGCCTGATAAACGTCGAGAGCATCTGGCAAAGCAATTACCTTACCCTTTGAAGATGACATCTTACCAGGAACACCCTTGAGGTTTACAAAGTCGTAGCGCATGGTAACTGGTGCATCCCAGTCGTAAATACGCTTGCTTACAAGCTTTGCAGTGTCGTAGCTTCCACCAGGGCTGATATGGTCTTTTCCGCCCGGCTCGAATACTACCTTTTCTTCATTCCAGCGCATTGGCCAGTCTACTCGCCAGCCAAGTTTTGCGCCTTTGAAGGTACGGATATCTGCAGTTTCGCAGTTACCGCATTCACACTTATAAGTAATTCCGTACTCGCCGTCGTAGTCTGTAATTTCTGTTGTATCCTTCTGGCACTTGCCGCAGAAAATTGCAACAGGCCAGTATACGTCTTCTGGCTTCATCTTGTGCTGGTCGTCGCGGTATTCGTTGAGACATTCCTTAATTACATCGCGCTTCTGCATAGCCTTGCGCATACCTTCTGCATAGCGGTTTGCACGGTAGCGGCTTGCCTGATAAAGGAATTCCGGATGAATACCAACACGTGGAAGCTGAGTTTCAATATCAACCTCGTGATGGCGTGCATAATTCTCGTTGCGGCCGGTTGTATCAGGTACTTCAGTAATAGGATAGCGAAGATATTTTTCAAGGATTTCAGGGTCAGGCATGTTAGCAGGAACCTTGCGGAATACATCGTAGTCGTCCCAGGAATAAATAAAGCGGACTTTCTTACCGCGGTCGCGGAGAGCGCGAACTACTAAGTCTACTGTAATAATCTCGCGGAAGTTTCCAAGGTGAACTGTTCCAGAAGGTGTAATTCCTGAAGCACAGGTGTATAAATCCAGATCTCCCTTCTCGCGGATAATCTGGCTTGCCATCTGATCTGCCCAGTGGCAGAGCAATGGATCTCTCTTTTCATTCTGATTTTCGTTGTTACTCATAAAATATATTATAGTGATTTTCTTCTGTTATATCAAATGACATAAAGAATCAAACAGTTTTTCTCTATACAAATCACAAGATATAAATATATAATTTTTCGTTATATTTACCCAAAATTCGCCAAAATTCCACTGTGAAACACATTTCGTGAAACACTCGCCTACAATTTAAACGGAGGATTTTTTCAAATGAAAAAAATCGTTGGAATTTTAGCAGCAGCAGCAGTTCTTGCTACTTCTGTATTCGCAGCAGATGTTTCTGCAGGTGTAAGACTTGAAGGAAGTTTGTTTAAATTTGATGGTAACACAGAAGGTGTTACAGCATTGACAATCAATCATAACAACCAGTTCTATCATGCACCAATCGCTTTCTCAATTTCAGATGACAAGGCCGGTGGTACACTCAAACTTACAGACTTGGACAAAAATGATGTTGTAAGTCGTTGTTGGAGCATCTGGTTTAAGCCTGTTGATATGCTTAAGATTACAGTTGGTGAATGGACAGGTAATTTGAACCAGGAAAAAATTGACTGGTGTAATACAGACTCTGGTATTGGTGCTGAAGATGGTACTTATACAGTTTCTCTCACTCCTGTTGATGGACTTTCTATTGATGTATCTGCTGTTCCTGGTTTCGGAAAACCATGGTTCAAAGATTCAAAATCATATAAAGGTGATGATGAAGCTATTGTAGCAGATAAAGATGCAAAGGATGATGATAAAAATGCTGCTTTAGCTAGACTTGTTGCAGATAAGTATGAATCAACAACTGGTACACTTGGTTTCTTGATGCACTATGGTGCAGACTTTGGAACAATCAGTGCTGTATTCCAGGGTGAAAGCAACTTCAAAACTCTTAAGTTCGGTGCTGGTTATGCAAACAACTTCGATGGTCTTGATTTCTTCGTAAACGCTTTGGGATTCTACGCTGGAGAAGAATTCAAGAAGGTACGTGCTGAAGTATGGCTTGCTAAGACAATCGATGCATTCACATTCCAGACATTCATCGTTGGTGGTTACAACATGAAGGGTGGATACGATGCTTCTTGGTGGCATGTTGGTTCTTCTGGAGCTGCAGAAAAAGCATTTGTTGGTGCTACAGCAAAACTTTCTTATGCTATGGATGGAATCACACCTTACCTCTATTTCAAGAGTGTAAACTTCCTTGCTGATCCACTCACAATGGAATTTAAGCCTGGTTTCACAACAAAAGTTGGATGCTGTGACATCGAACTTGCTGCTGACATCACAGTTGCTAAGAAGGTTACATTTGATGTACCTGTAAACTTCAAGGTTGTATTCTAATCTTAGATAGTTAAAGGTTAAAAACAACGCTCCTCGCATGGGGAGCGTTGTTTTTTTTATCAATTATTGTATAAAAAATACTTCATTTATTCAGAGAGGCTAGTACAAGTTCAAGTGGAGCATTCATATCTTTTGCTGCAT
>CAMNIU010000084.1 GCA_946540605.1 uncultured Treponema sp.
AGCATTTGTCGCACACCCGCATAGCGGGTGGTTTATTGTGAAAATATTCCGCTTCGCTCCATATTTTCACGGGCTCACGAGCCCTAAGAATCAGTCTTGCCATTTTTTAAATGGCAAGATCCCAAACTTACACCAAGAGCTTCTGTGCAATTATTTGTTATTTTTAATGAATAAATATCAGGGTCTTCAGACTTTTCTATTTTGCCCTTACCGCCATTAAAGCTATTCATCCTTAATTTTTTATTTTCATCGGAATTTGTAAAAATAACAAGATAAGAATCTTTTTCGACACCCCAGCCATTTCCACTTCCATTTTGAAGCTGACAGCTTATAAAATAAGCTTCGTTATTCTTTATAGCCGGCAGCTGTACTTCCAGACTTTCATTTGAATTGATTGTCCTATTACAAAGAATAGTACCTCGTTGACTTTGTTCCCAGTTATAAGGATTATTTCTGTCTCCGGTTTTTGGAACAGTTCCTATGGCAATAACGATATTCTGGTCGCATTTATTTTGAATTTGAAAACTCGCCGGATTTGAATATGTTTCATCGGGAGTTACAGCACTGACAGGCCCATCACAGGATATCAAAAGAAAGAATAAAGCACAGGTAAAAAGGAACACAAGCTTTTTCATATTTTCACTCAGAAATAGATGATTATTATGCTATAAAATTACTGCATTAATTTCGTTAATGCTTCATTTAATTTCTTGAAAGACGAGTCATTTGGATTTATTGCAACTACCTGGCGCAGATAGTACTGTGCCTTGCGGTAATCCTGTTTTGCATAATAAAGTTCGTAGAGGCGGAAAAGCGCATCGCTGTTACGAGGATTAGAAATAAGACTTGAACGCAAATCTGCAAGAGCTTTTTCTTCTGTGAGCTGAAGATAACTTCTTCTATAATACAGGTTGCTCTTTACTTTTGCCGAAGCACTACCCATCAAAGAATCAATATATTTTAAAACTGCGTCGCGGTTACCTACTTTGCTGTAGGCAAGAATATAAGACTGCAAAAGTGTTTCATCAGAAGGATTTGCATCATATCTTGTTTTTGCATATTCGTAAGCTTCGTTATTTTTACCAAGTTTGAGACAGATATTTACATATTTTTCTACAACAGTAGGAGACACTTCGCCAATAGAAATAAGATTTTTGCTGGCTGTATAGGCTTCCTGCCAGTTTTCGCGCTGAATAAGTCCATCGAGTGCATAGGTCATTGCTTCTGTATTACCCGGATTTTTTTCAAGAACACGTTCTGCAAGTTCATCAGCATATTTACCTGCAACCGGAGAATCTGTTTCAGAAGAAATACGGGCTGCGAACATAAGGGCATCTGTATTATCCGGGTAAAGCTGAAGAGCCTTTTCTACGGTTTCTGTAGCGGCCGTAGTATTTTTACTCCAATCCAGTTGAACACGCGCACGAAGCACAAGATATTCTATAGAAGTATTATCCTGACGGGCATAAACATCAAGAAGTGAAACTGCATGAATAAAGTCTTTTTTTTCTATAAGAATTTTAGCACGGAATAAAAGGAATTCCAGATCATTCGGAGTCTGCTGAAGAACTCGCGCAACATACAATTCTGCTGCATCATAATCTTTTGAATCAAAGGCGATAAAAGCATTCTGTTTTAAAACTGCAATATCATTTGTGCCACCATTAATTCCCCCAAGCACAGAAGAAGCAAGTTCCAGTTTTCCGTTGTTTCGTAAAACTCGTGAATAAGCAAGCCCAATTTCATCAGTTTCTTTAGAAGCGTTATAGGCTGTTTCAAGATATTTTTCTGCAGTTTCGAAATTACGTTTTTTCTCATAAACGCAGGCCATAATATAATTTGCAAGCACAGAGTCGGCTTTAAGTTCAAGGGCAGCTTTTACCGCATTTTCACAATTTTCATAAACAGAAATGTCTGCTGTGTTATTTAAAATTACGAGAGCCGGCAACAGTGTTGTAAGAAAATCTACATTGCCGGTACTTGAATCAAAAACTCCCTGGCGCACAGAATTCAAAGCTCCTGTATATGGAGTTTCTTCGGTAACAACTGGAATATCCCAGGTGATTTTTTGTGATGGCCACACAAGCTTCATGATTTCTGCAGAAACAAAAGCAAGAACTTTTCCTGCCTCATCGAGTTCTGAACCATAAGTCTGTCTTAAAGAACTCATTGCAGAACGAATGGAATCGGGACTTCCATTTTCTACGTCAGCCATAATAGAAGCGTCAATTTTATAAAAGTATGTCCGCTGATTTTTTACGGATGGAAGCTTAATTGATTCTGAATCCTGAGTATTCAGAACTTCCGGTTCTGCGGAAACGGTTTCTTCGGTAACTTTTGCAGCTGTCTTAGAAGACTGCTTTGACTTTTTTTTCTTTGAAGCAGAATAAACCGGACTGCACAAAATAAGTGCAGCCGCAATAATGAGGAGCCCAGACTTTTTTACAAAAGACTTATTCAAATTTCCACACCCGGTTAGTCTTCTTCCAGTTCAGAACGAATTGATGACTCTTCGTCTGAAAATACCCCCGTCTCTTCGTCAGAAAAAACAAGTTCTTTGTGTCTTTGTTGAGCCAGGAAAAAGAGCACAAGAAAAACTGCAATTGAAATCATAAAAACAGGTCCAAGCGAACAAGCCACAGACTTAAAGGACAGTTTTACAATTCCAAATGAAAAGAGTGAATACCACAAGCCCATTCCAAATAAAGTAACAGATGGTATTACAAAGCCAAATTTTAATCTGCCATATTTTAAGCAACCTGCTATAAACCACAAGAGGCCGGCAATTACACCAAATAGCGGCCAGAATTCTTTAATTGTAAATGGAAAAACAAGTTCCATAAAAAGAGCAAGAATACTCCAGAAAAGGTACAAAAGCCCGACAAAAAGATGAAAGAATTTTTTAGTAATTTTGCGTGAAATTATTACAACAGAAAGCCCTATTCCAGCCTGAAGAATCAAAAAAGTGATATTCAGAATATTAACTGACTTAGAAATTGGATTTAAAATTGTAATGATGGCACAAGTAATCACAAAGAGAATACCAAATATGTTAAGTACACGTACCGGCTTATGGCCCCGTAAATCCTTCATGCCCTTCTCCAGGAAATATTACTTCTTTATAATACATATAAAAGTTAATCTTTACAATAACAAATCACTATGCTAAATTTAAAAACATGAAAGCATTAAAATTGTTACCTGCAAAAGTGTTTCTTTTATCTGTATTAATTATATTTTCGGCCTGTAAAAGCGGCAATTCAATCAAAAAATCTGAACAGACACTTAATAAGCAGGAAGAGCTTCAGAATCTTCTTGAGTTCGAAACCTTAAATGATAAACAGCGTTATTCAATAATCAAACAGATGGCAGACAGTCTTCTTGCTCAAAAAGATTACCAGGGACTAATTCTTTTTCTTACAGACTGGGTAGATAAAAATCCGAATGACATGTATAACTCGTACTGGCTTCTTATGACTGCTTATGCATATCTTTCTACAGGAGCTGAACCGGTTGCTGAATATTATTTTGACCGTATTTTGCAGCAGTGTCAGGATCTTCTGGTAAAGGGAAATTCCGTACATTTTATCTGTCTGCAGAATCTGATTCAGATTAGTAAAACTCCTTCACACAGAATTAAATATTTTAACGATTTGATAAACCGTTTTCCGCAGAATGTAAACACAACTGAACTTTATCTGCGCCTGGCTCTTGAATATCAGAATGACAGCCAGTGGACTCAGGCCTTAAAAACCTACAAACAGTTTCTTGAACAGCCTGATGCTACTACAATTCAGATTGCAGGTGAACCAGATGCCTATAAAAATGCCCGCCACCTTATTGATTTTAATAATTCGTCTAAGGACTGGACATTTGAAAGCCTTCCTGCACTTGAAGAAGCTGTTAAGAAAGCAATCCGCAATTATGACTGGCGTTCACTTGATAAATATAAGGCTAAGGTAAACTTTTTCTCTATGTCATGGAAGCAGGATGAAAATGATGCCAACTCACAGGAAGAGTTTTCTATGTATTCCTGGATGAGGGGTAAACGTATCCGCTACAGTGACACTCTTGACGAAGCATCTAATCCGAATGAAGCATACCTTCGTACCTGGGGCTGGAACAGTTACGTTTCTGTATGGTATCTGTATTTCCGCAAGGTCGACTTTCCTCTTGACCCGGATATTCACGGAAACTGGGAATGGGCCGGAATTTATCTTGGAAATAAACTGTAATGAAAAAAGTATTTTTTGCTGCGCTGATTTTTTGTACTTCACTTTTGTTTGGGGAAACTGATGAACTTTCCTTTACAGAAGAGCCAATGGAAGAAGAGGTTGTAGAAGATCAGGCTTTTCTTGAACTCTTAAAAACCGCAGTTGCACCTGAACTTCATTCCCTCGACACGACTCAACAGGAAGAATCAAAACCTGTTCACACTCCCCTTTCGTTTATCAGCGAAGAAGAACTGGCAAAAGAAGAAGTTGAAAAATTCCGTAAACTTTACCTTTCTCCAAAATGGAGCACTTTGCTTAAAGCTTATCTTGAAAGTGCAATGGAATACCGTCTTTATGTACGCAAGGCTATTCAGGATGCACAGATGCCCGAAATGCTGGAATACCTTCCGGTGGTGGAATCAAACTACAAGACAAGCGCAAAGTCCCGCTCAGGTGCAATTGGAATGTGGCAGTTTATGGCAAACAGCGTGTGGCCGTTTTTGACTCTTAACGATTTTGTAGATGAACGCCTTGATCCATGGAAATCTACAGATGCAGCACTCAAAAAACTCACCGACAACTATAATTATTTTAACGACTGGCTGCTTGCAATAGGCGCATACAACTGTGGTGTTGGCGCAATGAGTAAGGCTATCAAAAAGGCAGGCGGCGAAAAAAACTTCTGGTATCTTGCAGAAAATGGATATCTTTCAAAACAGACAGCAGAATATGTTCCAAAACTCATTGCAATTGCAGACCTTGCAATTAACAGTGAATACTACGGCATAGACATTCCAAATCACAATGAAGAATTTGAAATGCTTGAGAATGAAAAAAATGGAAACTTTGATTATATAACTGTAAAAAAAGCATATTCACTAAATCAACTTGCCCAGGAAATGCGTCTGGATAATGCTACTCTTAAACGGCTGAATCCTTCGTACACAATGGGTATGACACATCCTTCAAAGCAAAGCGAAATCCGCCTTCCACTTGGAATGAAGCAGTCTGCCCTGGATGCACTGGAAAATATTACACCTGTAGAGTTCCCTATAAAGTATAAGGTAGAAGCAGGAGATTCTCTTTGGTCTATATCACGCCGTTATAAAACAACAGTCCAGGCAATCTGCGAGCTTAATGACATCAAAGAAAATGCAATCCTCAAAATCGGAAAAATACTTTATATTCCTTCTAAATAAGCCGATGTTTAACTGATAAACAACAACTGTCATCCCGAACTGGATTCGGGATCCGTTAATAGATGCTGAATAAAGTTCAGCATGACGCTACTTTTGGGAGTATGTCATGTCCATTAAAAAGAAGTTTTGTTATCTAATTCTCACTGCCACAGTTTTTTCGGCTGTTTTCGCACAGACTACACAGAATTACGATACTAAAATAGAAGCAATCAGCTCCATCAACTGGATTAGTAAAGAATTTGTAACTAACATTGCTCTGGATGCCAACAAGGCTAACATTCAAATGCCTTCCGGCAAAAAGGTTGCATCGACTTACATAAAATCAAAAATGATACCTCTTATTCAGCCGCCACTTCTATCCCTTTTTGAAAATTCAGAAAATGATCTTTCAGAAGCTATTATAAATGAAGACCTTTCGCTTGATCAGGTTTACCATTTTATTATGGGAGGTCACAAAACCCCTGATGTTTTTTCAAAAGACCTTAAATATCTGAACACCACAAATACAACAAATATTAACGACATTGGAAAACTTTTAGTTCGTCACAACTATCCATATAATCCGCAAAAGCCGATTGAATACGTTCCTTCACGTGCCTTCAGCGGAATTATAATTGATGCACGCGGAGCCTTTCCTGTTCACGGTGAATATGTAAAGAGCGAAGTTTATGCCTGTTTCTTCCCGCAGATTTGGGATGATCAGATGACAAGCATTTACGAAAAAAACATAGTTTCTCCTTCCATCGTAACAAAAGAGGGGCTGGTTGGCTACCACTACTCTGATGATACTTCACTTTACGAAGACCGCGTTGGTGCAGATCCGCTTTATATTAAAGCAACGCAGGTTTACGGACGTAACCGCACCGATCCTATTATTAAGCACCGCGATGCTCTCAAGATTCTTACTGTACCGGAAAACATTAAGCTTTTGCAGGAAGGTAAGGTTGTAATTCTTCTTGATAAAGAAAACCTGATTTACGATATAAGTGTACCGGAAAAGACTCCTGCTTATTACATTAAGTACAATGCCGTAAAGCAGTATTTTTATGAGAACAAGATTCCGGGCGTAACAGTTTCTGATTCAAGTATTGGCTTTATGTTTGACGTAAACCTGCGATTCTATCCGGATTCTCCGGAATTATTGCCGGCGGAAAGCAGCCGCATTGAGTTAATAGCTGAACGTTTAAAAGAGATTCTTGAAGATGAAGGATATACTATTTTGATTGAAGGACACACGGCCGATGTTGGTAAACCGGTTGGTCAGCTGAATCTTTCGATTGAGCGAACTCGAACAGTCATGAATGCCTTGATTGGCGAAGGATTGGACGAGAAGATTTTTACTTACAAGGGCTTTGGCGGAACTATGCCGATTGCAGATAATGCAACAGAAGAAGGACGAGCGCAGAACAGACGCGTACGAATTATTGCGCGTCCGCGTGCAACTTATATCCAGCGTGACTGGAATTAAGGGCAGCCTCTTCTTTTTTCTTAGCCTTTTTAGAACGTTTTTCCATATACATAAGGGAATCAGCCTCGCTTAAGAGCGGGGTTATTTTATAGCCCATTTTTGCAGAAGGATACGAAACCACACCCATACTTATGGAAATTGAAAAACCAAGTTCATTACCACCAGACCAGATTCTGCAATCTTCATCTATCTGATGTCTGATATGTCTGAGAGCCTCTTTTGTAAGCCCCGGACTTATAACAGCAAACTCATCTCCACCAATTCTGGCAATTATATCATTTGAACGAAAATTACTTTTTAGAATAATTGATTCTGCAATAATTGCCTTATCTCCTGCTTCGTGTCCATAATCATCATTAATCTTTTTCAGGCCATCCATATCACAATAAATTATCATGCCGGTCTGACTCATTGCCTTTGCGAACTTAAGCGTTGTTTCACCAAAGGAATAAAAGCCGCGGCGGTTATAAACACCTGTAAGCTCATCAGTACTTGCTATAAGGTCTAGCTCATCTATCTTTTTGCGTACACGAGAAGTTTCGTTATGAGCAAGTGAGAAAGAATAAACTGAAGCTATAGTTGAAGCAAGAAGTCGTACAAAAAGGTCATAAATCAAAGATTCGTAATTTCCAGGTCTTATGATGATATAACCATATTGCAAGGTGCTGTGATAAATTGAAAAAACAAGAACACCGTCTGAATCAAACTGAATAATTCCATCCGGAAGCATTTTTTCTTTAGGATTACATTTTATCTGGTGCTTTTCATTCTTTGAATCAAAACCTGTTTTATCATCAAAACCAGAAAAAAGATGTGCACTCTTTGGCAGATGAAAATAATCAAAAGGTGTTGTCATTTCTATTGGCTTTTCATAAAGCACTATTGCACAGGCAGAAATTCCAAAGGAACGTACATCATCATTTATACGGTTTCTAAGCTGATCGTAAGTCATATCTGACTGCATTTCCGTATAAAAAGTTGTTGTCTGGTAAAACTCACCTTTCTTTCTATACCATTCGGTTCCAGTAGTGGTACGAAGATATGGATCGCGCTCTTCTGATTCAAAATCAAAATTGCGGGCGTGAGGGGCTGTTTTATCATATGGCACACGACGGGTAGATTCCCTCATAACCGGTATTGCCTGCATTACAGAAAGTCTGTCTGCCGGTTTTCCGTTTATTTCTCTGATTAGATTCATACCGGCCAGATAGCCCTGCCCTTCGAAATTCTGTTTTATTGTAGTAAGAGTTGGAATGCTGTTATCTGCAAAATATAGATTATCAAAACCAACTACACAAACATCGGATGGGACCTTTAAGCCAATTTCTGCACAAAAATCCATGGTTGCAAAAGCCATTTCATCATTCATACAAATAATTGCATCATAATTAAATTTTCCAATTTCTTTATATGCGGCACGTAAGTCGTCGAGAGCAGGCCCATAGCTTAATACAGATTTCCAGACTGTAATTTCTTCTTCTTGAATTCCATGATTTGCAAGAATCTGTTTTATGTTTTTTATGCGGTTTTTAACTTCGGAAGAATTTCCTCTTACGCCTAGAATTCCAAACCTGTGACATTTCTGTCGGGTAATCAGTTCTTCTAAAATTGATTCGTAGGCTTCCTGATTATCTACAATAACAGAAGGAATTCCCGGTATTTCCATTGAAATATTAGAAACGGGTAATGGTTTGAATGATTTTATATAGGATGCAACCTCTGCCTTTGTAAGAGAATGCATGATTGTACCGGAAATAAAAATAGCTCCATCAAGATTATTTGAGGAAACAAAAGATGAAACTGCTACATTCTGATAGTCAAAGGCTCCACTTAAATCCTGAAGCCTGCCGATTGAGAATACGACTAACTCAGCAGATTTTTCCTGGCATGCCAGTGACACACCTCTGATAATCCGCTCCGCATATTCTGAAATTACATAATCTATTAAAAGCCCTATCCGCATTTGTTTATACCATTGGTAAAAAAAAAAAATTTTAAATAATTATTTTTAACTCATTATTAACTAAAACATTTTGGGCTGAATTTATTATAATTCATAAATTATTGTTTGTCATTAAAAATCTGATTTTATAATTTCCAAAGATTTTGCCTGATATTTTGGAAGAAACTTCTTTTTTGTACCTGTAGCAAAGTGAACTTCTATTACATACTCGCCGGAATTGCTGTAGGCAGCTACAACAACACCTTCTCCGTAGTCATCATGGTAAACATGAGTTCCTTTTTTCCATTTTGACACTAGTGTTTCATCTTCTGCAGAGCCTGAAGTACTGCTTCCAAATGCTGATGCATCACGCCCGAACTTGCCATATGGAGATGCTTTGCGGGTTGGAAAGCCAAAAGGTGCCTGACCAATTACAGTAAACGCTTCTGCAGCTTCTTTTATAAACGGACTAGGGCGCATAAAATCCCAGCGTCCATAGAGGCAGCGTTTTGCCGTTGACGTAACATAAAGTTCGTCGCGGGCTCGGGTAATTCCAACGTAAAAGAGTCGGCGTTCTTCTTCGAGTTCGGCACCCGTTTTATCCATACGAGGGAACACACCTTCTTCGAGTCCTGTAATGATAACGCGGTTATATTCCAGACCTTTTGTATTATGAAGGGTAATTAAGGTTACAGCATCATCTCCAACAGCCTGATTTTCAGCATCCAGTGTACGGTCAAGATTTATTGCATCGAGAAACTGTAACAGTCCATCCATTGTACATTTATATGGAACTGCAGTATTTACGAGCTCCTGAAGGTTCTGTACCCGGGTTGTACCTTCTATTTCATCTCCAGCCTTATGATATTCATCCAATGCGGAATCATGAATTATGCGTTCTACAAAATCAGAAAGAGCCTTATTTTCATCAAAACAACCTGCAAGGGTGTCAAAAAGTTTTATAAAGTTTCCTGCTCCTTCAGCTGCTTTTTTGGAAAGGCCTCCCGTCTGCTGCTGTTTTCTTAGATTTTCAAGTAAATCTGAATAAACAGGAATGCCCTCCTCTTCATTAAGGACAACAGCTGTCTCCATTAATTTATCCTGAGTTTTTTCACCGATTCCGCGTGTAGGCTTGTTAATTATGCGGCGGAAAGAAATTTCATCTTTATGATTTGCAAAAAAGGAAAGATACGCAAGTGCATCTTTGATTTCTTCACGTTCGTAAAACTTAAGGGAACCAACAACTACATAAGGAATCTTTCTATGTAGAAACTCTTTTTCAAAGCCAAGCGACTGAGCGTTTGTTCGGTAAAGAACTGCCCAATCCGAATATTTTGCACCACCTTCAAGAGATTTTTTTATAAGATCTGCTGTAAATGTTGCTTCGGCATTCTGGTCTGGCAAGAAAGCAAGAATTGGAGAACCACCCTCGCCACGATCTGCAACGAGAGTTTTTTCAAGACCTGCATGATGATTTTTCTTAACAACTAACTCAGCAGCCTTTAAGATTTTTTCAGTCGAGCGGTAATTTCTTTCCAGTTTTATAACTTCTGTACCTGGGAATTTTTCCGGGAAGGTCAGAATATTTTCTACTTCAGCCCCACGGAATTTATAGATTGACTGGTCATCATCACCAACTACGCAGACATAGGTATCACTCCCCTGCTTTACACCGGAAAGACACTGCAATAGTCTGTACTGCGCAATATTCGAGTCCTGATATTCATCAACCATAATTACCTTAAAACGGTTATGAATATAATCTGCAATATCGCTGTAAGCTTCCAGAATCTGAACAGGAAGCATAATAAGGTCACCAAAATCGGCATTTCCGGTAGCACGAAGACGTTTCTGATATTTGGAATAAATATCGTTTAAATCAAACTCACTGCCAATTGCGCTAAGATCATCATCCGGTGTAAGGCAGTAATCTTTACACAAAGAAATCTGATGTGCGGCTGTGCGTACTTCCTTTGTAGAAAGTGAAGGCTCAGCTTTTTTTATCAGCGTTGCAACATCGTCATCATCATAAACAGTAAAAGAAGGTTCGAGACCTGCGTGCTCGGCATATTTACGCAGAAACCAGGAACCAAAGGAGTGGAAGGTTCGTATCTGGGCATCTGCAGCTCGTTCATCGATTGCTACGGCTCGTTCACGCATTTCATTTGCGGCCTTCTTTGTAAATGTTACCGAAAGAATGCTCCACGGATCTATATTTTTTTCGCGGATAAGATATGCAATTTTAGTTGTAATAACACGGGTTTTACCAGAACCGGCACCCGCAAGAATCAAAAGTGGAGAGCCTTCGTGTACTACGGCTGCACGCTGTTCTTCATTGAGTTTATCGAGATAGTTATTTTCTGGCATGTTTTTTACTTTTTTCTTTATAGAGTTCTTTATCTGCTTCTTTCAAAAGCTGTTTGAGCACACTGGATTTCTGTAAATCTACAGCACCAAGACTTATAGACAGAGTGAACGGAAGCTGATTTTCTATGGAAACTTTTTTACAAAGCATATCAATTTTAAGCTTTGTATTTTCCACATAATTCATTTTCATTCCAAGTGCTACAACACCAAACTCATCACCACTAAGACGGCCTACAACATCCGAAGAACGGAAAATATCTGTTAATACACGGGCCTGAAGCATAAGAGCCTTATCACCCATGTCATGCCCGTAAGTATCGTTGATTTTTTTGAGACCATCCATATCTGCAAAAAAGATAACGCCAGAAGTATCTGTTTCCTGAAGGATATCAAGAGCCGCCTGTCCTTTTTCTATAAAGCCGCGGCGGTTTAAAATACCTGTAAGCTCATCCATACGCGACTGCAGGGCAAGGTCTGTATTCTCACGTTCCAGGTTTCGTCCTTCCTGAATCTTGGTTGTATATTCATAAGCCTGAGCAACCGCATTCATGATGATTTTAAGATAAACGTTATAATCGGCAAATTTATTTTCATTAATACGGCACATCATATAGCCGTAATTTGTTTCACCAATAAAAATAGGATTAAGCAGGAAAATACCACTTATATCATCCATAGAACGAGCTGCAAATATTTTTTCATGGGGATTAAAAGTTATGCCAGGTCTAAAGATTTCTGTATTTTTGACTTCCGTATAGAACATATGAAGGTCTACGGCATCCGGAAGGCAGAATTCCTGTTCATTATCAATAATCTGAACTTCCTTAAAGAAATGAATGGCAAGCCCGCTCATTGAACATTCATGAACGATGTATTTGAGATTAAAGAACATTTGCTTAAGGGTATTAAAACCACGAACGGTATCCAAAAGCGTAACTACTGTATTTTTTTCATTAAGAGCAGTAACAAACTGCATTACACCATCACTTTTTTCGTTTGTATCCGAATGAAGTTCACCATCAACTGTTTTATATACCGGAAGTGAATGATCTTTAGATATACAGCCGCAAGACTGACGGAATTTTGGAAGAAGCGGATTCAATATTTCATGTTTTACACTTTCACCGTCGAGTATTCGGTTTGCAATTTCCGCAGCTTCATATCCCTGACTATAAATATCCTGATTGATTGTAGAAAGTTTTGGTGACATCATACTTGCTACTATGGCATCATCAAAACCAATTACCTTTACATCTTCCGGAACTCGAACTCCAATTTCTTCAAGTCCACGGATACAACCAGAAGCCATCATATCATTTGCACAAACAACTGCATCAAAAGGAATATCATTTTTTGACTTGAACCGACTGACAATTTCATCGTGTGCCTTAAAATCTGTAAAGTTTCCGTCGTAAACCATTTCAGGGAAGAATGGAAGATGACAGGAATCCAGTGCAGAAGTAAAAGCATCATAACGCTCAAGAGCTTCTTGTGATTTTGTATGATTAGCTGAGAAAAAGGCAATTTTACTACAGTTATGCTCTTTTTTAAGATGATTTACTATTTCTTTGTAGCTTTTACGGCAGTCTGCCTTAATTATATGACTATGTTTTGTTTGCGGATCAAGGGCAATAGAAATAACAGGCCGAGGTTCAAAAGCCTGAAGCATCTCGCGTAAACGGCTTTCCGGCATTTGAGATGCATAAACTCCGCTTACACAGATTATTGCATCGAATTCTTTTGATTTAGCATATTCAAAGCCGGTACAATACTGGTAATCGAAAGCACCTGCATTTACACCGGGGATTCTTGTTTGAATTATAACAACTTTTACATCTTTTCCGCGAAAATAATCTGATATACCACTCAAAATGTCGAGGCTATATTCAATATTGAATGTCGGTATTAAAACTGCAACAACCTTCATTTGTTAAGTCCGATTTTATAATTATACACTAATAAATGAATTTTCGCTCGTTTTTTTCGTTGAATTTTCGATAAATTTTTGTAAATCTGGCATCCAGATCTACTCCAGTGCTGGCAAGAACCTTTACGGTAACTACAGCTCCCGGAACTATATTTGAAACAGCAGAAGCATCATCCAAATCGTAACGAATTACAACAGATCCATCGACTTCTGGAGCCTGGAACCAGGCACGGCCAATAGCAAGGCCCTCGTCATCTGCATCAATAATTTCTTCTACCAGAACATTAAGTTCCTTACCCACATAAGAGTTTAAGTGCTCTGCAGTAATAGCTGACTGAAGTTCTTCGAGATGAGCAGCACGAGCTTTTGCAGTTTTTGCAGGTACACGACCTTTCATACTGTAAGCCGGTGTATCTTCTTCGCGGCTGTATGGAAAACAGCCCGACCAGTCTGGCTGGATTTCGCTCAGGAAGCGAGCTGTGTTGTCAGCAGCTTCGTCTGTTTCACCAGGAAAGCCGGTAAGGAAGGTTGTACGGAGTACAGCACCTGGAAGTGAGCTGCGGATTCTTTTTACAAGCGCCGCGTACTCTGTATATGAGCCGGTTCGGTTCATTGCAAGAATTATTTTATCGTCGCCGCTCTGGAATGGAATGTCAAAATATGGCAAAAGGCGGCCCTCGCCTTCTTTAATTGCCTGGATGATATCATCTGAAAAGTGGTCCGGGTGAATGTAAAGAGGTCTTACAATAAAGTCTCCAGGCATTGCTGTAATTTTGCGCAACAGTGTAGCAAGTGAAGTTGCTGTGTCTGTACCGTATGCTGCAAGATCCTGACCAATAAGATTTATTTCGTATACACCGTCGCGTACAAGCTGTTTGATTTCTGAAAGGATTTCTGATTCGCTGCGGCTGCGAAGTTCACCGCGAATAAGAGGGATTGCACAGAAGGAACAGTGATTTGAACAGCCTTCGGTGATTTTGACGAAGGCACTGCCCGGGAAATTAAAGAGAACTGGGCGCGCCCCGCCGCATACGCCTTTTTGCTCAAAGGTTTCGGCGCTGCGCTCTTTTTTAATGCTGTCCATAAAATCAGCTATTTTAGAAAGATTACCATTACCAAAAACACCGTCGAGTTCTTGCATCTGGTCTATAAGCTGATTTGCATAACGCTCAGCAAGACAGCCTGTAAGTACAAGTTTTGCCTCCGGATATGCTTTTTTGATGTCATAAATTGCCTCAATTGATTCTTTTTTTGCTGATTCAATGAAGCCGCAGGAATTAACAAGAATAAAATCGGCCTCGCTGGCATTAAGTGTAAACTCGTAACCGCGTTCCATCAAAAAGCCCGCAATGAGCTCACCGTCTGTCTGATTTTTGGCACAACCGTGCTGGTCAATAAAAAATTTCATATTAATCCAATTCGATTACAACAAGCTTATACTTGCCGTCGGTATCTTTAATCCACTTGATATCTTCTACGAAAATCTGGCCTGCAGTACCAATATCAAGGTCGAATGATTTAGAGTCAGCAATAATAGTAATCTTTACAGTATTGAAGTTTGACATCCAGAGACGAATGCCATTACGAGGAGTTGCAGTAAACAAGTCACCGCGCGCAAAGTAAGATTCAACAGCCTGTGAATTATCTACACGGTCACGGAACAAACAAGGGCCTCGGAAGCTTGCGTTAATTGTAAACGGATAAGCACGATTATCTTCGTGAATGACTTTATATGGATGATTAGACTTAACTTCAGAGGCAAATGGAATTTCTTCCGAGGCAACAGTCGTTGCTTCAACTCCTATTCCGTGACGCAGAAGAATGCTTACCTCTGCTCCACGGCTTTCATCTGTAGAAGAAATATCAGAAACATAAACAATCATATCAGAAGCATTATCGCCGTTGATATCAAGTTCAGATTCTTCTGCAAGTTCAATATAATAAACTCCGGATGGAGTATCGATTCCAAAAGCAGAAAGTGTATCGCGTACAGTAAGAATGATTTTTCCATCATTTTCTGTAGGAACAAAGAGCTGATCTCCCTTATAAACGCGCTGTGTAAACTTTTTATCAGTAAGTTCATACTGGCGGTTTTTCATTGCACTGGATACTACAACACCATCTTCTGTTTTACTCTTGTTTTTGATTATCAGCAAAGTCAGAACCACTGCTACTACTGCAATCAGCAGAACAGAAGGAATAATAATTGCAGGCAGAAGATATTTAGGTTTCTGGCGTTCATAAAGCCCCTGTGGAAGAGGAGCCTCCTGAATCTGTTTATTTCTGTAAAGCTTTAATAAGAAATCTGCATCAAGATCCAGATAATCAGCATAATTCTTAAGAAAGCCTGTCATATAAGCTTCGCCAGGGAAAACTGCATTATCTTCGGCTTCAAGTCCTGCAAGATATCTTTTTTCTATTGAGATTTCGCGGCTGGCGCGGTCAAGGTCAATCTGTTTAGCCTCACGGGTTTTCTGAAGCAGTTCGCCGTAACTTTCCATTTTCAACTACTCCGTGAACAAGAAATTATTGTAGTTATTTGCCGAAGAAGGCGCATCGTAAACAAAACGCTGTTCAGAAAGATTCTGATTCAGAGTGTAATCAAAGAAATTGAATACAAACTCTTCTCCCTTTGGAGTTACAGCCTCAATTCGGCGGATAAGTTTTGTATCATTATTGATTGCAAGCTTAATATATCTGAAGGCTTCCGATGCACTTTTTCTTGTAAGAATCAGTTTTACAACCATTTCATCTGAACCTTCTTCAAGAGGCTCCGGATTCTGACCTGTTTCGTATGCTACTGTGTAATAGCGTGACATAAGCGAGAGTCCCTGAGGAGTTGAAAGGGTTGCGGCATTATTTGTGTTATCTGTAGTAACCTGCTGTTGAAGAACAGCCTCTGCAGGCTCTTTGATGTAAATAGTAAGAATATCACCATTAAAACAGATTACCTGCTCCGGCGGATTTGTATAATCCATTCTCACAAGGTTTGGAGCCTTAAACGAAAGCTTTCCGGCAGATTCAGTTTTTTCGATTTTAATTTCGAAATCGACCTCGTAATCTTTTATGGTTCCGTAATATTCTGAAATTGTCTTAAAATAAGCACTCGCCGTTGTAATGTTCTGCGCAAATAAAACAGTTGAAACAAAAAGTGCGCAAAAAGAAATAAGAAGCTTTTTCATATCATTGTATTATATAAAGAAAACA
>CAMNIU010000085.1 GCA_946540605.1 uncultured Treponema sp.
ACTGTTGAAAATCTTACCAGAGATTCGTTCTGGAACGTTTACCACCCTGGCTGCACAGAACATTATGTTCTTCGCTGCTTCAGAAGCAATCCCGATTTTATTCCTGAGCTTTCACTTGTTATGGAGAAAGACGGACAGATTATCGGACATGTGATGTTTTCAAAAGCAGAGCTGAGCATAGAAGCTGATGGAAAGCCGACTGGCGAAAAACTCTCAATCGGAACTTTTGGGCCAATCAGCATTCATCCTGATTTTAAGAGACAGGGCTACGGCCTTAAGCTCTTGAAGTATGCTCTGGAAAAAGCAAAGGCAATGGGAATCGGATTTATCTGCATAGAAGGCAATGTCAATTTTTACCGTCATGCTGGTTTTGATCTGGCAAGTAAGTTACATATTCATTACCACTGCGAGCAAAAGGATTCAGAAGTGCCATACTTTTTAGCACAGGAACTGATTCCCGGCTACCTCAATGGAATTGAAACAACCTACACTCCCCCAAAAGGATACTTCGTTGCTGAAGATAATCCCGAGGACTTTGCTAAGTATGAAGCAGAATTTCCTTACAAGGAAAAACTTGTTCTGCCCGGTCAGTTAGGATAATTAAATGACCCGCAGTAAATTATTTTGCTGCGGGTTTCGTTTTTTTATAACTATTCCAAAATGTGGCCAATATGTCTTTTTTCGAAGAACATATCGCGGTTAGTCAGAACAATGATAATTGCAGCTACAGTTACCATTAAAGTTTCAATACATTTTGTGTTCTGAGTCATGGCAACCTTTTCCTGAATGAAGTTTACAAAGAGGTGGAAGAGAATACTTGCCAGCATGCTTCGACCGTTCTTTACGTAAACCCAGGTTGTTACAAAGCCCATTGGAATTACAGAAACAAAAAAGTTAATCATATACCAGTTGCTCATATTACGGATTTCCCAGTGATAAGTTCCAGGAATCCAGAAAAGAGGCAGGTGCCACAAGGCCCAGACAAAACCGAAGATTATAGATTCCTTAAACCAGGAATGATACTGAGCAATTGAGTCTTCTCCATATCCACGCCAGCCAACCTCTTCCAAAATTGCAGCAAGCGTTATAGTAGCCATAGCACCAAAGATGCCGGGACCATTAAAGGTAAAGCCCTTAATAAAAGAAAACTGTTCTGCTGATTCACCAAATAAAAGTGAAAGAAGAATTGAAGCCACAATGGCAGCCGCCATAATCAGATAACCGCCGAGAATATAGAGGGGCTTAAGCTTCCAGAAATTGCAAATCTTTCGCTTAAAATCTTTTTTTAGTGCCTGACTTTTTGAAGTAAAAACTGTAATGATTGCGATGCTTGCAGGACTTATAAGGCCCAGAAACATTCCCAGAGTGCAGGTAACCCCTTCATCAAAAAGAATTGCAAAAAGCCAGAAGCTCCAGGTTGCAATAAACACCTGAAGATAAAATCGTTTTGGTTTATATGTATACATGTGAAATCTCCTAAATAATCTGAACCTCGGACTTCCAGCCATTCAGCTCTACAATCAAATCTACCGGCTCGGCAGGGTCTTCTTTTTCGCGCTTACCAGCCAGAAGCTTTCCGTTTGCATCCACAAAGCGGGTAAAGCGGCCGGCATTTTTCAGATAGTAATTCTGCCCTTCCGCAAACTTAAGCTTTGAAACCGCATGGAAATGATTCAAATCGATTTTCCCGTGAGCAGCATTTACTTCAACCTTGAGATTTGAATTTGTATTCAGTTCCAGGTGACCGCTGGCATTTGTTACAAAAACATTCTTAGCCTTGCCGTCAAATTCAATATCATCATAAATAATGTCGCGCACTTTAAGATTTTCAAACTCACCGCTGACTTCAATATCAGCAACAAACTTTACCGGAATGCGTACAAGAATAAAAAGATTTTCCAGCGCCGCAATTTCCGACAAGTCCGAAGAATGCTTTACTATCACATCCATAATTCTCTTGTTCTCATCAATCTTAACCTTTACCTGCTGAGCAAGAAAGGCAAGCTTGTTAGAAGCGGCTAACACCTGAATTTTTTCATCATTTGTTTTTTCAATGATTACTTCGTGGGCTGTGCCAATTTTCAAATCAATTCGCTTTGGGCTGTCCAGATCGTATTCAGTGCGGCTTTCATAAAGAAATTCGTGCTTTGAAATGAGACTCTTTTCCTCGCTCAAAAGTGAATCCAGCGATTCGTTGAACAGTGCAGAAATAGCAATCAGATTTTCAATGTCGGGAATACCGTTTCCGCTTTCCCACTTGGTAATTGCCTGCCTGCTTACATGGATTTTTTCAGCCAGCTGCTCTTGAGAAATATTTTTCTCTTTTCTAAGAGTTTTAAGTTTTTCTGCAAAAATCATGTTTTTCCTCTCTTTTTGATGGATTTTCCTTCAGGGTTGCTGAATCAAGTTCAGCGTGACAAAACTGTCTCCCTGAAAGTTAATCAAAGCATACGACAGCCTCTTTTATTTTAACAGAAAACAGAGATTACAAAAGCGAAAATTTATGCTACTTATCGTAGCATTTTAAGAAAAAACTAATCTTACCGGAGTTAGCATTTGCCTTCTGCGAGCATTTATATTATTTTATAAATAGGAAACCCTATGACAAGCATTTTAATAAAAGACACAACCCGCGAACAGCGTGAACAAATTGTTCGCGAATCTCTTGGCGACGAATACGATGTTGCCTGCGGATATGAATCTACAGGAATAAACTATCAGCTTTATATCGACGGAATCAAGGAACTACGAGAGCTGAACATGGAAACAAACTGCGGTTTTGAAGTTGCTCACCCGGAAGAAAGAAAATCCGGTTGCAATATGATTTAGAAAAAGGAAACAAAAATGGTAAAACACATAATTTTATGGACATTAAAAGAAATGAGCGATTCTGAAAAAGAATCTGTAAAAGCCGGAATCAAGGAAGGACTCGAAAGCCTTAAGGGAAAAATTCCAGGCCTTGTAGACATCAAGGTAAACACAAGTGGCAGACTCCCCTCCTCTACTGCCGACCTGATGCTGGATTCCACTTTTGAATCTGCAGAAGCCCTCAAAGGCTATTCAAAGCACCCGGAGCATGTTGCCGTAGCAGACAGTAAGGTTCGCCCATTCACAGCAAGCCGTGCCTGCCTGGATTTTGAAATATAGTAGCATAGAATCTAGATTTTAAGAATTACTGCATCTTTCCACTTGCTTCCCCTGCGCTCAAAAATTGTAATGTTATCAACCGGGAAATCTTCTACAAGATTCAGTTCATTCATAACTTGAAGAGCCTCTGTTGTTACTCCTGCAGGAATGTCTCGATTGGCAACTGTTGCATGTGGCTGGAATGGGCGCTGATCTTTTTTTGTGCAGCCGGGACAAGCATTCAAAATTGCCTTCACTGTTTCATCACGGAGCTTTGTCCATTTCTCATTTGCAATCACTTTTCCAAAAAGAGTTCTGTCTCCAAAGGCATCAAAATTTTCGATATGAGCGGAAAAGCCAAGTCCTTGTGGTAAAACTTCTTTTTCAATCGCACGAACCAGATCTTCAGTTGTATACTCTTCCTGAAGTCTGAAAGGCGGAACCAAAGTTACATGAATCGGAGTTCCGTGTCCACTCTTACAACCGTATGCCTCGTTCATATAACGGCGGCAATCTTGTAAAGTGAGGGTCAAATCTTCCGGCAGCAAAACGCCGATAAAATGTGTCTGTTGTGTAAAATTATTCTGTTTCATTTTTTGATATTATAGCACAAGTTTACTTATTTCTTACGCAGATATGTAACAGTTTTGTTATCCAAAAGTCTGGAGACATTGCAACGGATTATTTTTGAACAAGTGCGAAACTCTTTTTTGTGAGTTCACACAGTTTTTCAAAGTCTGTCACGGCCGTAAGCAGAACTGTAATCCAGTATTTTTTGTTCATGTGATATGCTGGGAAAATTGATTTTTTATCTGTGATTGCTTCCACGTTCTCTGCTTTCAGATTCACAGCCCAGACCGGCTCATCACTTTCAAATCCAAGATTCTTAAATTTGATTTGCATTATAAGAGCAAACCACTTGTTGTTAGGACAGCGATAAACAGTGCTGCTGTCATATGGTTCTGCTTCCCAGGGATTATCCCCCGGTGCATTAAAATATGAGTGCAGAAAATCAACATACTTTTCTTTGATATCCTGGCTGATAAAACACTTCTCCCGGATTTCTTCAATTACAT
>CAMNIU010000086.1 GCA_946540605.1 uncultured Treponema sp.
CCGGGAAAGGCAGCCAAAAGCATTTTTGTTGTAAATGTGAGAGTATCACAAAAAAAGATTGTTTGCAAACAAAAAAGGTGGCCGGATTTTTTTTGATTTTTCCAGCCACCATAAAAACTCACAGCCTTCTAAAGGCCTTATACCTTAAATTCATCAATCTGTTTTCCAATCTTAATGATTGAATCCTTCATTCTACCGGCAACCTCTGTAAGGACGGAACCGGTTTCATTAATTTTCTGAGCTCCTGCAGACATTTCATCCATACTGGACTTCATGGAAATTGTAACATTCTGCAGCTGCTGAACCTCAGAAAGAATCAGCTTGTTACCTTCCTGCATTTCATCAGAAGAAGAACGAACTTCCTGAGTAGAGTCATTCATCATTTTTAGGGCTTCGAGAATCTGCTTTGAACCTTCGTTCTGTTCTTCCATAGCAGTTTTAATCTGCATAACAAGCTGGTCTGTATCAGAAAGTTCCTGAGAAACAAGGGAGAAGGTTTTACTTGCATCAGTAGAAGCTCCAACGACTTCTTGAATAGAAGCCATAATCTGATTAAGCTGATTAGAAATCTGTGTAGACTGCTGGGAAGAAATTTCAGAAAGCTTACGGATTTCATCTGCAACAACCGCAAAGCCCTTTCCGGCTTCACCGGCATGAGCCGCTTCAATTGCCGCATTCATGGCAAGCAGGTTTGTCTGTTCTGCGATATTTGCAATTGCAAGGTTTGCATCATTAAGGGATTCAGACTGGCTTTCAATAGCCTGAACCTTCATGCTTACGTCTTCAAGCTTTCCAAAACCTTCCTGAGAATGCTGCTGCAGATCACCAAATGAATGATTCATTTTTTCCATAGAATTGCTTACAGCATTAATATTACCAATCATTTCTTCAACAGCAGACGATGCCTGAGTAACACCAGCAGACTGGTTTTCTATCATCTGATTCAAGGAAGTAATATTTGCAGAAATTTCATCTACAGCACCAGCGGTCTGGTCTACACTCTTTTTCTGACCATCCAGCTGCTGGCGGAAGCTTTCAATATTTGCAATAATCTGACTAATTGCACTTGCAGTATCTTGGGCAGTAGAAGTCATGTCTTCACCGGCAATGCCAAGCTCATTTTTAGAATCCTTTACATCAGAAATAATTGTATGAAGCTTTTCCGTAAACTGATTAAAGCCCTGTACAACCTGGCCTATTTCATTATTTGTATGAACCTCAATCCTTTGCGTTAAATCCGCATTACCCTGAGCAATACCAACAATTGCATTCTTTACGATATTAAGAGGCTTTAAGGAAATAACAAGTACCAATCCACCAAGGAAAAGGATGATTAATACCATTGCAATTCCAAAGATAATAGCAGCATTTGCAATTTTATTACCCAGTCCATCTACAATTCTGCCAGGAACATTAAAGCCCAGTCCCCACTGAGTACCTCCTATGCCTGTATAAACCAGCAAATCATACTTACTGCCAGTCAGGGAATTAAGAAAAACATAACCGGATTCACCATCAACCATTTTTTGAGAAACCGCTGCCAGATCCTCATGCCCCATTCCAGCATGTGTAATATAATTTGTACCTTCTTCTGCGGCAGGATGATAGATAAGCTCACCATTGTGATCTATTACATAAAGCCATACACCATCAGGAACTTCCAGATTTTTAATAGGCTGAATAAGATTATCTACATTAATAACCCCGGCTATCATTACAAAAACCCTTCCGTCCGGTCCATATACAGCCCTTGTAACATGTATTACCTTTTCGCCGGTGGTTTTTGAAACTACAGGATTATCTATAAAAGTCTGCTGACCCTTAAACATTATTGCCTTAAAATAATCGCGGTCTGCAATATTGGTACGAGTTCCGTTGTCGTTATAAGAATAGCCCTGTGCATCTGCAACCATAACATAGTCAAAATCCTTGGCACGAATCTGTGGATTCTGCTGCAACCAGCGTCCTACAAGGTCAAAGTTCCCGGACTTCATAATTTCGGAATTTACATAAGGATTCAGCTGCATCAAGTACCCCTGCAAAGTATTTTCCAGAGATTCCTTTAATGTGTTTGTAAGCATTACATAACTTTCTACATGATCAGTTCGCGAATCTTTTTTTGCAAGCTGAGACAAAACCGCAACCTGAAAGCCCGTAATGGTTGCAATGGCAAGACCAATAAAAATAATAAGATTAACTACAAGACTTACCTTTTTCTTTTTACTATTATCCACAATAATACCTCTCGTGCTTCTCTCCATATTAAAACTTTATAATAAATAGAATTATTTTATATATATTAAATAATTTTATATGCCCTTGTTACATAAAGCAAATTAATTTTTTTGTTGATTTTTTACTTTCAGAAAATTTTGTACAGTCCAGGCTATTCTGCAGTTTTTTCTTTTTCAGAATCTTCTGCTCCTTCAGTTTTTTCAAATTTTTCTGTCTCTTCAGCCTTTTCTGTTTTTTCAGACTCTTCTACTTCCTCTGCCTCTTCAATTTCTTCAACTTCATCCACCGTTTCATCGGTCTGTTTATCTTTTTCTTCCGACAAAGCTGATTTACCCAGATAATCATCGATATCAGGCGGATTAGCATAAATTAAATTGTCCAGACGTTTTTCCATATGCTCAAAAATGAAATTCTTTATTACCTTTCTGTCATCTTGCCCTACCGATTTCAAAAAGAGCAGCATAGCAAAGTAATTATTGTTATCAAAAGACTTTACATCAAAAACAATAGAAGGAGTAGCAATAGAACGCCTTCCCAAGGTAATGGAAAAACTCGGAACAATCATTTTCTTTGCAAGGACTGTCCCGTAGCTTTTTGGAAAAATACATGTAAAACCTACAGAAGAAATATTTGCTATTGAAACCTGAAGCAGCTGCGTTTGAGTTGCAAAATAACCATTTATGGAAATACTTTCATCGCAATCAAGGCGTAAATACTTTCTTTTTCCTTTTGCGCCGTTCAATTCAAGGATTCCAATTACAGTTTTAATTAATTCAGCACCCTTTACTTCATTAAGCATTATGAAACCACCGGGCAGAGAAAGATTCATCATAAACTTTTCTCTTTTCGGCTGAGGAATCATTGCAGACATCAAGCCTACAAAAATTGTTTTTAACTTTTCATCCTGCTGGAAAGAAAGAATATAATTAAACCAGCCGTCATAGCTCATTTCATCATCAATAAAAATGAAACAAAGAGCATCAGGAAACATTCTTAAAGCATTCTTGGTGTATTTATAATCTTTAATGATATAAGCTTCATATTCATTAAGCTTCAATTCCGGCTGCAGATAATTTTCAACATACAAAGGAGGATTTACAAAGAAAATTTTTCGCCCGATAATCGGATTTTCACAACGAGGGGCAAGAGGAACCTGAATTGCAGGCTTAACTGTACCCTCTTGTTCAGCGGCAGCCTTTTCTTCAGCCTTATCCTGCATTTCCTGAACTTCGAGATTTTTCTTTTCTTCTATTTTATCTTCTTTCTTTTCTTCTTTTACATCAGCATCACTCATATATATTTTCATCCTTTTATGTTTTATTTTTTTAATTTTTCTTCAGGACATTTTTCAAAAAACTCTTTAATTGTTTTACGGAGTTCTTCGTTGCCTTTGTCTGCAGCATTTATAAACTGAGTCTGGGCATAGTGGGAAAAAGCAAAATTCATGCAGAAATAAGTATAAAAACGCTGAAGTCTTGTTTTCCAGAATTCCTGAGGCTGATATTTTTCTATTAAGTCTACATATTCAAGACAGAGTTCTTCCATATTAATTGGTTCATCGGCCAATTTGCAATAAGAAGAATCTTTGAGTTCCTGAAAAATCCAGGGCTTCTGCACTGCCGCCCGCGAAATCATAATCCCCGCAACATCAGGACACGCTGCCATCGCGAAATCAAAAGAAGCCTTATCCTTTACATTTCCATTTAAATAAACAGGAACCTTATCTTTATAGCGTTCGGCAAGCTGCTGACAAAACTTATATCGGGGCGGTCTTGCAAGTTTTTCTTTTTTCGTTCGCGGATGAAGTGTCAAAAGTTCAACCCCCTCGCCTGTCAGCATATCACAAAAATCAAAAAATCCCTGCTCTGTAAAATTTTCATCTCCAAGGCGAAGCTTTACACTAAGTCTTTTAGAAGCCGGCACCACAGAACGCACAGCCCTGACCATCTCCTGAGTTTCTGCCCTGTCTTTTAACATCCAGCCAATTCCAGCTCCGGTTTTATAAATATCAGGTGCCGAACAGCCCATATTAATATCAATTCCAATACCGGGAAGTTCAGCCAGCTGAGCTGCAGCATCCTTCATACGAGGTGCATCGCTGCCTGTAAGCTGCCAGACAATTTTATCCGGACAAGGAACAGGATCTATATAAAATTTTTCGAAAGGTCCAAAATTCAATAGACTTCCGGCATTTATCATTTCGGTAAAATATTCATCACAGCCGCCAAAGTGCTCAACAAGAATTCTGAACGCCGGATGAGAAATAGTTGCCATTGGTCCACAGATTATTTTTTTCATAACAATATTATATCAGAATTTCTTTGAAATATCCCGTATTTAGTATTATGATTATAAAATATAATAGAATAAAATTGGAGATAAAAAACTATGTTTGAACGAAAAAAGTACAAGAGCTTTGCGAAAACACAGCTCTCCGGCCGTTGGGGAATTCCGATTCTTGTTACACTCTTCGTAACCATAATCACCAGAATATTTTCAATTCCAGATATTCTGCAGCTTTCAAATAAAGGATACTTTACCGTACTTCTTGCAGGAGATTTTCGGGAAGCTTATAGTATATATACCAGTTTAAATACTTCATATATAACGACATTAATTCAGCTCATAGTAGCCGCAATTCTTGAAATTGCATCTATAAATTTATACTTAAAAATGTCACGTTCTCCTGAGCCTGTAAGCTTTGGAGATTTTATAGAAGGTTTTAATAACTGGACAAGAGCAACTCTTGGTATTTTATGGCAGCTTCTCTGGATTTTTCTGTGGACGTTTATCTTTATTATTCCTGGCATTATAAAAGCAGTTGCTTATTCGCAAATGTTCTATATATTAGCTGAATTTAAGGATGTTTCTGTAACAAAAGCCATGCGCATCAGCATCGAGATTACAAAGGGTAGAAAATGGGATTTATTTGTAATGTGGCTTAGCTTTTTGGGCTGGGATATACTTTCAACTCTTACCTGCGGTATTCTCGAACTCTGGCTCGCTCCATACAAAAACATGACCTATACAAATGCTTATCATTCCCTTATGAAAGAAGCCCTTGAATCAGGCAGAATAAAACCGGAGGATCTTACAGAATGAAAAAGACAACAAAATCAGGACTTATAGTTCTAATACTTCTACTTATAGCTATTGCAGCATACACTGTTTATGAAATCCGGGGACTTAACGGCGATTCTGGCATAAAGGTTACATCTACAGATTCATATCGGGTTGCAGAAGATTCTAAATCTTATGATGCAGTTGCTGCAAAAGATTATAAAAATGAATTTATAGCTGCATTATATATTGAAGGAACTATTTCTTCTGCAAATAACAATTACAATCAGAAGTGGCTTTTATCTACCATTCACTCACTTAAGAAAAATGAAAAAAATGCAGGTATTGCGGTTTTCATAAACTCTCCTGGTGGAGCTGTTTATCAGGCTGATGAAGTTTACCTTGCGCTGCAAGATTATAAAACCACTGGCCGTCCGGTATATATTTACCAGGGACCAATGGCAGCTTCTGGCGGATATTATATTTCCTGCGCAGGAAATAAGATTTATGCAAACCGCAATACCCTCACCGGCTGTATTGGTGTTATTATGGGCTCTTCTTATGATCTTACAGGGCTTTTTGAAAAGATTGGCATAAAATCTGAAACAATTCATTCAGGCAAAAATAAGAATATGTTCAATTTAAATGAACCAGTTACAGATGAGCAGAGAGCTATTATGCAGGCAATGTGTGATGAATGCTATGACCAGTTTGTTTCTATTGTAGCAAAGAATCGCAGCATTCAGTACTTTACCTGCCGTGACCTTTCAGATGGAAGACTTTACACTGCAAAACAGGCTCTTGAATTACGTCTCATTGATGCAATTGATTCCTGGGAAAATATGCTCCGCGACCTTGCAGAAAATGAACTGCAAAAGCCTGGAATCAAAGTTAAAACCTACAAATATGAGAAAAAACAGTCGGTTTATGACATGATTACAGGAAAAGCCCTTGAACTTGAAAATGCAAAGGCTGCTGCTCAACTTGGAGTACCAGCAGAAGTAATGAAGTCTATTAACGATGCAGACCGATTTACTCCAATGTATCTGGCTCCTGTAAACTAACGTTCAATCAAATAAACGCCAGCCTTCTTACCATTTACAAGTGTATGAAGGCTGTTTTTTATTTTAAAACCATTTGCCGCTGCAGTCTGTTCAAGTTCTTCTTTACGGGCAGAAAGAATTACCATACGACCATCAGTTTTAAGCACGCGGTCAAATGAACGGAACATTCTGTTATAGAAATCATTGATATCACCAATATCTTCGTAGTAGCCCCATGGCGGGTCTGTAATTACCAGGCTGATTGATTTATCTTCTATATTGTTTAATGACATCGCATCAGCAACCTGACAATCAATAAAACCTTCAGGTGCATTGGAAATCTGCTTACGAGATTTTGTGAGTTTTACGCGCTCAGCATCAATATCGCTGATATAAAGTTTTTTGAAATGGAACTTTTTTGCAAGCTGTGTTGGAATTGAGCCATAACCGCAGAACGGTTCAAGAATTGAATCTTCAGATTTGATATCAGCATAGCAGCAGATAAAGTAAGATATTTCAGGACGGAGTTCTCCTTTATTCAAATTCTTTTCGGTAAACTCCCGTTTTGAAATAAGTTCGCCACAGAAAGCAAAACCTTCACGGCGGATAGAAAACCATACTTCATTTGTTGGAGACAGCCGGTCGAGTTTCAGTTTTGAATTTGAAAGTATGTAGTCTTCTGCACGGCGGGTAAGATTCTTATCTACCTTTGCAAACTGATTTTCATTTTGAAAGCGGACACGAAAACTTCCTTTATTTACAAGAAAATAATTTTTTGATGAAGTAACAGCTCCGATCAAAGAAGGAAAAGAAAGCCCCTTCCCTTTCATGGTTTTAAGTACAAAAAAAGTATTATTGAAATAGATGATTTTTTCAAGATCATGTGAGTCACCGTCATAACGGTAGTGAACAAGCCCGTCATAAAGATTCAATATTTTGATTTTTGGAAATCTCGTAATAAGATCGCTCTCGACAACACTCTGAAATCCGGTTATAAAAGAAGATATAAATTCCGCCATAAGTTATATTATATTTATTTTCTTGTGTTAATAATAGTGTAAAGTTGAATTCAAAAACAAAAATAGCGGAGCAGAAAAAGATTCAAGACTGCATTGAGCCGATACTACCAGGTTAAGTCGGCTTTAAATACAGAGCGAAGCGCCGAGGCTCACCAGCAGTCTTTGAAGATTTTTCAGCGGAAGCAATTTTTGTTTTTGAAAGAACTCTTTCAATCACTAGACACACTACAATAAAATAAATATAATATAAAGATACACGCTATATGTTTAAAATGTGTTTAAAAAACATGCAAGTGTTCTAAACACTGCAAGTATTAAAACACCAGGAGGAAAATTGGCATACGTGAATAACAATAACAACAAAAATGGTCAGAGAATCAATGAAATGATTCGTGTCCGCGAGGTTCGTCTTATCGATGACGAGGGAAATCAGTTAGGCATCGTAGCAACACAAGAAGCCCTCAAAATGGCTAAAGACCGTGACCTGGATCTTGTTGAAGTTTCACCAAATGCTAACCCGCCGGTTTGTAAAATACTTGATTATGGCAAATACAAGTTCGAACAGGAAAAAAAGCTCCGTGATTCCAAGAAGAACCAGAAAGTATTAAAGTTGAAGGAAATCCGCATGCAGCCAAAAATAGGCTCAGGAGATCTCGATACTAAGGCCAAACATATACAGGAATTTCTTGACGAGGGTGACAAGGTTAAGGTTACAATCCGTTTCCGCGGTCGTGAACTTGCCCACACTGAACTCGGCTATGACGTTCTGAATGAGGTGTTAAAGCGACTTACCTCGGCGTACAACATCGATAAGCCAGCTGCTATGGATGGTAGAAATATGTCGATGACAATCTCAGCAAAAGCCGCAAAATAAGGGGTTAGAAAATGCCTAAAATGAAGACTAAGAAGTCAGCTGCTAAGAGATACTCTCTTACTGGATCTGGCAAAGTTAAGCACAAGAAGCAGAACCTTCGTCATATTTTGACAAAACGTTCTCCTAAGAGAAAGAGAAATCTTCGCGCTGCAGGTTATGTAGCAGAAGCAGATGCAAAGAAAATCAGAAAGCAGATGCTTCCTTACGGTTAATAGGAGTAGTATATGTCAAGAGCAATAGACGGAACAAAGAGAAAGAACCGCCGTGTTAAGATCCTTAAGCTTGCTAAGGGTTTCCGTGGCGACAGAAAATCAAACTACAAACCAGCTAAAGATGCTGTAACAAAAGCACTCGGTCACGCATATGTTGACCGCCGCGACAAGAAACATGAATTCCGCTCACTCTGGATTGCACGTATCAACGCAGCAGTTCGTGAAGAAGGAATGACATACTCACAGTTCATCAACGGAGTAAACAAAGCAGGTATTAAATTGAACCGCAAGGCTCTCTCTAATATGGCTATTGAAGACCCAGTTGCATTCAAAGCAGTTGTAGAAGCTGCTAAGAAAGCTGTACAGGCATAAGGAAGCTGATATATGATTTCACTCGATCAGGTTTATCTTCTAGAACAAAAGGTTGAAAGTGCTGTTGAAAAAATTCAGCAGCTACAGGCAGAAAACGATGCTCTCCGCAATAAATGCAACGAGCTCACAAATGCGCTTTCTGTTAAGTCGGAGCAACTTTCTAATTTTGAATCAGATCAGAGCCAGATCGAGAACGGAATCAAAAAGGCACTGGACCGTTTGAATTCTATTGAGAACTCAGTTCTTAAAACTGCTTCTCAGACGAATCAGGCAGTCCAGTCTGCACCTTCTGTTCAAGCCCCAGCTCAACCAAAGCCGGCACCTGTTCAAAACACACCTGCCCCACAGGCAGAAAAACCTGCTGAACAGCCAGTTCAGTCAGAACCAATCCCACAGACAATTACACAAACAACCGCACCAAGTTTCGACACAATGGATACAATTGAATCAGAAATTTCTGCTGAAGAAGAAGAAATGGATGTTCAGGAAGACGATAATCACGACGGTTTAGGGTTTGATATTTTCTAAATGGCAAAATTAAAAATTGATATGCTTGGAACTGCATTTACTATCCAGGCAAACGAAGATAAAGAATATCTCGAAAAGCTTTTAGGCTACTATAAAAGAATCACAGACGACGTAAAAAAAATCGACTCAATAAAAACTCCTCTTCAGATTGCAATTCTTTCCGGAATTATGATTTGTGATGAATTATATAAGGAAAAACAGGCAAAAGTTGCAATGGAAAACGGTGAATATGTTCCTGTAGAAAACGATATGGATACGATGGAAATAGAACGCCGTACTCAGGAAATGATTGAAAAAATCAATAAGGTACTTTAAGTGACAGAAGTCTCAGGTACAAATAAACCACAAATTACTATCTGGGTAGATGCAGACTCCTGCCCTTCTCTTGTCAGAAATCACACAGTAAAAATGGGTAATAAGCTTGGCTTAAAAGTTGTATTTGCCGCAAACAAAGCTATTGCCTGTGATACCGGCAAGTTTGAAATGGTTATATGTGGCACCGAAAAAGATGCTGCAGATAATTATATTTTTGATAATTGTAAAGCCGGGGATCTAGTTATTACCCGTGACATAGTTTTTGCAGATCGCCTTGTAGAAAAAGAAATCAACTGCATTAATGACAGAGGTACAGAATTTACCCGCGAAATGATAAAAGAACGCTTAAGTACCAGAGACTTTGATTTACATCTTGCAGAAATTGGGCTTGTAAAACATCATCACGAAGGCTATGACAAAAAAAAGTTCGCGGAATTCGCGAACTCTTTTGATAAGGTTATACACAGATTAATAAAACAAGCGTCATGCTGAACTTGTTTCAGCATCTTATGCAATAGATCCCGAATCAAGTTCGGGATGACAGTTTCTAATCTTCAGGCTCATCAGGATATGCCATCTGAATAGAACAAATTCTGTCTTTTACCTGCATAAAGGCAAGAACAACTTCAGGATCAAACTGAGTTCCAGAATTATTCATAATTTCAGTAAAGGCATCTTCAATTGTCCAGGCTTCCTTATAGCAGCGCTTGTGACTCAACGCATCAAAAACATCAGCTACAGCAACAATACGTGCAGAAAGAGGAATGTCTTTTCCGCTTAAAGGCTCTGTAATAGGAACAATTCCATCTTTTACAGAAAAATCACTCAAAGAAATCTTTCCTGGATAACCAGATTCCCCGCCATCCCAACGGTCATGGTGATGAAGAGCAACTTCCTGAGACATTACATCAAGCAAAGACTCTGGAGGTTCAAAAAGTTGAGCACCAATACAGGTGTGACCTTTCATAATATTTCTTTCCTCATCAGTAAAACGAGGGAATGCTTTCTTTAAGATAACATCGGAAATACCTACTTTACCTACATCATGGAATTTTGCAGCGATTTTAAGGTTATCGCGGTAACGATGGATTTCTGCTTCCGGAATATTATGATTAAATGCCCAACGGTCGTAAATCTCGAGAGAATAAGAAGAAACTCGTTCGATATGAGGATAAGTTTCTTTAGGATCACGGAACTCAGACATTTTTAGCATTCGCTTTACCATGTTTGCAGTGAGATATGCGTGCTGCAAAGCCTGAACGGCTGCTGTGGCAAAGTGCCCGATAAACATTTCTGCTTCATTATCAAAAGCAATTATATTTCCATCTTCATCTTTTGCATTGATAATTTGAAGTACACCAAGCAGATTACCATTAGCCATTTTCAATGGAATTGTGTACATTGATTTTGTTCGGTAATCGGTGGTTATATCGGTATTTTTATTGAATTTATAGGGCTTTGATTCTGAAATTTTATAACAGTCTTTGATATTTAAAGGCTTTCCCGAAATTGCTACATATCCACAAATCTGTTTTTCATTTATCGGGAATGAAAAACTTGTATATGGAAGTTTTTCTCCAGGTGCCAGTTCTTTTAAGAAAGTGTCGTTATGACCATACTTGATTTTTAATTTATCACCCTCTACGACATATATTGAACCAGCATCTGCATTAACAATTTTGCGTGTTTCTGTAAGAATACGTTCAAGAAGAACGTCAACGTCCTGAATTTCTCCAAGCTCGCGTTCAATTTCAATGATACGCTGCAGTTTATCTTCTTCTTTTTTTATTTCACTCATATCATTTCTATTATGAATGATAATCAAAAAAAATCAAGAGATAAAATGCGATTTTTCTTTACGTATTATAGAAAAATAAATAGGTCCTGCACCGTTCTGCTTGTCCGGCATAATCATATAACCATATTTTGTTTTTTCAAACCCCGGAAGTTCAAGGTTTTGTACAAAAGCGGAAATCTCCTCAAGGTGAGGTTCGGGCTCAAGAAGGCTAAAAGCTGCCCCCTCTTTATTAAACTTTTTGTAAAGTCGCTCAATCATTTCATCATTTTCCTGAGGACAAAGGGCGCACGTTGAATATAAAAGAATTCCTTCTGTACGAAGCAGCCGGTATGCAGAAGATAAAAGAGCCCACTGCTCCGTAGTTACGGTTTTAATGCGCGAAGGCGACCAGGTATTGAGATACTTTGAATCTGCAATTACGTGACGTTCTGAAGAACACGGTGCGTCGAGGAGTATTCGGTCAAAACATTCGTTCTGGCGGGTACACCAGGTTGCTCCGTCGCTGCACGAAGTAATTACTCGCTCGGAGATTTCTGGCGGAAGACAAGTTTGAACTACCGTTGAAAGGCGATGCTTTCGTTCCGGAGAGCGTTCGTTAGATGAAAGTTTCGCTTCTGCGGACATTCGGGATGCGAGGACAAGGGTTTTGCCGCCGGGCGCGGCACAGAGGTCTAAAAGGTCTGTTGCATTTTCAAGCGGCAGGCAGAGGGCGGCAAGCACTGAAGCACTATCGAGGAAGTAAGATTTTTCAGCACCAGTTACATGATATTCAACAGAACTTCCCTCGCCTGCGAATGATTCTTTGAGAGCCTGCCAGCGCTCTCCATAGAGTTCGCAATAATACTGCTCAAAACCATCTGCTCCAAACAGCTTTTCTTTATTCTGTGAACTCGTCTTAGCGGATTTTTTGCTCATCAAACAAACCTGCCTCTATTTTATATTTAAGAATGCGTAGCACAGCTTCATCAATTTTACGGGCAAAATCTTTATCCTGCAAGGCTCTTTTATACAAAACTTTTCCAGCTTTTGCAAAACGCTTTTCTGAAATCATTATACAGTCTATTCCAGCCTCTACCGCACTGATTGCCGCAATCTCCGGCGGGTAACCATTATCGGCAAGAGCACCCATAAAAATATCATCAGAAAAAATAAGGCCTGCATAACCATATTGATTTCTAAGAATGTCTGTTACCCAAACTTTAGAAAGACAGGCTGGAACTCCGTTATCTATTGCCGAAGTACGGGCATGTGACATTAAAACTGCAGCCGGGTTATATTGAACTAACACGCGGAAGGATTCAATACTCTTTAAGAGTTCAACCTCTGAAAGTTTGATTTCTGGAAGCCCCGTATGAGGATCTGTATTTGTATTTCCGGGAAAGTGTTTTAGCACTGTGGCTATTCCATTGTTTTCATAGGCATTTATACAGGCACGTCCATAGTTTATTACATGTGCGAGTTCTCCAAAACTACGGCCGTCAAGAAATTCTTTATTATCATCCGTGCAAACTTCTACAACCGGCGCAAGATTCATATCGAATCCGAGGTCTTTCATACCGGCCGCCTGTTCACAATAAAGTTTGTAAGTTTGAGAAACATCAAACTCCTGTGCAACCTTTTCATTCGAAGGGAGTTTTGGATTCAGTTTTTTTAGCCGGCTAACCCATCCGCCTTCCTGATCTACGCAGAGATATGGCTGAATAATTCCATATTCATCACAGTAAGTCCGGATTGAGTTTGTAAAAGTCTGCATCTGACTGCGGTCTGGAGCAATATTAAAAGAAAAGAAAATATATCCACCGGCAACAAGTGGAGTTGAATCTTCAGTGCCTGTCATTGCACCCACTGTTTCATAGGAACGGAACTTTGTACATCCTTCAAGATTTTCTATGAACATCTGGGCAATTTTCTGTTCAAGAGGCATCTCGGCCACATATTTTTCAAGTGCTGCATCGCGTTCAATTTTAATCTGATTTATATAAGCCTGCATTTGCTCTGCAGCTGCATGTGTTTGTATTTCTCTTTGTGTCTGTTTATCTGTACAGGAAATTAAAATGAAAGAAAGTAAAATAAGCAGGAAGGCTTTTGATTTCATATAGTAAATATTATATCAAGAATTTGGTTTTGAGTTAAGTTGTCTTTGGGGATTTTAAGGGGCTTGCCCCTTAGGAGAAGGGGGAGCGGAAAACGCCATAGGCGGTTGGAGCGAGGGGAAGGCTTTCCCCTCCTATTCTAACATATTCTCCCTATTCCCTAAAAAAACTGTGTTCATTATAATAGAAGATATGAAGCAAATTGCGATAATTACAGGTGCGAGCTCTGGCATTGGCGAAGAATTTACCCGCCAGGTTTGTAAAAAATATAACTATGATGAAATCTGGATTATTGCGCGCCGGACAGAAAAGCTTGAAGCACTCGCCTCTTCTCTGAATGCTGAAAAAAACTTTAACTGCGTGCGCCCTGTTTCAATGGACATTTCTGGCAAAGAAGGTGTTGCAAGGCTCAAGGCTTTTATTGAAGCAGAAGGCAAAATTGAAATTGGACTTTTGATTAATAATGCAGGCTTTGGCACTTACGGTCCTTTTGAAGAAACTTCAATCAACCGTCAGATGGATATGATTGAACTCAACTGTACAACAGTTACAGGAATCTGCGGAATTGCACTCCCTTATCTTAAGGCAGGCTCTGTAATTATAAACACAGCTTCACTTGCAGCCTTTTTACCGCTCGGAAACTTTGCTGTATATGGAGCGACAAAATCTTATGTTTTGAGTTTTTCTGTAGCACTTGCAGCTGAACTTCGCGATAAGGGAATTAAGGTTTGCGCTTTGTGTCCAGGCTCTGTTAGTACTGAATTTGCAAACGTTGCTTCGAACGGAGCTCGCAAGGAAGTAAAAGGTGGTTTTCCACCACAAAAAGTTGTAGCCCAGTGTCTTCGCCGTGCTTTCAAGGGAAGAACCGTTGCTCTTTACAGACCTAAATGGCGCATCAACGCGTTCTTGAGTCGTTTTATCTGGCGCTATCTTGGTGCAAGATTTACATATAAATATAGTCCGCGTCCACACAACCCGGATTTACAATAAACATAATAAACACATAAAGGGAACAAATATGAATTACATTGACAGTGCACTTTTTACGGATTTTTATGAGCTGACTATGGCTCAGGGCTACTGGAAAGAGAACATGAATCAGGAAGTTGTTTTTGATATGTTCTTCCGCAAAAATCCTTTTAACGGCGGATTTTCTATTCTTGCCGGAAACGAAACTCTTATGGATATTCTTGTGAACTTCCGCTTCAGCGAAGACGACATTAAATATCTTGCAGAGCAAAAGATTTTTGAACAGGGCTTTTTGGATTACCTGCGAGACTTCCACTTTACCGGCGACCTCTACACAATGGACGAAGGTACAGTAATTTTCCCACAGGAACCTCTTGTACGTATTCATGCAAATCTTATTGAAGCACAGATTCTTGAAGGGCTTGTTTTGAACCATGTAAACTTTCAGAGTCTTATCGCTACAAAAACAGCCCGCATCTGGCTTGCCTCTAAAAAAGCTCCTATTATGGAATTTGGTCTTCGTCGTGCACAGGGACCTGACGGAGCAATGAGCGCAACTCGCGCTGCTTATATTGGTGGTGCTGCTGGAACTTCAAATACTCTCGCTGGAAAAGAATTCGGCATTCCTGTAATGGGAACTATGGCTCATTCCTGGATTATGTCGCATAGTTCAGAACTCGAAGCCTTCCGCGAATATGCTAAAATCTATCCTGAAAATTCTGTATTCCTTATTGATACTTACGATACCCTGCACTCTGGTATTAAAAACGCAATTATCGCCGGTGGCGAACTTGTAGAAAAAGGTTATAACTTTGGCGTTCGCCTTGACTCAGGAGACATTTCATATTTGACTCGCGAGGTTCGTAAGGAACTCGACCGCGCTGGTTATCCTCAGGCTAAAATCAGTGTATCAAATGAGCTTACAGAAGAAATTATTACTACCCTCGTAGCAGGTGGTGCTCCTATCAACAGTTGGGGCGTTGGAACTCATATGGTAACAGGCGGAAATGAATCTTCTTTCACTGGTGTTTACAAACTTGCTGCCCGCCACGATAAGGCTACAGACAGCATGACTCCTGCAATGAAATTTTCTGATAATCCTGCAAAAACAACAAACCCTGGAATCAAAAACGTATTCCGTCTTTTTGATGAAAATGGTATGGCTTTGGCTGATATTCTTGCTCTCGAAGGGGAAACAATCGAAGAAGGTAAAGAATACCGCTACCACCATCCAATGGTAGACTACCGACAGTTTACTTGCAAGGCAGCAAAGGTTGAACCACTTTTGAAAAAACGCCTTGAAGGTGGAAAACGTGTAGAAGAACGTCTGCCAGATTCAGAACAGCTTAAGATCAGCCGTACAACAATGCAGAGCCAGCTGGAAAGCTTTGACGAATCATACAAGCGTATTTTGAATCCACATATTTACAAGGTATCGCTTACCGAGAAATTGATGGAACTCAAAAAAGATTTTATTGAGAAGAATATAAGATAGCTCGTCATCCCGAACTTGTTTCGGGATATTTTTTATAGATGCTTTCCCTTCGCAGCATAGCTGCTCGGAGACTCGCTTAAAATGCTCCACTGGAGCATTTTATCGGCTTTCAGCCGTCGCTCCCTAAGTTCAGCA
>CAMNIU010000087.1 GCA_946540605.1 uncultured Treponema sp.
AACACCTTTCAGGAGCATTTCTATCTGTTCATGATTAAGCTGCCTTACCTGTTCCTGTGTATCAGGCCATGGCCAGTGACCTTTTTCCAGTTTCTTTTGTGCTACCCAGAATCCGGTTCTGTCCCACCAGATCATTTTAAGAATATTTCTTTTTCTGTTACAGAATAGAAATACTGCTCCGCTGAAAGGGTCATCCTTCATTATTGATTTTATAATTTCAAGAAGTTGATCCTTTGATGCAAGCATATTTGTTGTTCCTGGTCTTATAATTATTCTTGTATGTGAAAAATCTAATCTCATATACTTGCCGCCGTCTGAAGGATTTTAAAGAGATTGGTTTCGCAGGTTTCTATCGGGATATCAATTTCGATTCCTCCGGCTCTTACTGTAATTAAATCTTTGCGATTCTTTGAAAGACTTATTTCTTGTTTTGATACTTTTGGGATATCAAGTTCAACAAAATCTGTCGTTGAAAAAACTTCGTTTTTCGCAGGTGCTGGATGCATTACTTCATCTATCCAGCTTTTTAATGCATCCGGCTGGATGCTGTGCATTTGACTGAAGGTTTCAATATCCATGTTTGAAACTGCAAACTCGTTAATGAGTTCTTCTTTTACTCGTTTTACAGGGAATATCATAAAAAAATCTCCTTGATCTTAAAAATCAAGAAGATTATATGACATGCGATTTTTTATTCGTAGGGGGTGCTGGTTTGACGCTTACGACCTATAAAAGCGTATTGGTGTAAGCGTCAATTTTCCGCCCTTTCAGGCTATCGATACCGCTGAAACATCTAATCTTTTAATCAATTTAATGTTCCAGGGAAGAAGTTCTGACCAGTTTGAATCAGTCCAGCCGGTTGTGTCTGCAGCTAATTCAAAGATTGAAGAAAGATATTCTTCAGGATTGATATTGTTTATTTTAGCACATTCTATCAAAGAAAACAACAGGTATGTTGATCTGGCTCCGTCTTCTGAAGCTGAAAATAAGAAGTTTTTTCTGGATAAAACATACGGTCTTATTGACCGTTCGCTGATTGAATTGTCTAGATAAATCTCAGGACAATCAAGATAATTCATCAGTTGAGGCCATGCTGTTATTGCATATTTAAGTGCCTGCCCGAACTTAAAAGATTCCGGGACTGTATGTCTCTATGTCATTCAAAAACTTTACAGAATTAGCAGAAAGCCGCTACTCAGCAAAAAAATTCCTGGACAAGAAAGTTCCTGCGGAAGATATAAAAAAGATCATCCATGCAGGAATGATTGCCCCAACAGGCTGCAACAATCAGACTCAGAGAATTATCGTCGTAAACAGCGAAGAAGGCCTTGAAAAAATCAAAGAATGCACACGCTGCCATTTTGATGCACCTCTTGTTCTGATTATCAGTTATAACAAAGACGAATGCTGGAAACGTCCGTATGACGGAAAACTCAGCGGCGATATTGATGCAAGTATCGTCACAACCCACATGATGCTCCAGGCTTATGAACTTGGAATTGCGTCATGCTGGGTAATGCATTACAGACCCGAAGTTCTCAAAGAAAAGTTTGCCCTATCCGACAATCTTGAATCCACTGCCCTTCTTGTTATGGGATATCCTGCAGAAGACTCAAAACCAGCTACAGCTCATGAGAAGTCAAAGTTGGAAGATGAGATTGTGAAGTGGATGTAATGTTTTTCCAACTATAAAAGCATGCCGTTAAATATTAACTTATTTATTTCCCAAATTCTTCAACCAGTTCAAAGCGCCATTTTTGTGTTATTTCCGGGTATTTGATGTGATCAACCTCGCTTAGGAACATGTTTTTCTCGCGAATCCAGAGTGAATTATCATCATACAGACGGCGGTAAACAACGTACTCTTCCTTAGTTTCAGAATGATATGCCACATCTTCCACGATGTAATATTTGTTCTTAAAGTGTTTATAGATTCCGTGAATCTTAACTTTGCGTGTTTCTGTCATTTTATTGCTCCAAAAATACTTTTATTACCTAATTATCTTAATCGCATTCTTTTATAAGATTAATTAATTCTTCTCTATCTTCTTTTGATAATGTCTTTATTTCTTTTTTTATACTATCTATCTCTTTTTTGTATTCTTCAATTCTAGTAGAGTCTTTTGATCTTTTTTTTAAGAAAAAAGTACTAATTAACGCTGCTGTAATACCCCCTGCAAGTGCTCCTAAACCAACGATGGCTCCACTAGTAAAATCTGCATCAACTGTATTCTGTCCTAGATTTACAGCTCTTTCCTTAGTCCTAAATGTTGGTTTAACTAAATGCTCTCGATTAGATAAAGCAATTTCCTTAGCTCTAACAACATGTTCCAGATCAAATCTTCTATCATAAGCTTTTTCATATAGATAATAATATGTTTTTGCTACCTCAAAAGCAATTTCCTTATCAATTAGGTCAGCTTTATTTTTATAATCTTTGCTAGTAATTTTTTTTAAATAAGCTTCTATCCTATTTAATCTATGTGTATCTGAATAATTTTCATCATCTAATAATAAATATAGTAATTTGATTGATTTTGCATCGTTAAGTTTAATCCATTGTTTTTGTGAGGTAATATCTTCATAATGCCTATAATTATTTAATCCCATATCAAATGTTTCTAAAAATTTTTGTTTTGGTATTCCTGAAATAATCCTAAGATTTTTTAAATTTCTACTTAAGCCATCACATATATTACTTGTATTACAAACTAAGAATTGATCAAGATTTGTAATATAATTATTTACAAATGTTATTAATTCTTCACTTGATAATAACTCGTATGGCTTTTCAGATATCGTGGATTCATAAATAGACTTATCTGTTAAAACACATTTTGTATCTATATCTTTGAAATTTTGTATTTGTGATAATAATTCATTTTTAGAAGAATCATAATATGGTAAACTCATTCCTGACCAACCACTATCATTTAATTCTCCATCATAATAAAAATACCCAATAAGCATATTACAAAGTTTGTAATTGTTATAATTCTTTATATCATTTAGAGCTATTTCATGAAATGCCTTAAATAATTTAACCAACATCAGCTCAGAAAGAGTTTTTGTTTTATTGTCAATATCATTATTTATTCGATTTTTAATGTTTATTATAGTTTGACAATTAACACCACACATTTTACTTAATTGATTTGCAGATATTTTTTTTCTGGCAGATATCGATAAATCTTCAATATGTTTTTGCATTTCAATACAGTTACAATTTGTGATGTCAAATGCAACTTTAATAGTATCTATGTATAATTCATTTTCTTCAGATATCATATTTATATATTAATCTACATATTTTCTATTTTCAATACAGAGTATATATAAATTCGAATTTATTTAAAAAATTGAAAAAAAAGGTTGTAAAAAATTATAAAACACTATATTCTACTGTTGCTACAGTATGTAGTGATTATACAAACACATTATATCGAGGAGAAAAATTATGCTGGATGAAAATTTAAAACTACATCAATTGGCTGACAATTATTGTTACGTAATGGAGAAGATATTAAATTCGAATCAGCCGAAAGAATCAAAAATTGGCTATGCTGCTGAAATTATGGTATCCGAAAGTTTTACGAGAAATGCAGTTCGTAAGCAAATAAATTTTATTGCGCTGAACGATAGATCCTCACAAGGTCTGCTTCCTATTAACGACCCAATGACAGACATTGTTATTATCGATATTTCAAATAAAGAAATTAAACTGAAAATTCAGAGCAAGTACTGTAAGACCGTAAAAAATACAAAAAATGCAGTGTTGACAATTAACGACAGACATTTTAAATACGAAAAGACAGATGCCTTGTTAATTCCTTATGATCAACTCAGTGACGTAAAAAAATATATCAAAAAGAAATTACTGAAAGAAAAATATCGAATTGAAACGGGAGATAACTCAAGGCAACAAGTTTTCACCGAACTTTCTCACATTTATGATAAACTGGATTCTCAAATTTCTTATTCAGGAGTTTCCTCAGATCCATTTACATATCAGCAAATGCAGAATTTTGTTGAAATCCCTGATTTGGCAATAACTACAATAAAAGCGGATATACGTGCTTTAAGCTTTAGCAAAATTCTCCACGGCTACGCCGAAGAATTAGTGATGTTTCCATCTCGAACGCCATATGGATATGTATCTTTATTGTCAGGCTTCATCACCGATTGTGTCGAAAATACGCTCCCAACTGGACCTTCAAGTTTCGCATCGATACCAGTTAACATCGCTTTACAGACTACAATGCAAAAAACTTTCCTAAAAAATTGTACTGATCCGGAAAAACGTTTGCACTTTCTCATTAATGTAGTTGACGCTACTGGTAATTTTTTGGCAAAAACAAAAGAACAGAAAGCCATTAATCGATGTATTTGGGAAATTACTCATGGAATTGTTACTTTAGCGAATAATAAAAAAACTGTTCACTCGATTTATGCATAATTACATTTTTGCCATTAAGAAGGAGATATCATGAAATCCTGTAAGAAAATAAAACAACTGAAGCAACAAGTCTCTGAACTCGAAAAAGCTTTAGCGGATATGACTTTAGAAATGCAGAAAGCAAGAATTGATGCTCTGCTTAGCCAGAGTCATCTTAATATGGTTTTCAAGTATCTTAAAAGTCAGAATCCGCAAAAAGCATCAAACATTTAAAAATGTAAATTCTGCCATGTTTTTACATGGCAGAATCAATTTCATTCCCATAGGAGAGTCCTCATGCAAAACTCTTTATCATTAGATTTATCTCTAGATCAGCCTGATAACTTTTTTACGATTGATAATTATTTTCCAGATGACGAGAGATGGAAAAAGATTTCGGTTAGTATAGATGCAATTGAACTTGCAAAATACTTGCACCCTGATCAAAAGCTTTGGGTTGATATTGAAACAATTTATGTAGAATGCTTACTGAACGATTTAATTGAGCTTCTCCCTACCCTTCAAATCAATGAAATGATTGAAGATGACGAGTTAAAAAATTTATCGATACAAGACTGTGTACTTTTACTTACAAAGTTGAAGCAGGAAAATAAATATTATGAAATCAGTGATACTCCTGTTGCCAGCAATTTGAGAAAATGTTCCCTTGAATCACATAAAGATTTGCAAGATGCAGTAAACGATGTAAAAGTTGACATAAAACAACTGCCTGGAGAATTAGAGAAAAAACACGTTAGCCGAGTTGTTGTCAATTTTTTTGACCCATACGACAATTTGAATGATGAAACTGTAAAACAATTTTTAAGCGACCTGGAATTTTATAAATATGATGATATTAAATATGAATATAATATATTGAAAGTTCCAAACAAATTTCTTATCGAAAAATTAATCTACTTTTTTCCGAATCACATAGGATTCTAGTATTTGGGGGAGCTATTCAAAATGTTGTTTTACTTTGGCCCCTCTAAAATCAGCAATTTAATAATGCGGTGGCTTCCGATTCGGGATATCCCCTTCCATCGCATTAGACATTTCGCGGATTCTATCTGACATTAGTTTTACTTCTTTCTGGAGTTTATCAATTGTTTTAGCTTGATCAACTGCAACGTTCTGAATCTGGTTTACAAAATCTTCCATGTAGGCCAGTTTCATTTCGATTGCAGTCAGGCGCTCTTCTGTTTCTTTTTCCATATCTTCTCTATTACATCACCTATTCTATCACATCACAAAAGAAAAATAAATTTGAAAAACATTTTACAGTGCCTTTGATTGGCACTCTAGTATTTTATAATAAGAGCCATAAAGTAAGAAAACTATCCAAACGGAGGCTTTTATTATGGAAAGCGCAATTGCAACTCTTATCGTCGTATCAGTTATTGTTTTGTCAGTTTACCTGGCAAATTATACTAAAGATTCATCTTCTGATAGTAAAAGTCAGAAGATGAATGACATACTCACCTTCACCCTCCCCTTCATTGCAACCCTGGTCATCGGCATCGCCGTTATCCCAGATTTCATTTATCTGCCACTTGCAATTACAGCCGCACTGCTTGCCGGTGTTTTGAGCCTTCTGGTTAGCTGGACTGAAGAGAAAAAAGAAAAAGAAAAGACGAAAAAAGCCCTAATTGAAAAAGCAGTAAAAGGTATCATCCTAATAATTGATGCTAAAATTGCGTAATAATCTACTTATAATTTAGCGTCTTTTATGATATATTTTTAAAACTATGGGGCTGTAGCTCACCTGGCTAGAGCGTTTGAATGGCATTCAAAAGGTAGTCGGTTCAAGTCCGATCAGCTCCAAAGTTTTCAATTCTCTTAAAATACACTCCACCGTTCTGCTTGAGCCACTTGTTGCAGCATTTGTAATCCGGGAAAATCCGCAGCACTTCATCATAAAACTCTTTTGAGTGATTCATGTGTCGGCGGTGGCATAGTTCGTGCACCACTACACTATCAAGGATTTCAGGTGGCATCAGAACCAGAAGGCAGTTGAAATTGAGATTCCCGTCTACAGAACAGCTTCCCCAGCGCGATTTCTGCAGGCGGATAAAGATTCGATTGTAGGAAATACCGGCTATTTTGGCGTAGTGCTCTACCCTTTGCGGAATGACCAACCTCGCTTTTTTCTTGATTTGCCTGATGTCTTCTTCTGTGAGTGGGCCCATGGAATCAGCAAGTTCTGACTGCTTTTCTACCTTTTCAAGCTGCTTTGTAATCCATTCTTTCTTTTCGCGGATAAAGTTTTCTGCAACAAAAGTCGGCGTTCCTAGCGGCACTTTTACGATGACCTTTTTATCATCTGCCACCTGGATACTCATTGAGTGTCGTCGGGATTTCTGGATTATGTAGTTTATTTCCATGGATACAGGAAAGATAATAGCATTTTTCCCGCTTATGCAATAGCCGCTCTTGCTCTTGCCGTAGCTTCCTGAGTCAAATCCTTTATGATTTC
>CAMNIU010000088.1 GCA_946540605.1 uncultured Treponema sp.
TCGATTTGTTTTTACAAAACAAAGACAACTTAATTACAGGTGTAAGTGAATTTGAAAAATATTTTAAAACAGAAGTAGAAGGAATTTATATTTCAGTTTCCCCGGTTATCGGTCAGAATAATTTTGGTACGAGCTTTAAAGATGGAAAGCATTTTTATTATGAACCTCATTATATGGCTGGATATTTTGATATAAATCTTTTTATTCATGAACTTTCGCATCCACAGAGCAAAATCCTTGTTGACGAAGTTATTAAAAATGATGAGCTTATAAAACTCGTAAGCAAATATTTTACAGGCGAGAAAAAAGAAATAATGATTCAACAGGCTTATGGAACACCGGAAGGTTATGTAAATGAACTGATTAATATTGCCAATACAATGTCTATTCTAAAAAACTTTACAGATGAGTCTTATGTGGCATTGCATATTTTTGACTGTAAGACACGAAGATTTGATGAACTTAAAGAACTAACAGATTTATTGGACAAATACAGACTTGGAGAATATAAAAATCAACTGGAATTTCTTCCTGAATTTGAAGAGGGTTATCTTGAAATTCTAGAGAATATGTCTGAGCTTATTAAGCCGTTTGAATTTTCAGCAGAAGATACAAAATCATTTACGTTGTTAGGAAAAACTTACGAGGCAGAGTATTGTGGATATCAAAATTTAACAGGTTTTCAAAATTTTAAGATGCGTAAATACTGGAACATTAAAAATGCCTATAATGATTTCTGTAACAATTCTACATATGGTTATCTGCCATATAACAACTATCCTTTTGAAGTAAAAGAAGGTGAAGTATACAGAATTGAATATCTTTTGGACAATGGTTCAGGTTACGTAATGTATCTTCGTTCCGATGGAACTATCTATGAAAATGAACCAATCACAAATGTTTTTTATGCAGAATAATTTGACATGCGCAAAACAATCATAAGAAAACAAAATATTGAAAATAGAATTATTCCATATGATTTGGAAAAAACAATTTCAGCAGTTTTGAATGTGAATATTGAGGAGGTAAAATTCAATGCTTAAAAAATTACAATTCTTTTCTATCATTATATTCATTTTTGCACTCATTTCATGTGTTTCAAAAACTGAATCAGAAACTATAAAAAAAGTTCCTATCGAAATTAGGCCTGTGGAAGTTTATTACGATTGGGATAAATATCAAAAAATTGATGAAATTTCTTTTGAAGAAATGCAGGAAGATCTGGAGACATTCATTTATATTATTGAAACTGCTTATGCAGGTTATGAAGATGCACTGGCTCGAGGAATGGATACAAATATTCTGAGGCAGAAAATCTTAAATGATTTTGAAGGACAAGATATTATTAATATAGAAGATTTTGCAAAAAAATTGTTTGAGACTTTTGAGCCATATATTCAAGATTATCATGCAAATATTCGTAGTAAAAATAATTATTATGGATTTATAACTCCTACTATTACTTATTTTGCTGATGTATATTTTATAAAACAGAATGAAGATTATTTTGTATATGAAAGTAAAATTCCAGAAATAAAAACTGGCGAAAAATATGAATCAGATTCGCAGTATTTATTTTATTATCCTTCAAAGGGCAATGATGTTTACAGGCTTGGCTGTCTTTCAAAAGATAAACCAGAAGCTCAAAAAGTTTCCATTGGTAAAAAAACATATGAGGTACCGCTGATTTCTTGTGATGCATCATATCCTGATTTTTCATATGTAATAAGGGAGACTGAGAAATCTATATATTTTAAGTTGACTCAATTTTATTTTGAAAATGACGAACAGTTAGAAGCGTTAAAAAGATTTTCTGAAGCAGCTGATTTATGCCGTACTAAAGATTTTGTCATTCTCGATGTTCGCGGAAATCCTGGCGGAGAGAATTTTTATGAGCAAAAGTTTATGACTGATTTATACAAGAAGGATTCAGAAATAAACGACATCTTACCAATTCCTTCAACTTCAATTTATTCTCCTGCAAGTATAGAAGCACTAACGGCTATGATAAACATGGTTCTGGAAGCTGATAATCCTAGAACAAAAAAATGGCTTAAGAAAATTTCCAAAATGAAAAAAATTGCAGAAAAGGAATCTGTAAAAATATTATCAACGACTAAAAATGAAAAATACTCGGTTGAAGAATCATCATTCAAAGGAAAAATAATTGTACTCACAGATTGTAAGGTTGCATCATCTGGCGAAGATCTTTTATGCGATTGCGAATACTTATTTGGTAAAACAAATCAAATTGTTCAGATTGGTCAAAACACTTCTGGTTGTGAATTGTATGGAAATGTTTGCCAGTACACTTTGGAAAATTCAGGAATAAAAGTTCAGTTCTCGGTAACAGACTTTTCAGAATATCCAAAACTGATATCAAATTTTTATGGTGAAGGAAACGGTTTTTATCCAGACATCTGGTCCACAAATGAAGATCTGAATGACAGCATTTTTTATGTGACACATGATGAAGAAATGTTCGGAATCTTAAAAGATAGTTTATAATAGAAAGATTTCTGAACCGTGAAAAAGAGATAAATTAGACTTTCTCATAAAATTTAATATGACAAATGTCACAAATTCCTAAAAATCGATGTGACATCTGTCACAAATCGTATTTTAACTTATTGATTTTATTTAAAATTATATTATTATAAGGCCCATGACAAAAAGTTTTATTTATAAAAAAAGTTTAATTATAAAAAGTGGGATAGTGTTAATTTTGGCATGCAGTTTGGCCTGTATTATTGCATGCCAAAGTTCGCACAGTATTCTTCAGCAAACAATTGAACAAAAAAATCTCTCCAGAAGAAAATTGGTTTTATTTGATGTCAAAGAGTATGACGAAGAAGGTAAACTGATTTTTGAAAAATGGAATGACGGATATACCTGCAAATATCTGTATGATGAAAATAATAATCTTGCAGGTACCGAACAAAGTACCGGCATTACTACTCTGTTTTTAGATGTTGATGAAAACAATAAAATTGAGCTTTGGTCTGATGGCAGAACAAAACAATATGTATACGAAAACGGTAAACTTGTTAAAGAGTTCTTTTCTGATAAAGATTACACAGAATATTATTATGATGAAAATGGATTTGAAACCTCATACAAATCTTCTTCTGGTTTAGTCAGCTGGAATGAGTACAACGAAGATGGTCTTTTAATCTACAGAAAAAACAACAAAGCAGACCGCTACTTTTTCGATTACGAATTCTGGGAAAACGGTAACATCAAAAAACGAAAGAATTATAAAGAAAGAAGATAAATGTTGATTTCTCTGACATGTTGAAAAAATCGCTTTTTGCCAGTATTGTATTGCAAAGAGGTACAACATGTTTAAGGATTGTCAGGGGATTCCGTATCCTGTTTTTGCAAAAGGTGTAGTTACAGAAAGTGCATTTGTTGTTGGTGCTATTCCTTTTGGTAGTGTTTCTTTATTGAAAGTTCGTCTGGAAGCTGGTTCTCAGGAGCCTGCAGCCGGCCAGTTTTATATGCTTCATGCAATTCGGTCTGATGTTTTGCTTGGCAGACCAATTAGTATTTATCATTCTGAAAAAAGAGCTGATGGTTCTGTTGAACTTTCGTTTTTGATTTTGCTGAAAGGCAAGGGAACCCGAGAGCTTTGTTCTCTGGAACCTGGTGATAAGCTTAATTTGATTGGCCCTTGCGGAAACAGATTCCCTATGCCAGCGGATGGGTCTGGAAAAGTTCTTATCATTGGGGGTGGCATAGGTGTTGCTCCTGTTGCGGGCTTTGCAGAAACACTAACTAACGTTAGTTATGATTTTTATGCTTCCTTCAAAAGCGGTTCTTATGGTCTTGAAAATGTAAAAGCAGAAAAGCTTGTTATTACAACTGATGATGGCAGCGTTGGTGTTCACGGAATGCTGCCTGCGGCGTTGACAGAGGATGTACTGCGAGAAGGAAATTACAGTGCTGTTTATGCCTGTGGTCCAACTCCTATGCTGGCTTATATTCAGAAGATTTGTAAAGCCGTTGGAGTAAAGTGCTGGCTGAGTATGGAAGCCCACATGGCCTGCGGTGTAGGCGTTTGTCTTGGTTGTGTAATCGATACTACTGAAGGTAAAAAACGCTGCTGTAAAGAAGGTCCTGTTTTTGACGGAGATATTTTGATTTTTAATCCGGTAACCGAAGTTGCCGGAATTAAAGTACAGCCTCGCCGCGAGCCGCTGGCCGCTGACCAGGAGCCGGACTTAAGTGTAAACATTGGCGGAGTTCGCCTTGAAAATCCGGTAATAGGAAGCTCAGGAACCTTTGGCTTTGGCGTAGAATATAAAACTCTGTTTGACGTAAACAGGCTCGGCGGTATTTCGAGCAAGGGCCTTACCCTTGAAACACGTCAGGGCAATGACGGTGTGCGACTCCACGAAACACCTTCCGGACTTATGAACAGCATCGGTTTGCAGAATCCCGGCATTCCACACTTTATTGAGCACGAGCTTCCTGAAATGATGGCTCTCAAACCGGTTGCAATTGCAAACCTCTCAGGTTCTTCTCTGGAAACATACGTGGAAGGTGCAAAGCTTCTGGATAAAACCGACGTCCCAATTATAGAACTGAACATTTCGTGCCCGAACGTAAGTGCGGGGGGTGCGGCCTTTGGTATGACCTGTGTAGGTGCAGAAAGTGCCGTGCGCGCTGTACGTGCCGTAACCAAAAAACCGCTCATTGTAAAACTTACACCTCAGTCGCACGAGCTGGAAAAGGTAGCCCTTTCATGTATCGAAGCTGGTGCCGACGCAATAAGTTTGTGTAACAGCTTTCAGGGAATCGCGATAGATATTGAGCGCGGCGTTCCGGTGTTCGAAAAACTTAAAGCCGGATTTGGCGGGCCCGCCGTGCGGCCAATTGCGGTGAGACTCGTTTACGAAGTGGTAGAGGCAATTAATAAACTTCCTGCCGAAAAGCGTGTGCCGGTAATTGCAATTGGCGGTGTGGCTACTTGGGAAGATGCCGTTGAGTTTATTATGGCGGGCGCAAGTGCAGTGCAGGTTGGAACGAATACGTTTGCTAACCCTAACACAATGATTGAAGTGATAGACGGTCTTGCAGCCTTCATGAAGCGCAAAGGCTACCATAATATAGAAGAAATGCGCGGCATAATTCAGAAGTAGTGTCCACCGCAAATTAAGAAATTCAACTTATTCTAAAATGAAAAACCTCGTGGTACTTTTGTATCACGAGGTTTTTATATGAAAATCAAAAATGCAATTTTAGGAGTAGGTTTATTTCTTATGTGTGCAGCAACATTATCCGCTAATCCATTCAAAATCAATGAAAATGACTATCAGCAGATGGTAGAAAAAACACTTGTGAGTACAGGCAACAACGCCCGCATGAAAAAGGTACTTGCAAAAATCCGTGCCGGTGAGAAAGTTTACATTGCTACATTAGGTGGGTCAGTAACAGAGGGTGCCGGTCCTGCAAAGTTTACAGATGGCTATGCCTATCAGTTTTTCAGAGCCCTTAAAGCAAAGTATGCTCCAGGCGACGGAAAAAATCTTTATCTGAATAATGCCGGTCTTAGTGGTACTGGTTCTCTGCTTGCAACTGTCCGCTATCAGCACGACGTAGTAGAAGTTGGTAATACACCGGATCTTATTATCATTGAGTTTGCAGTTAATGATAATGGCGATGCAATCTGTCAGCGTGCTTTTGAAGCTCTTGTTCGCGAAGCTCTTACAGCAAATCCTGACTGTGCAGTGCTGGCTCTTTATTCAGCTGCTACCTATGGAAATACTTCCCTTCAGAAAAAGCCTGTAGCAGATTACTATTCAATTCCTCAGGTGAATATGCTGGATGTTGTAAATGCATCACTCAAAAATAATGTTTTCAAAAAAGAAGCTTATTACACTGATATCGTTCACCCTACAATCGAAGGTCACGAGTTTATGTGCGACTGTCTTATGGCTCTTGTAGATAAAATGGACAAGGCCAAAGCGGATTCCCCTGTTCAGATTCCTGCTAGCTTCTTTAAGGAACCAAATTTTTATGGTATGAAACGAATCTATCCGGATAACAAAGATTCAAATGTAAAAATTGAACGTGGTGAGTTTACAGAGACAGACCGCAAGTGCCAGACTCTTAAAAAAACAAATACTTCTGATTTCCCGCAGAACTGGAAAAAGAAGCTTGATGCAAAAGCAGAAAACATTCCATTTAAAATGGAGCTTACCTGCAAAAGCCTGATTTTTGTTTACAAAGGACAGGCAAGTGGCGAAGCAGAAAAATTTGGTAAGGCAGAAGTTTATGTAGATGGCCGCAAGGTTGCAACCTATGATGGCGGCAAGGAAGGCAGCTGGAATAACTGCGAACCTCACCTTATCATAGATGAAAAAACTGCAGCTAAGCATACTGTGCTTGTAAAAATGGCACCTGGTTCAGAAAAGCTTGGTTTTACAATTGTTACGATGGGTTATACTTTGTAAGAAAATCTTCTACAGACAGTGGTCGAGAAAAATGAAAGCCCTGGAGGTAGTCGCATCCGACTTCCTTCATGGCCTCGGCCATATCATAATCTTCTATACCTTCGGCAGTTACAGTAAAGCCCATCTGTTTGATAGTTTGAACTAACGTTGGTAGAATCTTATCCTTTTCCTTAAAATAATCCCAGACAAATTCCATATCCAGTTTGATGTTTGTGAAAGGACATTTTTTCATTCTGGCTACGTTTGAATAACCGCGGCCATAATCATCAAGAACAAAAAGGAATCCGGCTTCAGTCATTATCTGCATCTGCTTATTAAGCAAATCAAAATCAATCATAGCTTCTTCTGTTATTTCCAGATGAATTTTTTCTGGCGGAATATTGTAATCATTCATAATTGAAGAAAATCTTTTTGCAAGGTCTGGACGCAAAAACTGAATCGGTGAAAGATTTACGTTTATCCATTCCAGGCCTAATTCTTCAAGATCATGTTCAGCTATAAACTTACAGGTTTTTGTGAAAATCTGTTCTCCAAGGGCATTTATTCGGCCGTTTCTTTCAGCGATAGGAATAAAGCTTATTGGAGAAATTATATTTCCGTAAGAATCTCTTAAACGTGCAAGAGCTTCGGCTGCAATCAGTTTATGGCTTTTTGAATCAACCAGAGGTTGTAAAAATAATTCAACAGAATTTGTTTCAACGGCTGTTTCTATTGTTCTTTTAACTTTTTTATTTACGATAATTTTTTTTATGCTATCAGAATTGATTTGAGTTACTGTTTTTTCTTTTGATGCAATTTCATTAAGGGTAGTAATTAAGGTTGTTAGAACAGTATCTCTTTCATAAGAAAATAGTACAGGATCAAGTTGAGCTATGCTGATTTCGAGGTAAACATCTACAGCGGTTTCTGCAGTCCATGGGGTCTCAAAACGCTGAAACAGTTTTTCGTGGATAAAATCTGTTTCAGAAGAATTTTTTCCTAACAAAACAAATCTACCATCGCGCAGGTAAAAGGACTTTAAATATGGAAACTCATGCTTTAAATAAACTCCGATTAGATTGAGACAGATATCTATTTGTGTGTTGCTATAAATCTCACGAAGGTCATTATAATTATGAATTGTAAAACCAAGAATCATAGGTGCTTTATTTGGTTTAATTTCATTGAATACTGCAACAAGTGCTTTTCTGTTAAAGAGACCACTTTTTTCTTCAAGCAATAAAGTTGGATTCTGGAAAGACAGATAAATAACGATTATTGCAATCAGTGTAAAGAAATTCATTATAAGATGCTTTGGGAAGGCAATACGGCATAAGTAACCTAGACCAAGTATGATATTAAAAACAATGCAGGCAATAAAATAATTTCTGGAGATTTTTTTGTGATAAAAAATAGTGTATGCAATTGAAAGAAGTACATAATAAAAAGCACATACATAAATCAAAAAATACAAAGGTCCTTGAGAATACTGCCCGGATTCATAAATTCTAAAAATAGGATTTGCAAATAAATTAATAATTAAAAGAATATTGATTATTCCAAAAGGTATTAAATCAAGGATTATTGCGAAAATGGATTTGCGGGGAGGTTTTCCAATAATTGCAATTGTAAACATAAAAAAGCAGATGATTCTTTGAACAAAAAGAATAAAGTAAATAACATTTTGAATCCGCAGAAATATTGGAGACAGGTCTTTGCAATATTCAAGACAAGCGGAACTTATAACATCTACAATTATTGTTAAAATATCAATAATCAGAATAATAAGAAATGCTCTGTTTATTTTTATAGGAAGCTTTGGCTGAATAAAATAATAGATTAGAAATATAGATAAGATTACAAGCTCTGGTAAAACAAAATCATAATTCCACATGAAAAACTCCCCCTTCATAATGGTCTATCATTATATTATGAAGGGGAAAGTGGAAATTTACAAGGATTATTTATTTTGCTGATTTTGCAGATTTTGTGTCATTGTCCGGCCTGACCGGACAATCTATAATTCTTCCTGAGTAACTTTTACGTTTCCAATCCAAACATCGTTTGAATCTAAACCGAGATTGAACTCAAGACGAGCAGTAACATCTGTTTCATTTTCCATTGTGAAGAAATATTCATAATGGTCGATTCTTGTTGTTAGTTTTGGATAAAATTCTGGAGAATAAACTGCCCAGTTATTATCTGTGTCTCCACCTACTTTTATTGTAATCTGTCGGTTTGCATTGGCTTTTGCATCAAATGAAATTTTGTAAGAGTAGCCTTTTGCAATTGGCAGATGTTGAATCAACTGAACTGAATAATTCTGATTTCCGATATTTGAGATTTTTACACGGCGGCCTTCAATTCCTGTAGTTGCATCTGTTTCTGCATAAGAAGTAGCAGCTCCGCCAAAATCTTCGAGAGCCAGGAAATACCAGGCGCGGTTATATACATCCATAGTTTTATTTGAAAGCATGCCTGAATTTCCTTCATCAGAAATAATTTCTTTCAATGAAGAATCAAAAATAAAGTTGCTGCCATCTGAGGTTTTGTACTGCTTAAAATGTTTTTCATCTCGAACCGGAATAGGACGTCTTACATTTGTTTCATAAGGTTCATCTTTATCATAAACGCGAACCCAGTCTACAAGCATTTGAGCTGGTAAATCGGAATCTTCTGGTGTGACACCACCATCATAATTTCCACCAAGTGCTAAGTTTAAAAGAATGTAGAAAGGTTTATCATAAGGAGCCGGGTAAGCATAAGGTCTTGATTGACCAGGACCAAGAGCCCACCATTGTGAAGTTTCAAAATATTTGTTACCGTCAACTAACCAGCGTAAAACTCCTGGTTCCCATTCAAGAGAATAGATATGATATTCTGCAATTGTTCCGCCTTCATCTGGAGTGCCTGGGAATTTATACATATCGCTTGTGTATTTATTTCCCGGCCAGGCCTGTCCAAAATGAACTGTTCCATAAATACGGTTTGGTAAACGGCCTTTTGCTTCCATAATATCAATTTCACCGGAAGAAGCCCAGGTTCCATATTCATCTGTTGCTGGTAAAAGCCAGAATGCAGGCCAGATTCCATTTCCTGTTGGCATTTTAATTTTTGCTTCTATACGACCGTAAGTTTTTGTAAACAATTGTGTACCGTCATCTTTTACTGTACGAAGTCTGGCAGAAGTATAATCGTAGCCTTTATAATTTTGTTTACGTGCTTCGAGAACAAGATTTCCGTTTTTTATATAAGCATTTTCTTTTCGATAATACTGGAGTTCGTTGTTACCCCAGTTTTCAAGACCATATTCGGCTCCAGTCCCAAGTTGAAAATCCCATTTAGTTTCATCAATCTTTTTACCGTTAAATTCATCACTCCATACAAGATGCCAACCCTTAGGAACTTCGGCCTGTTTCTTGTTATAGACGGATACTTTATCAGCAAGTCCAAAAACAATAATCAAAGTAATGATAGCAGTTATTAAACTACCAATTATAATTTTTACTGTGTTATTTTTCATTTATAATGCCTCCTTCTTATAATTATTTTAATATCCATGTCTGAATTGCACGTGGTGGACATTTGAGATAAAGCGGTGCTGATTCAGAAGCACTGTTAGAGTTAGCTTCTGTGCGTGCTTTTTCCCAATCTCGAATATCTGCTCTTTGAGAGCCATTTTCTGTTTGAATCTTAAACTCAAAAAGCAAATTTGCTTCGGTGCGGTTTGTAACAATAAGAATAATTGTACCATCAGGATTTTTAAAAGCAAGTGTTTCTGCTTCGTCTCTAAGATGGCCGCTTACTGTTGCAGGAGTCATCCATGAAAAGAAGTCTGAATTGAGCCTTACAGCACCTGGCTGAATAAAACGACTAAAATGGCCAATATAAAAGAAGGAACTCTGGAAATAAAGTTTTCCTTCAGCTTCATCAGCAAGAATTGGAGCATCGCAATAGTTTCCTACATGATTTGGGCCACCCTGCATATCGAGTACGATGTTCCAGTCAATCCATTTTGTACAACCACTTCTTAAATCATTAATGATATTGTGGGCATAACGTTCACCTGTAAACCAGGCTCCGTTGCGTGGACCGCCTTCTATACAGCCTTCTGTAAAAATCAAATCAATGTCCGGATATTTTTCAGCAATGGCTTTTATGTTTTCGTACTGATCTCCTGAATACCAGTGGAATGCAAGACCGGCAACATATTTGTCTGCTCCTGGAACTGCAAGTGACTCTTCCAGTCGCTCAAGAGCAAGGTCGCGGTTATGATCCCAGATATAAATTTTTACGTCGCTAAGGCCAGCAGCTTCAAATGCAGGACCAAGATATTCTGCGGCAAATTTTCCTTCGTCTGTTGCAGAGTATTCGCAGGAATCCCAAGTCTGTACGGCAGCAGGTTCATTCTGAATTGTAACAAAACTGATTTTGATTCCGCGCTCAGACATCTTCTGAATGAACTTTACAAAATATTTTGCCCAGAGTTCCCAATACTGTGGAAGCAGGTGGCCTCCATGATTCATGTCATTATTATCTTTCATCCAGGTTGGAGGAGACCATGGGCTGAGCAAAAAGCGAACATCACTGTCAGAAGCCTGAGCTGCTTTTTTTACATCAGAAGCCAGGGGAGTAATATATTTGTCTGTTCGTTCCATTGAAAAAGATTCAAGGCTTTCATCTCTTTCTGGAAGACAAGCCCAGTTTTCCAGAGAAAAATCACAGGAGTTCATATGAACTCTGGCAAAGCGATAGGCATTTCCGGTTTTAGTGTTATAGTAAGCATCTATAGCCTGCTGACGAACTTCTGCCGGAAGTCTAGAAAGTACATAACCAGAAGACTCTGTAAGAGCTCCACCAAATCCTTCAAAACTCTGAAATGTTTTTGATACATCAAGAGTTAGTGTTGTAGGAATCCATCCACTTGCATTTGCAATACGCTCAGAAACATTTATTTCTGAAATGCGTTCATTAGTGTCTTTTGCAGTTTCGAAAATTCTTTCTATTTTCATAGCAAAAATTATATTCTTACGACAAAGAGAATGATAGTTTGATTATTTTCTAAAAGGTGTAAAATTTTCGGTTATTTAACTGTTAATGGTACAAAAAAACGGGCTGTCCAATAAGAACAGCCCGTTATAAATGAATATCCTGAAACAAGTTCAGGATGACGGTAAAATTAAATTTTAAATAGAAACTTCAACTTCAATTTTGTTGATGGAACCATTGCGGGCAAAAAGAGCTGCAGTTTCTTCTGCAGTAAGACTTGTTCCCTCGCGATGATTTCCGTTTATTGTGATTGAAGAACTACCGTTAGTTAGTTTGTAAATTACAGGGGTGTTACACCAGGTGAACTGTAAAGTGCCGTCTTCAAAGAATTCTGATTTTTTCAAAATCTTTGGATTGAAGCATGCGCAGCCGTTTACAATATCTACGCCGAGTTCGCCCCAACGTGTAAGCACTTCCTCTTTTACCTGCCCTGTCATACCAGGCTGCTTAGCTCCCTGCAAATTAGGAGTATGTGAATAAGGGTCAGCAGGGAAAGCGCCATAAATTTCCGGGGCTTTGTTGAAGCCGATGCCAGAACGAATCTCATAGTATGCAGCAGTGAGGGCTTCTACAGTTGCCTTGTCTGCACCTTTCGAAATCGCAGCAAAAGTGTTTTCCTGAGCAGCGAGAAGCAGCTTAGAAACCATGTGCCAGTAAATGCTTCCAAGACCTTCGTAAGCGTAGAAAGTTCCACTGCGGCCAGTAAAGCTCTGGTGGTTGAAAGTCTTCTCGTAGAGAGCTTTAAGGGCTTCGAGTTCAGTGGCAGCCGGGCGTGCATTTTCTGGAAGTGCAGCGCACGCTTTTTCAAGGAAGCTTACATTGCGGAAGTCACCGTTGAAGTGCCATGTACCATTGCAGTCTTTCTGCAAAAGTGCGTTTCCTGTTTTTTCGATAAGAGTTTTGAACTGTGAAACATCTGCTTCTGAAACACAGTTTTTCTTTTCAAATTCTGCAAGTTCCTTGTTAGGGTAGAGCATATAAGAGTTCTGTCGTGGCTCGTACATGCGGCTTGCTCGGAGAGACTTAAGAAGGTCGAGTGCTTCTTCAGGAGAAAGAAGTCCAGAAGAAAGTGCTGCAACCTGACCTTCGAGCATTTCCTGAAGATATTCAATTTCGATTCTGTCGTTGAAAATCTTCATTGTGTTGTATGCGTGATAAAGTCCGTCACTGCGGCGGTTGAGTTTGATTGTGTTAGTTATATGTAACTGAATTGCCTTGAGGTAAGAAAGAATGTCTGCCTTGCTGATTGCTTCTTCTGATTTACCGTAGCCGTTTTTATAAAGATTGTTACGTTCTGTTTCGAAAATAGCTCCTTCTGCATCTGTAAACTTTTTGCGGAGTTCTGCATTACCAGCTGCATCTGCGGGAGAAGTTTCAACATAAAGTTTTCCGAGGGCTGTAAAGCATTTTGCAATTTCTGAAGGAAGTGTAAAGTTTTCTGCATTTGATGCTTCAAAAAGTCCTGTAAGGAATTCTACAAAGCGGTGCAGGTAGTAGAGAGTTACCATTGAAAGACCGTAGCCTGCAAGAGCGTTGTTTGCATCGTTCCATTCAGGGCGCTGAGTGTTGAGCCAGATTCCGCCTCCAGGAATGAAGTTTGCCATTTTTGCAATTACAACCTGAATAAGTTTTGTAGCAAGAGTTACAAGTGCAACTTCATTATTTGAGCCATTAGCCATAACTAACTTAGCATCTGAGCCGGCTGTTTTTGCCTGCTTGATAACACGGTCGCTGAGCTCACGATCGAACATAATTGTGTTGCGAGGGTCAGCAGAGATTTCTTTGTAAGATTTGATTCTGTAAGGAACATTTGAGCTTGCGTAGATTTTTTCGCCAAGTTCGCTTACAAGCTGAGTCTTGTTGAGTTTTGCATAAACTTCGAGAAGTTTCTGAAGATAGATTACCTGATGGTCGCCCCAGTAACCAATTTGTGCCCAAGGGTCATTTGGATTTGGAGTTTCCCAGTCGATTCCTTCGCGTGAAATGCGGTAAGGGTTGAAACCTTCGATTGTCATTGCGTTAAGGAATTTTGCTGTCATGTTTTTGATGTACTGTGGATATGACCACGCAAGGGCTTCCCAGTTCTGGAAAATATCGCGCCAGTTTCCTTCATAGTTCAAAATTGGATTTCCGTTGTCATCGCGAAGGTGAATGTTAAAGCGGTTCCATGGACGGCTTGGGTCACCGTGGCGGCGGCTGAAGGTTAGAGGCATGTATTCGTAGAAGAGTCGGCTAAGCTGTGGATTCATTTCTTTCTGAACAGCAGCTTCGAGTTCTCCGTAATTTACAAAACCGTCTTTATCTGCAGTTTCAGCAAGGGCAGCAGTTACTTTCTCAGAAAGTGGAACAAGTGCGGTATTGCGAACTTTTACAAATTTAACAAAGTCGCCAAGATTGATTTTTCCGTTATTTGCAAAGAAACCACCGCGCATAATATTGAACATTACGTTTTCTGAGTGATGAACGCAGGTCATAGTTTCTGCAGTGTTCTGTGTTCCGTCAGCCTCGCTGATATAAGTTTCCATAAGGGCTTTGCCTGCAGTAATGTCTGCTTCAAGAGCGGCTGTGAGAGCCTTGCGGTCTGCAAGTTCATTTTTTAGTGCGGCGATTTTTGAAGCGTCGAGTTTTGTGTCGAACACCTGGTACCAGGTGATTGCTTCGCCTTCGGTTTGCAATGACGCGGTTTTGCAGATGTATGCAGCAGGTCTCTTACCTTTTACAACTGCCATTGGTGTAACATTGCCCTTTTCTGCGAATTCTGCAGGAGCATCTGGGTTCAAAATAAGTTCGTCATCTGTATTGAACCAGCTGATGTTTGCAAAGAGGCCTTCGCTTGGTTCTGCCTTATCAGTTACAACAGAAGAAACTGCGAAAAGTGCGAGCTTTGATTCGGAATCCAAATCTGTTTTTTTGTAAGCATCCAGAAGTACGCTGTTGTTGTTCTGGAAATCTGCTGATACGCAGGCTGGCAGAATGTTGCGGCAGCCGTCAAGAACTTTTACAGTTACTGATTTGTCGCTCAGGTTTACAATTTCAGCTTTGCGTACAAGTCCGTATTTTGCAGATGATGTCCAGCCATAGCGGAAGGCGAGTTTGAGTTCGTTATTTATTTCTTCGAACCATACTTCGGTTCCTGCTGTATTTTTATATATGTTGCAGGTAATATTTTTTTCAACAATCTTTCTGATTGCAGGACTTGCTGAGAGTGAAGCAAACGGTTCCCAAATTTCTTCTCCCGCTTTGATTGCTGTATATGAGCCTGTGTAAGATTTTGCATCGCTAACTTTGTCGGCTGTGTAATAAGGAAAAACTGCATGATCGCAGTCTATTCTTCCGGCGGTGATTCCTCCCTGTGACCAGCAGAAATTCCAGATGTCGGAAGAGCTGGTGATTGTCATAAAGAAATCGTCCATGCAATCGTAATTTTCGATTTTATAAAACTGTTCACCATTAAATGTTGTGAAGTATCCGTTTGCTTTTTTCATTATTCCTCCAGCTTGTCATGCTGAACTTGTTTCAGCATCTGTTAATAGATCCCGAAACAAGTTCGGGATGACAGATTATCTATAAACTAAACGAACATACCTCATAAATCAATAAGAAAGGGTG
>CAMNIU010000089.1 GCA_946540605.1 uncultured Treponema sp.
CTGTGCAAACATAGCAGCACCCATTCCAAGAATTGTAAGGAAAGAAACAAACTTCTTCTTCATATCTATACTCCTTTTGAATTTCTCACAAAGCACACAGAGGACACAGAGTTTTATTTTTTTCTCCTTTCCTCTTTTGCTCTGTGAGGAATTTCTTATTATATTTCAAACTTAAATGGTTTGAACTCTTTACCAGTTTCATGGAAGAACTTGCTGAAGAATTCGTAATACTGCAAACGTATTACCTGAATTGCTACAATCATGCCTTCCAGTACAATTATGAGCGCGTTACCGGCAATCAAAACGATAATTCCTCCAACGCTGCCCGGTCCGCCTACCATATTTGTAAGCGTAAGAATTGTAAAATTCAAAACTGCATGTGAAAGCGCAAAGGCTCCAACACGCACAAAACTTATAGTATTAGAAAGGTAGCCCGAAATAACTTCGATAATTTCTACTACACTCGAAATAATATATGTGCCAAATCCATTTTCAAAGAGCGGCTTTTCACCATTAAGAGCACGCTCAAATGGTTCTGCAAATGCAGCAAAGAAAAGTGAAATCAAAATAATCACGATATCATAAACAGCAACAGTATGCTTTGCAAGAACAATTCGGAGAATGAGTGCAATTACATACCAGAAGAACACTGCGCCGGCAAGTCCGTTTTTTCCAAATAAAGCTTCAGCAAAATTTTTGCGAATCAGATTATTTATGATATTCAATAAAAGACCACAGGTATTGATTACAAAACCAATTGCAACAGCTACACCAAATACACCGAACATAACGTAAATTGATTTTGGATCAGCAGACGGCATAAGATGAAGAATTGGAGCATGTGGAGTCCCAAACAATCCGGTTACCCACTCAGCAAATGGTTCAAGAACAGTTTCGGTTCCAAAGAACTCGCCGGTTAATAAGCCCATAATAGAACTTGAAATACCAATTGCCATAAAGATTGGCGCAAACTTATTCCAGGCCCCAACCTTAATAACTTTACAAGCCATCAGGATTCCAAAAAGAACAAAGAACATTCCCTGTCCAAAATCACCAAACATAATTCCGAACAGAATTGTAAAGAACACGGCAACAAAAGGTGTCGGGTCAATTGCACCATAAACCGGAGAACCGTAAGAGAAAATCATGCGTTCAAAACTCTTAACAAATTTTCCGTGCTTAAGCTTTACAGGCACCTGTTCCTTACCCGACATAACACTTGGAACCTCATAAGGTTCATAAGCGCGGATAGCAATGCGGCTCTCGGTAAGTTCATCGAGTCCTTTCATATAATTATCAGTTTCGCTTGCAGGAATCCATCCGGTTATGCGGTAAACTAATTCTGTAGATTCAAGGCGGCGGGTAACATCTTCAATCTGAACTGCAATTGTAAAACAGCCTAAAAGATGTTCCAGCTGAGCCTGATGAGTTTCTGCAAAATTTGCTTTTTCTTCATTCAAATCAGCGAGAGCTTTTTCTGCGTCAGCTTTCTTTTCTGCAAGACCTTTTAAGGCAGATTCAGGAACACCCTTAAAATCAGCAGGAACTTCAAGTTCAACAAAGTTATGATTTTTAAGTTCAGCATCAAGAGCAAAGCGGCCTTTCTTTGAAGAAGCTACAAGAATATGAGAAGAATCATTTCCAAGGCGGATAACAACAGCAGAGCCTTCGAGACGGTCTTTTAAATCTTCAAACTGTTCTTCCGGAATGCGGCCAATTCTGAGCGAAAGGAATGAAAGATGTTCAAGTTCAGAATATGAAATCTGAAGGTTTGAAAAAGCCATTGCCTCTTTATATGCATCAGAAACTTTAAGCGCTTCTTCAGAAGCTTCGGCAATTCTTGTTTTAAGCTGATTATAAGCAGCCATAAAATCTGCAGCCTTTTTACGGTCATCATCTTTTGGAGCTGTACAGTCTTTTATATTGTAGGCTTTTTCTTCAAAGCCAAGTTCTTTATAAGCTTTTAAGAGACTGTCATAAAACTGAGAATCTATATTTAAACTTGCAGCAGGGTTATCATCAGAATCTGCGATTCCAGCATTAGTGCTGCTGCTTTCTTTTAACTTAGTCTGAAACTGAAAATTTTCACTTTTTCCAATATATTCGAGTACAGATGAAATATCTTCCTTTAGAACCATAAGTTCCAAAAGTCTCATCTCCGCAGTTCTAGCCATTCAAGCCTCCAATAGCATCCATTGCTTCTTCGGAATTAACATTTAATCTTATACTTTCAACAGCAGTACGTATACAGCTGAGCTCAAACTCTTTTATTTTATACCAGCCAATAAGAGAGGCCGGCTCTGATGGAAACTGATGAAAAAGTTTTGCAGCTTTTCTGTTAATTTCCATACGGTTTTTACGTTCAATCCATATTGGATCAATCTGCCAGATCTGCCCATCCTCATGCGGATTCACAAGTTCAGAATAACGCCAGGTGCTCCAGACTTCATACTCATCCAGCGGCCAGTCTAAAATCTTTAAGGCAGGTGCTGCAACAGGATCTGAACGTCCAGGTTTATCAGTAACGTAAATAAGATTTTTTATAATATCTTCATTTTTCATATCATAAAAAAGTCGTAAACGTAAAACCCAAACTACGTTTTTAATAACAAATTCCTGTTTATAGAGATTCAGCAGCGCTTCTCCGGCCTCACCTTTTTCTTTGAGGGCAGATTCCCAGAGATGACGGCAAATCTGAATATCAATTTTGAAATCCATTTCCTGCTGTTCATGAATTCCAGGTACTGTATTATACCATGAAAAAGCCGTACCTTTTGTAATTTTTTTGATATCAGGCCAGGCAGAATAATTTAGAGAATGAAGTCTTTTGAACTTTGTCAAAGACGGACATTTCATTTCGCCTTTACAGAGAGCAGCGCCAATTTCCTTGAGATTTTCGCCTTCATAGGTTAGAAGCTGATCAATTAAAACAGGAGATGGCTTATCATAACAATTAATAAAATTCTCGTACTGGCTGATAAAAGTTGAAAAGGCCTTTTCTTCAATCTGCTGAGAAAGCATTACTTCGGGAACCATAGGTGGCTGAGAGCGGAAAAGCAGAGTCCATAATTCACCAAGGCTTTTTACTTCAAAAAGTTTATGAGCGCGATTAGCTGTAAAAGATTTTCCTAAAATTCCATTTGCTTTTGCATAAATAAAAGCACCAGCACCAGTCTTATCCATTAAGGAACTCCCGAATCAGACCAGCTTATTAAAAAATCAGCTTGTCAAGCAAAGATGAAAAAGCCTCGTAATTTTGAGGTTTTGCGGCAAGTGACTCTTTATAGGATTCAATTTCTTTCTGATATTTTTCTGCGATTTGATTGTGATTCTGCTGATATTCAGATTCGAGGTGAGCAGCAACCTCATCATATCGCTGTTTATATTGTGCAGTGTATTTTGAATGGGCTTCGGACAGGCGACGGTCTACTTCCTGAGCAGCATCGTTTATAAGTGCCGATGCATTTTTTTCAACCTCAAGCAGATGATTGATGGCATCTATTTCCATTGTTGTTTCTGCCATATACGCCTCCCGTGATATCTAAAATTCCATAGATTCAATAAGGTCATATACTTCCTGCGAAGTTTTGGCCTGCAAAACATTTTGTACAAAATCCGGCTGACTCACAATCTCCAAAATGTCTCGCAAAAGATGCAAATGAGTCTCGGTATCTTTTTCTTCAAAAAGGATTTCAAAAATTACATTAACTACAGGGTGCTCAGGATTAGTTTCCGGCTCGGGAGCATCAAATTCAATACCCGAGTGGCTAATTCCCATTGCGACCTGAGTTGTTCCCGCAGAATTGCATAAAGCATGGGGAACAGCTACGAAAGGAAATACAGCAGTACTCATTTTTTCTTCCCTTGCAATAAGGGCATCCATGGCTTCCCTTCTGTTTAATTCGGGATTTTCAGCAACCAGGATTTCTAAGAGTTCCGCAAAGCTTTCTTCTTTTTCGGAACTCTCCAGCTCCACTTTAATGTTGGCTGGTCTAATGAAACTGCTGAGCATTTAGTGCTCCTTATTCAGCAGATTCTGATTCTGCCCACCAGTCACTTGAACCAGTTTCAGTTGCAGACTCAGTAGATTCAACAGCTGTAGCTGGAACCAGGTCTTTTTCGAGCTTAGGCTTTTTGTTTACCATAGCAAGAGCAAATGAAAGAGCAAAGAAAAGGAAAACTAATACGAAAGTTGTTTTGGTAAGAACACTTGCAGAATGAGAGCCGAATGCAGCAGTTCCACGACCACCAAGAAGTCCCATTCCGTTTTCACCGTCGTCCTGAATAGAAACAAGAAGAACCAAAAGCAGACAAACGATTACAAAGAATACCAAAAGAACAACACCAATTGTACCCATAATTTATTTCTCCAAAAATTTTTAATCAAATAAAGTGTATTATATTTTAGTGAAAACAGAGGCGTTCGTCAATTGTTATACTTATATATATGAAGACTCAAAAAAAGCTTACCCCAGAACAAAAATGGGAAAAAGCTACCCTAGCTAACAATTTTATTTTTTACAAGGTAATGCGTGATCATCCAAATGCGTGTCAACATCTTCTAGAAATACTTCTAAAAATTAAAATTGAAAAGATGGAGATACATAATGAAGAAGTTATTGAAATTGAAAATGGAGCAAAAGGGATTCGACTTGATGTTTATGTAAAGGACACAGGAAGAGTATTTGATATAGAATTACAGGTTGCAAATACTGAAGAGCTTCCAGAAAGAGCGCGTTATTACGCAAGTTTAATGGCACTCGACTCTCTAAAATCTGGAGAAATATATAGCGAGCTTTGTGATTCTCATGTTGTTTTTATCTGTATGAGCGATATCTTTCATAATAATTTGCCAGTCAGCACCTTTGAAAATATCTGCATTGAGGATGGAATAACAAAATTAAACGACAGAGATTACAAACACTTTTTTATTGCTCCAACTTGTGCTAAAATGTTTGAAGATGAGGAAGTAAAGAGTTTCTTTGAATTCCTCATTTCAAACCGTGCTAAAAACAAATACACAAATGATCTGAAGAATTATGTCACGGATGCCAAACTTAACATGAATTACAAGAGGCAGTTTATGGAATGGGAACGACAAAGAGCATACGATTTTAAGACCGGGTATAATAGTGGCAGGGCAGAAGGAATTATAGCCGGTAGAAAAGACGGACTTAAAGTAGGAAAAAAACAAGGCCTCGAAGAAGGAAAAAAGGAAGGTCTCTTAGAAGGCAAGAAACAAGGTCTCTTAGAAGGCACTTTTACCGTCGCCAGAAACGCAATTGCATTAAACTTACCAGCTGAGAAAATAAGCAAAATCACAGGTCTTCCAATTGAACAAATTCAAGAACTTATTGAACAACAATAACAACACAACAAAAAAAAGAAAATGACAGATTTTGTCAAACAAACTTACAGGAAGATATATATAATAGTTATCTAGAGGCTCCCTGCAGCACCACTCCGTGCCGCCGCAGGTCGGGCTTTCCGCAGCTCCGGCATTCGCCTCCGAACCCGCCTGCGGCGTGTTTTCGCTACCGCTCACTGCTCCAATCCCTAGCCCGGAGAGGATTTATTATTGGCTGAAGTCTACTAATACAGATGCCGTCACTACAAAAATCCACCAAAATGAGACATTCGAACATTTTTGACGGAATAAAATCTCATATAAAAATATGTATCAGAAGAAAAAATCCGACAAAAATACAGACATTTGAATTTTTGACGGAAAAAAATCCTCACAAAAGTACACGTTTTTGTTTTTACAAACAAATTTCTCGATTTTTACAACAGTTTTTTCCAACAAAAAAGTGATATTTTGATTTTTTGACGGAATATTTTTCATTTTTACAGAAGTTTTACATGTTTTATTCCGCCAAAAATTCAGTTTTTTGTGTTTTTGTAGGAAATTTTCTGAATTGATGACACTATATGTCAGATGAACCTTCTTAAACTGAAACTTCAAAGAACCAACATATGAAATTAAGAAAGTTTCAATTGTATATGTTTAAATACAAGTATACACCTGTTTTTCATTGATTTTTTGGTTTTCAAAATCAGAAAACTTCACTTTTCAACATATACAACTTCAATATTTTCAAAATGTATATGTCAAAGCACAAAAAAATGCCCTTCAACTGCAGAACTGCAACATATACAAATTGCAAATTTGCTGTTTGTATATGTTGAGATGGTGAAGTCGTGTCGTTGACAATGATAGACTTACGAACTTTTCCCGTTGGCAGGGGCAGTTATTTGATTTAGTAAAATAACTAATATAAGTCCGCAGTATAAAAAAATCCCCGCTACGATTTATCGTGGCGGGGAAAATCTAAAGTTTGCTAAAAAACTATGTTAGTCATTAGCATACTAACGCTGTTTTGTAATAGCAAATGTATTAGAATACAATTTTCCATCAGCCTTTGTTGCAATTACCTGAACAGTATATGTTCTGAAATCAAGTGACTTTACAGTCTGAGTATCAATTACAATTTCAGAGCTGCTATCTTCATCAATAACAATATCAGTTTCAGGAGAAAGTCCAAGTATACATACCCGAATATGAGTTACAGCAGGAGCTGTAGAATCATTTTTTACAGTAATTGTAACATTCGATTCATTATCCTTCAAAACGGTATTCTTAACATCATCACTAGACTGTTTTACTTCAGTATCAATTGAACCATAAGAATCATCAATTGTATAATCTATAATAAACTGAACATTGTAATTAGCTGTAAGATTTTTGTTACCAAAAGTTGTTATTGTCTCAACTTTTGTACCAGTTTCATCATCCCACTCAAGGAATGGATGATTCTGCTTTGTAAGCTGAGGATATTCAGGATCTCCAGTTTCTGGAATTGGCTTAATATCCATAACAGGAATAGCTACATCCTTAAAAATACAATATTTATTTACAATTCCACCAACCTGAGACTCATTAGCAGCAGTTTTTAATGTACCACCATTAAGATCATAAGCAATCTTCATAAGATTGATTTTCTCTGCACCATAAGCAGTATGACCAGCAACTGTAGTTACTTCAGTAGTTTTTCGAGCAGTTACTGCTGATTCACCAATTACGTTTACAGCAGAGAGAGTAATTTCATATTTCTTTTCAACTGGAAGTTTAACAGTACAACTATTTGTACCACCAGCAAGAGTACCATCTACCCAAATATCACTACCGTAGAACTCATGTGTAGCATCAAATACCTTATAATCTGTTGCAGAGCCAGATGTCCAATCTTTGATTATAAGTTTATAATAAGATTCATTCTTTGATGCACTTGGAGTCCAGTTGATAAGAACCTTATAATCATTTCCGCTTGTTTTGCCAGTAGGATCACCTACATAGTAAGCAGAAAGGGCTGTAGGAGCATCAGGTATTTTATTAAGAATATCACCGATATTACCAATACTACCCTCAGTTCCATTTGTTGTACGACCAGGAGCAACAACTACGATATCATTCCATGTACCAATTGTTACATAATCATGAGCCTCACCTGTTCCTTTATCCATATCAAAATAAATTCTGAAATTGTAACGACCTGGATCTACCTCTGCAGAAGGATTGTATGTAAATTTTCCATATGTTGTTGTTGAAATAACGTTACCACCATCATCTTTTGTCTGTACAATATCAGTGGTACAAGAAGCTTTTACTTTAGAATCTTCTACCATTTCATTTGTATACAAATCATACAATGCAGCTGTATACTGTACAGCAAGACGCCCCTTATTAGCATCATTCTCATCAATTAATGGATTAACAAAAAGTCCTGAGAAATTAACTTTACCTTTAGTATCCACACCCTCTGTTGAAAGTGTAAAAGTAAAAGCATTATCCGCCGGTTTACCATTTCTCAAATCAATTCTGCGACGACCTTCAAAAAGCTTTTTTGGTGTCTCACTTTTATCATATGCGATCATTGTTAAATACCAAACGTCATATTCAAGATTAATTGTTGCTTTAGTACCATTCCAAGTTAGTTCCACTTCAGCATTTTCGTTATCACCATAAGTATACCCTTTATCAGAATAACCTTTAAGTTTAATTGTGAAGTTACTTGGAGCCATTTTTGCCTCAGTATCATATGCCTCAGGGTTAATGGTACGAGCACTTCTATTAGTAGCTTCTGTAATACCATCAATTCCGATTGTGATTACAGCCTTGTCTGGATCACCTGATACTGTTGCATCGATGAGTCCATTACATCCTGCTAACAACATTAAAGCTGCAGCAGCCATTAAGAAACTTTTAATAAATTTCTTCATCTCCTTTTCCTCCATTCCGGTTTTTATTCCCGATTTAGAATTACTATTATCGTTGTATCTATATATTCCGTTCCCGCTTCGTTGGTAACGGTTAATACCAGTTTTGTTTCTGCATTTATTTCAAAAGATTCTTCTGGAACAAATGTAAAAATTCTTTCTTCACAAAGAGCAGGTTCTTCAAATGTTCCATCGTGTTTCATTTTTTTCCATGAATAACTTGCTCCTCCCAAAGGAGCTGGAAGAGTAGATTCATAACCTTCTATAAAGGTATAGCGAACCTCAAGCATTGTTTCCTGGTTAAAACCTGAATCATTAATACTCTTTTCAATTGGTGGTGTTGGAGTCAGTGAAAAATACTTCCCATTAAATCCATCTATCATTTCATTATAAGAATTCGAACAAGCTGTAATAAAAAGAGTGATTATCGAAATCATCAAAACAAAACGCAAAACTTTTTTCATTCTTACTCTCCCCACCTGAAAGCATACCCTGCATATAATGACGGGCTGACTTTTCCGATTGCGTCGTATTCGCAGTTAAGGTCGAACTGGAACCATTTGATTTGCATTCCGGCTCCGGCACTCATGTAAAAAGAAAATGCGGGATCGCCTATAATTGAGCCTTCCTTTGTAATTAAGGCCAGGGACTGCATTTTTACACCTGCCTTAAACGTGGTAATAATTCTGACTTCGTTATTCCATGGTGAAAATGCGTAGCCGGCTGGTATATATATAGAAGTAAAAAGCAATTTTGGAGATGATACGTATTCGCCGTGAACTTTGTAATTGGCAGGGAAATCGTTTCTTGGAAAACCGGCTCCCAGGCTCAAGCCGCCGCCTACAAAAAATGGGGAGATTTTTCCGGAATATAAATATTCGCCCCGGAGATTTGCAGACATCAGATATGGCTTTGTCATATAGTTTGTTCCGCCGGAAATAGTGACGCTTGAAAAACGCTGGTGCACAAAGTTTCCTAAGCCCTTACCTGCTTTTGAAGCATCTGTAATGAGCATTGCTGTATCATCAAGATAAGGAGTTGGCTCTATAAGATAAACTTTTCCGTTTTTAAAGCCTGCATACATGTGGCTTACTGCGGTATCAAAATCATAAGAAGTAAAATTGGCATCTACATAAGTTTCGCCCACTTCGGCCATAAGTTTAGAAGCTGAAGAAACTGAAATAGGACGGCGCGAAGAAATGCTGTAAACCATCACCTCGCCCTTATCATTTCGGATTGATATAAGGTCTGGATCTTTGAGTGGTTTAATTCCGGTAATGGGACGTCCTGCGGCAATTGAATAAAGGGTATTTCCAGAAAAATCTGCAATCTTAAAAGTATTTCTTCCATCCTGGAAAACTATGTAAACTGAATCAGCTGAAAAAACTACAGGAACATTTGAGCGGGTGTAGATTCCCTTGAGTCGGGTAATCTGGTTACTTGTATAACTGTTCCATATATAAGCTTCGCCGTCCGTAGAAACCGTTGCCAGATACTCTCCATTCCGACTGAACTCAAGACCATATACAGGAGCCTTATGCTTTGTAATTGTATGAGAAATTGAACCGGCTGTTACACGTAGGCGGAAGTGCACCTGCACTGAATTATCATCAAAGGCAGCTGCAATATAATCTGAATTACTACTAAAGGCTACGGTTGTAAGCTTTCTTTTACCAGTTGGATCTGCACAATCAGCGGAAAAATATGGTTCATCCTGAGTATAAGACCAGCTGTTTTCTTCATGAGTTAATTTACGTACGGTAAACTGTCCGTCTTTTGTGAGGTCAGCAAAAAATTCATTGCCATCTTCTGTATAAAAAGACATTTTTGAGACTTGCTGATCATAAAACTCGCAGACAGGCGAATAATCTGATGAATCGTACAATTTAACCGAATCTCCGCTCGATATCGCAAAAAGCGAACCATTGTTGTTTTCAGAAAACAGAAGAACAGATGATTCGGTAGAAACAATTTCTGAAATCTTTTCCTTTACGGAATTACTGGATGCCTCGTTTTGAGCAAATAAAAAAGACTGGTTAATTATTAAAAAAAGAAAAACTTGAAAAGCGACAATTCTTTTTTTCATACTCTTATCCGATTCACACCCATATTTTAATAACGTTATTTTATCAGACGCGTATTTGGTTGTAATCAGTAAAAACGCATAAATTTTGATGAATTTTAGCTTTAAAAGTTGTGATTTTTTCATAATTATTTTTAAATTTAGATTCCCGGGTCAAGTCTGAGAATGACTTAAATCCACAGTGGATAAGCCCGGGAAGTATACATAAAAAAACGGAACAAAGCAAGGTTCTGCTCTGTTCCGTTCTCCATGATGATTTATATTATTGTAATTACTTATAAATTAAAGTACACAAATTGGTACGAAAGTTTCTGCCTTCAAAGAAGCTCCACCAATCAAACCACCGTCGATATCTGGCTGAGCAAGGAGCTCTGGAGCGTTAGAAGCCTTCATAGATCCACCGTACTGGATGATTACTTCATCAGCTACTTTCTGATTGTAAAGCTTTGCGATGTATCCGCGAATGAACTTGTGAATTGCCTGAGCATCATCTGGAGTAGCAGTTTTACCTGTACCGATAGCCCAAACTGGTTCGTAAGCGATTGTTACGTTCTTCATCTG
>CAMNIU010000090.1 GCA_946540605.1 uncultured Treponema sp.
CGCTGAACGATGTCTGTTGTTTCCTGGAGGTATCCTTCAGTTGTCTGAATGAAAGAAATACCATTCTGAGCGTTAGTTGAAGCCTGGTTCAAACCGCGGATCTGAGCACGCATTTTCTCAGAAACTGCAAGTCCAGAAGCGTCGTCACCGGCACGGTTGATTCTCATACCAGAAGAAAGTTTCTCCATGCTCTTCTGATTGTTAAGATCCTGAATTCCCTGGGAACGCTGAGCGAACATAGCACTCATATTGTGATTAATAACCATAATAATCTCCTTATAGTTAGGTTATAAGATAAAACACATTGGTGGGTTTAAAACCACAACGTGGTTTATCTCACGGGTTTCCACCACCCTTATACTTGATTGTCGGGCAAGGCAAAAAAAAGTTTAGGAAAAATTTAAAATTTTTTTTAATTTTTTTTGCGTTCCGGCTTCGCTTCCACCCTTAATAGGAGTTCCGTTAAAACCGACAGTCCATCGTGACTGTCGGTTAGGAACATCCGAAAAATGGGGGTGTGAGATTTATCGAGCCTCCGCTACGCTCGGTGCTTCGCACGGCCTTCGGCCCCCTTCAGTGCCTAACGCACTTGTGGTATAATACAGTCATGGACTACTTATTAATGGGCGCGGCTGTCTGCGTAATAATCGCACTGATAGCCTGGTACATCAGATATACTAATAGAAATAATCAGAAAGCAAAGACTCAAAAGACAATGCAGCCGGTAAAATGTCCCCTTTGTGACACAAATCTCTTTGTAGGAGAAAATATTATTTCAAAAGTGTACCGGCCAATGAATGTTCCTGATCAGCTTATGATAATTATGGGCTGTCCGCACTGTTATCCGCGGTGTGAACCAGGGGTAAAACGCATATGTCCGGTTTGCCACAAAGAAGTAGCACAGGATCAGAGCCTCACAGCTCGTCTTTTTAACAAAGCTCTCGGCAAAAAACATGTTCACGTAGTAGGCTGCTCAAACTGTCACAAACCTCGTGCTCAATAACAAAAAAAATTGACTTCTACCAAGAATGCTTTATACTTAAATTTACGAGAGTTTATCGATAATTCTTTGTTATAAAGACATAGTGAGGCAGGATTATGGCAAAACAGATATTTAAGAGTAAGGCAGCATCTCCAGCAAAAGAAAAAAAACAGCGTAAAGAGTCTCTTTTGTTAAAATATGGAATAATTGCTTTTCTAGAGATTCTTACCTTTATTTCTGTTTTCCTTATTTTTATTTCGCGTAATTTAAAGGCCCCTATTAGTCAAATCTACGAAGATTCTGTAGATAATTTTCTTAATTCTTCTGTAGATAACGTAAAAATGTGGTTTGAAACTCAGGTTACAGTATTGCGCGTTTTCCAGCGTGCGGTAGTAGATCCTGTAGATAATACTGATAACATAAAGCACAGAATTAAAACTGTTACTAAGCCAGATGGTTTTGAGTATGTAATGGTATTCTGGGATACAAATACCGATGCAAAAGACGGCGGCCCGGAAACTTTTAATACAAAAGGCGGCTCTTCTACCGCAGGTATTTTGCAAAAGGAATACTATGTAAATCATAAAAAAAGTGATGTTTCTGTTTGGCTTGAATCTCCTCGTATGGCTGCAGCTGGTGGGTATACAATGCCACTCTTTGTAAAATCTGATTTTGTTGATGAAGAGACAGGAAATAAGATTACTGGTGGTTGTGTTGGCTTCCTTGAACTTGAACCAATCAAAAAGCTTGGAAAAACCTTCTTTAAGACAGGACGTATTTCTGTTTATGATGATGCAAACGGACTTAGGGCCGGAGAAGATATTCTCGGTGAAACAAATATAAATCATCTTAAGGTTTATACAAAAACATTTACCTTAAACAACAAGGTCTGGAAGGTTATTGCAACTGTAGAAAGACAGGAAATGGAGCAGATTGCAAATCAGATGCAGAATATTTCTCTGATTGGTGGTTTTGTAATTGCTATTATTCTTATGATTCTTGAGCTTATCATCATCAAAAGCATTATTGGTAAGTTCGATTCTATCAAAAAGAATATTGATGACCTTAATTCCGGAGATAAAGACCTTACAAAACGTCTTGAAATCTACCATAACAATGAAATTTCTCAGGTTAAGAAATCTGTAAATATGTTCGTAAATACTGTTCATGAAACAGTGCGCGAAATTGGTTCTGCCAACGACGATCTTAAGCAAGCCTTCGAAAATGTTAAAGGCCAGCTCGATGAAACTAAAAATCAGATAACTAACATTTCAAGTGAAATCCAGACTGCTACAGCAACTCTTGAAGCAGAAGATAAGAGCGTAACCAGTACATCGGAACTTGTTTCTCAGATTTCTTCTAATATTACAACTCTTAATCAGATGATTGATTCCCAGGTTGATGCTATTACTCATGCAAGTGCCGGAATCGAAGAGATGATTGGAAATATTCAGTCTATTACAAATTCTGTAGATAAGATGGCCGGCGAATTTACAGAGCTTAATGCAGCTACAGTTGAAGGAATTGAAAAGAACCGTATTGTAAATGAACTTTTGAATTCAGTTCTTGCACAGAGTAAGTCTTTGCAGGATACAAATATGGTTATTGCAAACATCTCTTCTCAAACCAACCTGCTTTCTATGAACGCCATGATTGAGTCTGCACATGCGGGCGAAGCAGGAAAGGGATTCGCAGTCGTTGCAGAAGAAATCCGTAAGCTTGCAGATACTTCGGCTACTCAGTCTAAGAGTATTGGAGAAAACCTTAAACTCATTGCTGCAAATATTCAGAAGGTAGTAGAAAGTGCCGACTTAAGTAAAGCTTCGTTTGAAGTTGTATCTGATAAAACAAACAATACTTCTGAATTGGTTTATTCAATTAAAAAGGCTACAGAGGAACAGAGCGAAGGTTCAAAGCACCTGCTCGAAACTCTTTCTAAGATGAACAATATTTCTGTGAGCGTTCAGCGTTCAAGTAAGAAGATTGGAGACCGTGCACTTTCTGTCCTCGATGCAATTGCAGGGCTTAAAGAATCTTCAAAGAACATGGCTCAGAACTTCAATCAGATTGTTTCCACAACCGAAGTTACTCAGCAGACAACCCGCAACCTGAACCGTCTGACCGAAGATATGAACAAAGCCGTAGACAACATCTCCGAACGCATAGAAGAGTTCAAAGTATAAGCCCACCTTTTCCGAGGTGCGTAGAGAATATTCATAAAATTATATATTGTAAGAACTCTAAAAAAAAGTTCAGATGCGGAGCTAAAAACGACCTACGACAACATCATCCCGTTGGCGAAGGGCGTTTTTAGCGGGAGCAGCTGAACTTTTTTATAGAAGCAGTAGCACTTTTTTTTTATTTAAATATACGGTAATATAATTTTATGAATATTATCGTAGTTGGCGGTGGTGGTCGTGAGCACACTATCTGCTGGAAAATTGCTCAGAGTCCTGTTGTTGATAAAGTAGTTGTTGTTCCTGGAAACGGAGGCACTGCTTATGAGTCTAAATGTGTAAACATAAATCCAAAAGATTGCGACTACATTAAAGAAGGTGAAAATCCTTACGTTGCTATTGCAAAGCACGAAAACTGCCGTATGTGCGTAGTTGGACCAGAAGATCCTCTTTGTGCAGGTCTTGCAGACGAATTCTGGAAGGCTGATATTCCTGTTGTAGGTCCAAAAAAAGCTGCAGCCCAGCTGGAAGGAAGTAAAGATTTTTCTAAAAAATTCATGAAAGAATATGGTGTGGCTTGTCCATCAAGCGAAACCTTTACAAATAAAGAAGAGGCTTGTGAATACATTAAAAAGCAGGGAGCCCCAATTGTAGTAAAGGCCGACGGTCTTGCTGCAGGTAAAGGTGTTGTTGTTGCTGCTACTGTTGAGCAGGCTCTTGCTGCTGTTGAAGATATGATGGGCAATGGCAAGGTTGGTGACGCTGGTAGAAAACTTGTAATAGAAGAATATCTTGAAGGTGTTGAAATCTCAGTTCTTGCTGCAGTTTCTGTAACTCCAGAATATGCTGTAAGTGGTTCTGCTACAATCGTTCCTTTCCTTCCGGCTCGTGACCACAAACGTCTTTTGGACGGAGCAAAAGGTCCAAATACTGGCGGAATGGGTGCTGTTTGTCCACTTGATGATGTTACAGACAAGATGATGAAGAAGTTTGATAAGGATATTCTTCAGCCAACTCTTAAAGGTCTTATCAAAGAAAAGTTCGATTATCGCGGATTCATTTTCTTTGGCGTAATGCTTACAAGTAAAGGTCCAAAACTTCTTGAATACAATTGCCGTCTTGGAGACCCTGAAACACAGGTAGTTCTTCCTTTGATGGATTTTGATTTTACTTCTATGTGTACTGCCATTTTGAATGGTACGCTCAAAGATTTCGAAATGAAGTGGAAACCAGGATATCAGGTTGCACCAGTTATGGTTAGCGGAGGATATCCGGAAGCATACGAAAAAGGTAAAGAAATTACTTTCAATAAGCCGCTTCTTAATGCCAGTACAGCAAAAGTATTCATTGCAGGTGCTGTTCCAGGCCGTCGCGGAGATGGTGATATTCTTACCAGTGGCGGTCGTGTACTTGCTTGCAGTGCTTATGGTTCATCTTTCAAAGAAGCCTGGTCACTTGCATATCAGGGAATTTCTGCGATCAAGTTTGATGGAGCCTTCTTCCGCAAGGACATTGGTCTTCCAGGTGCCGCAGAAAGCGGAAAACTGTAATATAAGTGTGGTGGTAGAGGTTCTCGAAACCACCCTGGAATAAAAATAATGGGGCTGTCCAACAAGTATTGTCATGCTGAACCCTTCGCAGCACAGCTGCTCGGAGACTCGCTCAAAATGCTCCACTGGAGCATTTTGACGGCTACGCCGTCG
>CAMNIU010000091.1 GCA_946540605.1 uncultured Treponema sp.
ATGACAATTGAACAAAATATGTAAAAATGGTATTTTAGACCAGTATGAATACTCTGGTCGCATTATGCGCAGTCGGAGCCGAGCGAATTCTCGGCAACGAAATTAAACATTTAGGTTACAAACTCAATGGCAACGCACCCGGACGCGTTAGTTTTCTTGGTGATGACGATGCTCTTTTTAAGGCAAATCTTTGCCTTCGTACAGCAGACCGCGTTTACCTCCAGCTTGCAGAATATGATGCTCTAAATTTTGATGATCTTTATGATGGAACTTATAACATCCGCTGGCAGGACTATTTACGCAAAGATTCACGTGTCATTGTAGATAAGGTTCGCTCTTACAAAAGCAAATTAAACTCTGAACACTCAATTCAGGGAATTGTTCACAAAGCAATTTACAGCAAACTCGGCGATGTTTGGAAAATGTCTTCAATGCCGGAAACTGGTGAAGAAAGTGATATCCGTGTTTATGTTGATGAAAACAAGGTTTTGATTCTTCTCGACCTTTCGGGTCTTCCTCTTCACAAACGAGGTTACCGTGTAGATGGTGGGATTGCTCCACTCCGCGAAACTCTTGCATCAGTTCTTCTTCAGGAAATGATGTGGCGCCGTAAAACTCCGCTTCACGATCCGTTCTGTGGCTCAGGAACAATTGCAATTGAAGCAACTCTTTATGCCTTCAATGTTGCACCTGGATTCGGTCGCCGCTTTGCTTTGGAAAATCTTTCTATCTATAATGCAGAACGTGCACAGCAGATTCGTGATGAAGAAGCCTCAAAAATCCGAACGGATGTTGAAGTCCGCATTACTGGTTCAGATATTGATAATGCCGCAGTTGAACGTTCGAAGAAAAATGCCGAATATGCCTGCGTTATGGCTGGCCGTGCACTTAAATCAATCGGAATCAGTGCACACATTCCACGCCCAGATTTCATTCAGTCAGATTTTGCTGACCTTGCAGCCCCTTATGATGAAGGACTTCTTTTATGCAACCCTCCATACGGTGAACGTCTCGGAGATGCAGACCAGGCCCGCGAACTCTACAAAAACATACAGAGTCTTTGGACAGACTTCAACGGCTGGGATATCGGAATCATTACTTCAAATGAAGAGTTTCAGGAAAACTTTGGTCACAAGACTTCCGCAATCAAAAAACTTAAAGCTGGAAATCTTGATACCTCTTTCTATATTTACAGGAGATAAGGAGAAAGTTAGATGGCAATTGTAGTTGAGCACGACAAGCGCAAGCAGGAAATACTTCAGAAATCGCTCGATGTTTTTATTGAAGAAGGTTACGAAGATGCAACCTTCCAGAAAATTGCCGACCGCTGCGGAATTACCCGTACCACTCTTTATATTTATTTTAAGAATAAACATGAAATCTTCCTGGGAAGCATAAAGGAACTTCTTTCCGAAGTTGAAATTGCCCTTAAAGCAATTATGACTGATTCAAATCTCAATTCTGAACAGGCATTGCGCAAAGTTCTGGAAACTCTAACAGATGCCTGCGAACACAATAAAAAACTCTTCAGCGTTCTTTTGAATTATCTTATACAGCTCAAAAAATCCGGAGTAGACACAAGCGAACGGGTTCGCCGCCGTGTAATTCGTGTACGTCACCTCTTGAGCACAATTTTGATTAAGGGCATTCAAACCGGAGAGTTCAAAGAACTCAACGTAAAAGACGCAAACGAAACTTTGTACGGCCTCATGGAATCAGCAATTTTCCGAATTGCAGTTCTAAATCAGGATAATCTCGCCGACATCAAAGCAGCACTCAACACAACCGTAGACCTCTACAAAGCTTAGCCGTCATTGCGAGCACAGCGAAGCAATCTATAAAATTTTCCCTTTCTCAGAATATGCTGTATAATTTAACAGAGGTATTCTGATGAAAAAGAAATTTCGTATTTCAGTTCTTGGACTTGAACTTATTTTAGGCGGAGTTATTTTTGGCGCTGTAATGTGTTTTGTAAACAGCTACAACGGCTACCGCGAATTCAAAAAAGAACTCGAAGTAATTTACGGCAATGTAACAGAACAGTTTGCACAAACAGCCGCAACCTATGTTAATGGAGACAAACTGGAATACTGGCTTGCAAATGGACCTGATGAAGAATGGGAAACAACAAATCAACGGCTCATAGATATCACAGAAGCCTCAGAACTTGTTTACGTTTATGTCACGACTATTGCCCCAGATTATAAATCACGAACCTATGTTTTTGATACCGTAAACAGCAAAGAAAAAAACAGCAAAGTAATTGAACTCGGCTACGTTCAATCTCTTAAAAAAAAAGATGACTACTATATAGGTAAACTCCGTGGCGTTATTGAAGACGGAGAAAATTACAGTATGTTTTCCTATAAAAAAGGAGGCGGCCACGTAACCAGTGCAGTTCCACTTATAGGTTCAAACGGCAAGCCCTGTGCAATTGTCAGTATCGTAAAACCAATGCACGAAATCAAATCCTACAAAAAAAAGTTCCTTACTTCCATAATAATCTGGGCTCTTGTAGTTACTGCAATTTTTATTGCCCTCTATGCACTCTTTTTATATATGGGAATTATCCGCCCTATTCTCTTTGTAACTCATGAAACTTCGCATCTGGCAGAACAGCATGGAGAACTCTCCGGCATTCTTAAAAAAGTTCATGGCCATAATGAAATCAGTACCCTTGCAAAATCTGTAGAAAAAATGAGCCAGGATCTTAATCGTTATATTCAAGACCTTACGCATGCCACAGCCGAAAAGGAAAGGCTTGGTGCAGAACTTAATGTTGCAACTCAGATTCAAGCCGAAATGCTTCCCCGAGTTTTCCCACCATATGAAAATCACAAGGAAGTAGAGCTTTTTGCAACCATGGAACCGGCAAAAGAAGTTGGCGGGGATTTCTATGATTTTTATATGATTGATGATGACCATTTTGCACTGGTTGTCGGAGACGTAAGCGGTAAGGGAGTTCCTGCTGCACTGTTCATGGTCATCACAAAAACCTTAATAAAAGATACTGCGGCACATGAACACGACCCAGCAAAAATCTTTGAACACGTAAACCGCATTTTATGCGAAGGAAACGAAAGCGGACTCTTTGTAACCTGCTGGCTTGGAATTCTCACACTTTCTACAGGTGAGTTTAAATTTGCAAATGCAGGCCACAATGCGCCGCTCATTCTTCAAAATGGAGAAATCAAATACCTTACAACAAAACCAAATCTTATGCTTGCCGGAATGGATGGGATTCCTTATACAACTCACAGCACAAATTTAGCAAAAGGTGACCGGCTGTTTGTTTACACCGACGGTGTTACAGAAGCAACAAATCTGCAGAACGAACTTTATGGAGAAGACCGGCTTCTTACAGTAATGAAAGGTGCAACTGATAAAACTCCTCACGAAGTTCTGGATCTTGTACGCAATGATATAAATGAGTTTGTCGATGAGGCTCCTCAATTTGATGATATCACAATGCTCGAAATGGTTTTCAAAGGCCGCTAGAAGGAAGTACTTATGGAATTGAGAGTCAAAGCAAATGACGAAAACCTTCAGACCGTAAATGATTTTATACACTCATTGCTGCCATCAGTTTGTGACGAAATGATTTTGAATCAGATTGATTTAGCAGTAGAAGAGATTTTTGTAAACATAGCCCATTATTCCGGCTCGGCTGAAGCAAGCATAAATTGCAGTTTTGAAAATGATAAACTTGAAGTAACATTCAGTGACAGCGGAGTTCCATTCAATCCGCTTGCAAAGCCAGACCCGGACATAACATTAAATGCCGAAGAACGCGAAATCGGCGGCCTCGGCATTTACCTTACAAAGAAATTTATGGATACAGTTTCTTATGAATATAAAGATGGAATGAACTGTTTACGAATAATAAAAACTATCCACCAACAATAATTATTCAACAGTTAAAATACTATCCATACCTGTAGCTGAAAGCACCTGTTTACAGAATGCCGACGGCTGACGAATAATCATCTTACCGCCAATCGGAAGCATAAGTTTATGCGCAAGAAGCACAACACGCAATCCCGCACTTGAAATATATTGAATATTAGAAAGATTCAGATAAAGAGTCTGTGTATCTTTTGGAATAGTTTTAAGCTTAGCCTCAAGCTCTGGAGCCGTAGCAGTATCAAGCCGCCCAGAAATCACGAGTTCAAGAGAATTTGGAGTTTTGTTTTCTGTAATAGTCATATTTTTATTGTCTCACTGTTTTTAGTATTTTGCAAGTCAGATATATCTTGTAATTACATGGTATCGCCAACAGCAGAGCAGCAAACTCTAAAGCCCAGACTACTGCTCTTTCCGTTTGGAGCACTTCCGCTACGATAGAAAACTGTGCACTGCTGAGGATCGTCCAGCCAGCTTCCGCCACGTTTTACGTGCATATCGCCGGTTGTCGGGCCATGAGGGTTAGTTTGAGCACCAGCAGGAAGTGTTGGAGTATAATAGTCCCAGCACCATTCTGCAACGTTACCGCACATATCATAAAGCTTAAGTGCATTCGGATCTTTGCAGGCAACGTCGTGACTTGTGATACCACTGTTTTCACCATACCAGGCAACAGCATTTATATTTGAACTTCCCGCATAAGGATTTGGAGTAGAAGTCTTACCATCACGTGCAGCATATTCCCATTCAGCTTCAGTCGGAAGTCTATAGCCGTTTGCAGTAAAGTTGCAGACAATTCGTTTCCATACAGGACTAGTTGATTCAAAAGCACTCAAATCTGTAGAAGTTCCAATACTGTAGCATGGAGTCAGACCGTTTAACTTACTGAGCATATTACAATAGATGATTGCTTCACACCAGTTTACACATTCTACAGGACGATTGTCGCCCACAAGTTTAGAAGGATTTTTACCCATTACATAAGAATACTGAAGCTGGGTGACAGGAACTTCTGCAAGGTAATAACTTACAAGTGTGACAAGACTGTTACGTGAACCGCCACCCATTACAAACTGGCCGCCCGGAATCAAAATCATTTTTGGAGTTTTTCCAAGCTGCACACGAGATTTATCTTCTGACTGAGCAACGCCATCTCCCTCTTTTACAACCTTTACAGGAACGCCGCATCGTGAACAGAATTTATCCATAGTACTGAGAGTATTACCACATTCCTCGCAGGAACGAAGAATTTTTACATCGCCAACAGGATATCCACATTTAAAACAGAAGTTTGCTTCATCAGGAAGCATGGTACCACATTTAATGCATTTCATTTTTTATACTCCAAAAATATACAATAATTATACCACAGATTTTTAAGATAGGAAAAAAATAATAAAAATATCATAAATCAAAAAGAAAACACTTGCATAATCATTCAAATGAGATTATTATTTGAATAGTTGCTCAATTGTTCAAATATTCAAATGAGACAATTATAAAGGAGTCATATGAAGAACGAAGAAATCTGTGACTGCGAAATAATTCACAATGACGTAGTCAAAGCTGTGCGCGAGACTCTTCCCAAAGACGAAGTAATCTGTGACCTTGCAGATTTTTTCAAGATTTTTGGGGATACAACCCGCGTAAAAATTCTTTATTCACTGGATAAAAGTGATATGTGTGTCTGCGATATTTCGGCCCTGCTCGGAATGTCAGTTTCAGCAGTTTCACATCAATTAAAAAATCTGCGAGATTCAAACCTTGTTAAAACAAGACGCGACGGAAAGATTGTTTATTACAGTCTCGCAGATGACCATGTAAAGAGTATTCTGGAATGTGGATTTGAGCACATTCTGGAATTAGAATAATTTAGAGGAGGGGGAAGTCTCCCCCTACGCGCCCACTTCGTTGGTCGCTACCCTCTCTGCGGGGCTCAACCGCCGCCCCGCAACGCCCTGCTAAATACAAATGGAGAAGTATATGGATGAACAAGAATTAGAACACGAACACAAAGAGTGCCAGCGCCATGAAGAACATGAACATGAACATAATCATGAACACCATGACAACTGTGAGTGTCATGAACATAACCACGAACATCATCATAATGACGACCACTGCGATTGTCATGATCACGAACATCACCACCACCATCATGAACATTCCCACGGGGGATGCAGCTGCGGTTGTGGCCATGAACACGGACATTCACACAACCACGAACACGGCGAAGGCGAAGAAGAACACGAGCTTACAGTAAAGCAACTGATTATCGCCGCAGTACTTTTTGTACTCGGTTTAATTATTGAGCATTTGCCTGTAGCATCCTGGCTAACTAACGTTAGTAAGGCAGATTTAATTCACCGTGCAATTTACATGGTGCTTTACTTCGCAGCCTATATCATCACAGGAAAAGATATTGTAATCGGTGCCGTTTCAAATCTCTTTCACGGCGAACTGATGGATGAATCCTTCTTAATGTCAGTTGCATCCATTGGTGCAATTCTTCTTGGCGAATATGAAGAAGCCGTTGCCATTATGATTCTGTATCAGGTTGGTGAAAAGTTCGAAGATTACGCCGTTGACAAATCTCGCGACTCAATAGAAGAAATTGCAAAGCTTCGTCCCGACCATGCAACAGTAAAAATTGGAACAGAAACCCGTGAAGTTACTCCTGAAGAAGTAGAAACAGATTCTGTAATCATAGTAAAACCTGGTGACCGCATTCCAATCGACGGCGTTGTAGTAGACGGCGAAAGCTTTGTAGATACCTCTGCCCTCACTGGAGAAAGTATTCCACGCCGCGTAAGTGTCGGAAGCGAAGTTCTCTCCGGTTCAATAAACAAACAGGGAGTTCTGGAAATCCGTACAACCCGTCATGCAGGAGACTCAGCACTTGCACGTATTCTCGAACTCGTAGAAAATGCGACTGAAAACAAAACAAAGTCAGAACAGTTTGTTACCCGCTTTGCCAGAGTTTACACACCTATCGTTGTTTACTCTGCAATTGCGCTTGCACTCATTCCAAGCCTCATAATCGGCTTCAAAACCGGCAGCTGGAACTGGCAGGCAACCTGGAACACCTGGGTATACCGTGCTCTTATGTTCCTCGTAGTAAGCTGTCCTTGTGCAATTGTAATTTCAATTCCACTTTCTTTCTGTGGTGGAATCACTGCAGCTGCCAGAAAAGGAATCTTAATCAAAGGAAGCGTTTACCTCGAAGCACTTGGTAAAACAAAAACTGCCGTATTCGATAAAACAGGAACCCTCACAAAAGGAAACTTTGTTGTATCACATATTCACGCGACAGATCCTGCAATCACAGAAACAGAACTTCTTGCACTTGCAACTCACACAGAAATGTTTTCAACACATCCAATTTCTGCTTCATTAAAAGCCGCACACCACGATAAATGCTGTGATCAGGTAAAACTTGAAAATGTTGAAGAAATCTCTGGTAAGGGAATAAAAGCCCTTGTAAACGGAAAAGAAGTTCTTGCCGGTAACACAAAGCTCATGGATCAGTTTGGAATCAAATATGACGAATGCCCTGAACATCTGGATGGAACAATCATCCATGTTGCAAGCGAAGGAAAATACAGCGGCCACATTGTAATCAGTGATGAAATAAAAGACGACTCACAGGCAACTGTTGAAGGCCTTCACAAAATAGGTGTAGAAAATGTTGTAATGCTCACTGGAGATAACGAACGCGCAGCACACACAGTTGCTGCAAAACTCGGACTCAAAAAAGCTTACGGCCAGCTACTAAGTGCAGACAAACTTGCAAAAGTAGAAGAACTGCTTAATGAACTCAAAGGCAAAAACGGCAAAAAGCGCGGCACCCTTATTTTCACAGGAGACGGAATAAACGATGCACCAGTGCTTGCACGTGCTGATGCTGGAATTGCAATGGGAAGCATGGGTAGTGATGCCGCAATTGAAGCAGCCGACATTATTGTAATGGAAGATAAACCAAGCAAGATTGTAGATGGAATCAAAATCAGCCGACGCACCCTGCGCATAGTTTACGAAAACCTCTATGGTGCACTTGGAATAAAAGGAACAATTCTCCTTCTTAGTGCCCTTGGTATTTCAAACATGTGGATTGCAGTTTTCGGAGATGTGGGAGTTACAATTCTCGCAGTACTCAACAGCCTGAGACTTCTTAAAAAACAGAAGTAATTTCCCAATGGATTGCTTCGGCCTATGCCTCGCAATGACGTAAGCTCTCGTCATTGCGAGCACGAAGTGCGAAGCAATCCACCCTCTTCAACAAATCCCATTCAATCATTAGAATACTCTCTATGAATCTTAATAACATTGTAATTGTATTAGACCATCCGGATGAATCCAGAAACATTGGTGCTGCATGCCGGGCAATGGCGAATAATGATATAAGTGAACTCCGCATTGTAGGCAACAAAGCAGATTATGATATAGAACACATTCATGTACTTGCAATTCATGCAGGCGACATTTTTGATAAGGCAAACTTTTACAACTCTATAACCGAAGCTACAGCAGACTGTGCAATTTGTGCAGGTACAACTCGCCGCCGTGGAAAGAAACGTGGTAAGCTACTGCTCCCAGAAGAGTTTTCGGATATGGCTGAAGGCATTACACAAAATGCAAAGGTTGCCGTAATATTTGGTAATGAACGCACGGGACTTACAGACGACCAGCTGGATGAATGTAACCTTGGAGTAACAATTCCGTCATCAGATAACTTTGGTTCTTTGAATCTTAGCCACGCAGTTCAGATTATAAGCTATCATCTTTTCAGAAAATCACTTTTACAGAAAAAAGGAGAATACCACGGTTATACACCACTAACACTTGAACGCATTGACCGCACTGTTCAAACAATTACAGACAATATGCAGAAAATCGGATTTTTCAAGATGCCTGGCCGCGAAGATATGGAAAATTTCTGGCGCAGCATTTTGAGTCGTGCAAGCCTCTCTGAAGGCGAGGCACAATATCTTGAAAAGACGTTCAGTAAGATGGCGGGACTTGCGTCTAAAAATTCAGAACACTAAGGTTTAGGATTTTTTTAGATTTTTTTCTTCAATAAATTTTACAAACTCGGCTTCTGGCAATGGCTTACTAAAATAGAAGCCCTGTGCATAAGTTATTCCAAGAGATTCCAGATAGTCAAACTGCTCCTGAGTTTCAATTCCTTCAACAACAATTTTGCGGCCAATCTGAAGCAGCATACTAATCATATTTTCAAGAAGTATTTTTGCATTCTTAGTTCCATCAGTTACATCTTCCTTAAAGCATGGCCACAAAAGACTCTTATCAATTTTGATCATCTCAAAATCAGCCTTGGCAATTCGTGAAAGATTTGAATAACCGGTACCAAAATCATCCATAGAGAATGAACAGCCAAATCTACGCAATTCATCCATATTCTTTTTAAGCATATAACCGGAAGTAACCGCAATCGATTCTGTAATTTCAAGATTCACACAATCCGGTGCAATATTATGCTTCATCAAAAGTGACTTCATTAATTTTGGCAAGTTAGCATCTACAGACTGTAAGCCTGAAAGATTTACTTCGATATGGTTTACACCTTTTTTGCGAAGACTATTTTCAGACATGAAATTGAAAACATGATTAAAAATCAAACTGCTGAGCGGCATAATCATTCCTTTTTTTTCTGCAAGGGGAATGAATTCTTCCGGTGAAATAAAACCAATTGTCTGCTCATCCTTAAGACGAACAAGAGCTTCTGCATTTGTAAAACTCTTCTTTTCAAGACTATAAATCGGCTGATAGTACATTTCAATGGCGTCGTCTCTAATTGCATCAGAAACAACATGCAGAATCTTTCGGCGTCGGATTCGTTTTTCACGAGCCTTCTGGTCAATACGTTTGATAAAGCCGATAGTCTGTCCATAAGTTTCAGCATCTTCAGCAAAGTCCAGAAGTTCCTGCACACTGCCGTCATAAGGAAAATCTTCCGGACAGCAGAGAACATTTGCATGAGCATTTAGTCGAATAGATTTATCTTTGAATTCCCATGGCTGAGAAAATCTATCTGCAAGAATTTCGAGATATGTATTTAACTTAGAAATCTTTTTGCTGTCTATAATGAACACAAGCGTCATGCGGTTCATTCTGTAACAAGAAGTTTTAAAAGTCTTTTCTACGTAGCTTCTGATTTCTGCAAGTACATCAGAAATCATATTATTGCTTGCATAATTTTCGATGATAGTTGCTTCATCAAGTTCCATACTTATTACAGAAAAATCTTTTTTGCGATTCAGACATTCCTGCAAAACAGTTTTTAGCGCATAATAATTGAAAGCTCTGGTTTCACCATCAAGATACTCAGAAGGATTTTCGAGCGAAAGAAACATCAAAAGAATAATTGCAGAAATTCCAACGCTTGAAATCAAAATCTTTGGCTCAAGAATTTGCGAACCACCAAAAATTATCCACAAGGCCATAGTCATAAGCACACAAATTTTCTGCTTACGATGAGCCTTGTCTTTCATATGCCGCAAAGTCTGAACAACCGTCATGCACGAATAAATTATAAGCACGGCATAAACACAGTTTACCATTAAGCCATAAGAATAGATCCCATCTTCTTCGATATAATATTCAATTGGTGCAAACAAAACTGAAGCTAAAGCCACAAGATAAGAAGCAATAATTAGCGAAAGCTCAGGCTTGGAATAAGGTTTCTGGTCACGATTAAGCATATCAATATAAAGATAGATACACGAAAGCGCAACATAAAGACATATTATAAAGCCCTGATGTGTAAAACGCACAAACCAGGCAGGTAAATAATCATAATAAACCAGAGCAAAAACAGTAGCAAAATCAAAAATAAGATATAAAAACGCACTTACCATAAGAACAGTAAAAATGCGGTTTGAGACTAGTTTTATTTTTGGTCTCAGAAAATAGATTACTTCTAGAATTAATAAAATGGTCAGTGCTGCAATCTGAAATCTGATATGATTGAACAAAAATGAATTCATCTGTCTTCTATTTTACAACGATAAGCACATTAACGCTAGTTAAAAATTCTGATATAATTGAACCTATGAAATTTACCCACCTTCTTTTTGATATGGATAACACGCTTTACCCATCAAGTTCAGCCATGGATAAAGGCATTACCCGCCGAATGTTGGAATGTGTTGCTGATTTTTTTCATTGTGATATGGAGAAGGCGATTGAACTTAGAGCAGAAAGAATTGTCCATTACTCTACTACACTTGAATGGCTGAGAGCCGAAGGAATGACTGATATTGAAGGCTTTTTAGCACATGTTCATCCGGATAACGAAGCCGATGAATTACCCCCACAGCCGGGGCTAAGGGAATTCTTGATTTCATTAAATATGCCAATGTCAGTCTTGACTAACGCCCCGCATGAACATGCAGATACAGTATTAGGAAAACTTGGAATTGCAGATTTATTTGAAGCTGTAACTGATATTCGCGATGCTGGATTTAATGGAAAGCCCTATCCGGATGCTTTTATGGCAGCTTTGAAAAAGTCTGGTTCAACAATTGAAAATACTCTTTTTTTAGATGATATGCAAAAATATACCGATGGATGGGTAGCACTTGGCGGCACAGCAGTTTTGATTGGAAGTCCAAACGGAAAGCCTCTTGCAGATGATGCTGAATCTATGATTAAAGCACGAGCTGCAAATAAAACCGGCAAAACTGGTAAAACAATCAGAATGAAATCTATTTATGAAATAAAGGATATTTTATGAAAAAAATACTTTGCATTTGTTTAAGCTCAACAATTCAGCGAACAATAAGTTTCGATTCTTTGACACTTACCAAAGTAAACCGTTCAAAAAAATACAGACAGGATGCATCTGGAAAAGCAGTAAACAGTGCCAGAGTTTTAACTCAACTGGAAGAAGGCTGCGCAACAGTAGTTTGCCCGCTTGGGGAAAATAATCTTAAAACTTTTACAGATGACGCTGCCCGAGATAATCTGAATCTTTTGTACACTACAATTCCGGGAGCAACCCGCGAATGCTGGACACTCCTTGACCGCAACGCAGGAACTACGACGGAACTGGTAGTTGGAGAACCTGTCTTAGAAAGTGAAGCAGACAAAAAAGCCGTTGCTGCAGCAGAAATCAAACTGCTTAAAGTAATAAATGATATTCTTCCACAGGTTGATGCAGTTTTACTTGCAGGAAGCAGACCTGCTATCTGGAGCGATGACCTTTATGCAACCATCAGTGGAATGACACATGATGCCGGAAAAATTTTCCTTGCTGACTATATAGGACCGGATCTTGTAAAAACCCTTAAAACCGCAGTACCCCACATCATAAAAATAAACGAAGAAGAGTTCCGTGCAACATTCCCGGAGCTGGCAGCCCTTCCACTAAAAGAAGCCATCCTCAAAAAAAGTGAAGAACTCCAAAACATCGTTGTTGTGACCCGCGGAACAGAATCGACCCTCGCTGCGGTTCGCTCAAAGTATTACGAGTGCCCCACCGAAAAAGTCGCCGCGCTCAACACCACTGCGTGCGGCGACAGCTTCAATGCCGGCTTCCTTTATGAATATGTGCACACGGGCGATATAGAAGCCGCTCTTAAAAAAGGAACCTGGTGTGCCGCCCGCAATGCCGAGTTAGAGGCCCCTGGTGCTATTAGGTGATACAGCCGATTGAATAAACGCAAGCTAGATAATATAATAAATCATACTAGGCAACCGGTTGCCTATAATTTGTGGCCTGAAAAACCAGGCACTAACAGGAGTATATATGAGTATCGAGAAAAAGCCGTTAGTAAACGATCTTTACACAGCTGATCCTTCAGCACACGTATTCAACGGAAAAATTTACATTTATCCTTCACACGACGAAGATATCGACGTAGAAAACAATGACAACGGCGATCAGTACGACATGAAAGACTATCATGTTTACGAAATGAAAGACACAGAAACATATCCTCGTGATTGCGGCTGTGTTTTCACACTCAAGGACGTAAAATGGGCAAGCAAACAGCTCTGGGCTCCTGATTGTGCTGAAAAAGATGGAAAATATTATTTCTATTTCCCTGCACGCGACAAAACAGGAATGTTCCGCGTTGGTGTAGCTGTTGGTGATAAACCAGAAGGTCCTTTCACACCGGAAGACGATTATATTCAGGGTACATATTCTATCGACCCATGTTGTTTCCAGGATACTGACAACAAGTACTACCTTACAATGGGTGGTCTTTGGGGCGGTCAGCTTGATCAGTACCGCAACAACAAATGGAGCGCAGACAATAAGGAACCACAGGGCAAAGAACCTGCATGTACACCAAAAATCGCTCTTCTTAAAGACAATATGAAGGAACTCGCAGAAGAACTTCGCGACCTCGTAATTGTTGATGAAAAAGGACAGCCACTCACAGGTGGTGATGATGTACGCCGCTACTTTGAAGATCCATGGCTCTTCAAAAAGGATGACACTTACTACTTCACATATTCAACAGGTACATCTCACCTTTTGTGCTATGCAACAAGCAAGAATGTTTACGGTCCATACACATACGGTGGATGTATTTTGACACCAGTTTTGGGATGGACAACACACCACTCAATCCTCGAGTTCAACGGCAAATGGTACTTGTTCTACCACGACTGCGAACGCTCAAACGGCATCAACCAGAAGCGCAACGTAAAGTTCCGCGAACTCACCTTCAAGCCAGACGGAAAAATTCAGCCAATGGACGGCTTCGACCGCTAACATAAGGCTCAAGGCATAAAAAAATCCAGTTCACAACGAACTGGATTTTTTTGTCCTCTTAAAAGATCTGGGCCATCTAAGACTTGAACTCGCCTACGATAGCAGAACCGTTAAAAAACGAGCTGCGGCAGCGGGTCGTTTTAGGTTCTACCATCGTATGGCGCACGAGCAGGTTATACCTGCGAGTTTTGAAAGATATAAAAAAAGGATCCTGTTTCACACAGAATCCTTAAAACATGGGCCATCTAAGACTTGAACTTAGGACCAAGGGATTATGAGTCCCCTGCTCTAACCACTGAGCTAATGGCCCGAAATGTTTTTATAATT
>CAMNIU010000092.1 GCA_946540605.1 uncultured Treponema sp.
GGCATCAAGGGATTCAAAAATCGTCTTGGCGCAGACCTTATGATTGTTCCAAAAGGTTATGAAGGTCAGATGGAAAATATTCTTCTGAATGGAGAACCAAATTATTTTTACATGGATAAAAGTGCCGAAGAAATTGTCCGCACTGTCCAAGGAGTAAAAGAAGCAAGCGGTCAGTTTTATCTGACAAGCCTGAGTGAAAGCTGCTGTGATTTCCCAATTCAGATAATCGGCTTTGAGCCAGATACAGACTTTTTAATTCAAAACTGGGCCAGAACAAAAGTCCGGCCTCAGAAAGGAAGCGAATATATTTTCGCAGGAAGCAATATCTCAACTCCAAATAAAGAAGTAAGGTTTTTCGGTCAGCAGCACAAAATAACCTCCCGCCTTTCTAAAAGCAGCACGGGTATGGATAACGCAATCTACACCGACCTCAATACCCTGCAGAATATTTTTGAGGATGCAAAAAGCAAGGGCTTTGGTTTTATTTCTGATGGAGACACAAACACAAAAATCTCTTCTATTTTTGTAAAGTTACAGCCAGATGCAAAACCAGACAGTACTGCCCTTCGCATAAAAACAGCTCTGCCAGACGTTCAGGTAATTACAGGTTCATCTTTCATTTCAAATCTTGCAGAACGAATTTCAGCCTTTGTGATTTTTCCTCAGGCATTAAGTTTATTTATTCTTTTAGTTACAATTTTTACACTGGGAATTGTTTTCTCCCTAATTGCAAATGAACGCTTCAAGGAATATTCCATTTTGAGAGTTCTTGGAGCCGACAGTGGCACTCTTAAAAAGCTTCTTTTATTTGAAGCAGGCAGCATAGGATTTTTTGGAGCAATAATCGGAATCTTTATTTCGGCCCTTATAGTCCTACCATTCAACCTTTTGATTTCAGAAAAAATCGGATTACCATTTTCACTGTCAAATCCGCTTGTAATTACAGGCTTTGCCTTAGTCAGCTTTGCAATAATAGTTTTAGCAGCATTAATTTCTGCCCTTTACAGCGCAATTAAAATTTCGAAAAAGGAAGTAATTTTCAAATGATAGATATAAAGCATCTTACAAAAAGTTTTCAAACCCCAAGAGGAAGAATCACAGTCCTGAATGATTTTTCCCTCACAGCTCTAAACGGCACTTTTCTTGGAATTGCTGGAAAATCTGGAACTGGTAAAAGCACTCTCCTTTCTTTAATTGCAGGTCTGCAAAAACCAGACAGCGGTTCCATTAAAATTGATACAAATGAATACGAAAACTCCCCTACAGAAATCACTTCCCTTTCAGAAAAAGAACTGTCTGCCTTCAGAAATAAAAACATAGGTTTTGTTTCCCAAGAGCAGAGTTTTCTGGAAAACCTCACAGTTCTTGATAATGTTAGACTTCCGGCATATCTTTCAAAATCCGAAAAAAAGGAACTTGTCATGCTGAACTTGTTTCAGCATCTCTCAAATAAGCTTTCGAATCAATTTCGGAATGACTCTAAGCCAGAAGTAATCACAGAGCGTGCCCGCAGCCTGCTTGAAGATTTTGGAATCGCCCATCTTGCAGATCAATACCCGCAAAATCTTTCCGGCGGCGAAAATCACAGAGTTCTCATAGCCCGGGCCCTCATCAATAATCCACAGATTATTCTTGCTGATGAACCGACTGATTCCGTAGACTCCGAACGCACAGAAGAAATAATCCACATCTTCCGCAGTCTGGCAAATCAAGGAAAAATCGTAATCCTCGTGAGCCACGATAAGGAAGCACTCAAACTTTGTGATAAGATAATAACTATATAAATTCAAAACTTAAAAAGTTCTGCCAAGTTTTTTTAAAAGCTCTTTATCACTTTTTATTGAAGTTCCGGTGGTAGTAAGCATATTCCCGGTGATTGTAGCATTTGCGCCGGCATTAAAAGCTCTTTCTCCACCATTCGAAAGATGACAACGTCCAGCTGCCAGTCTGATCATGGCAGTTGGATTAAAATAACGGAAAACTGCCACAGTACGTAACACTTCATCTTCTTCTAAGGCAGGAAGGTTTTCCAGAGGACTTCCTTTAATTGGACTAAGAACATTTATTGGGATTGAATCAACAGCTATTTCACTCAAAGAAAGAGCCATATCAATTCTGTCTTCAAAAGTTTCTCCCATACCAATAATTCCGCCAGAGCAGGCACGCAGTCCCACTTCCTTAACAAGCTTAAGAGTATTCAGTTTCATCTCGTAAGTGTGAGTTGTACAGATGTTTGGAAAATTTCTGCGGGAAGTTTCTATATTATGATGATAATTTCTTACCCCTGCGGCTTTCAACTGCAAAAGCTGTTCCTTTGTTAAGAAGCCCATTGAAGCACACAAGTCAATATTTACACTTTCATGCATTTTTTTGTAAGCAGATAAAGCCTTCTGGAATTCTTCTCCACTTAGAGCCTTTCCAGCTGTTACAATAGCAAAACGATGTATACCTTCTTCCTGATTTTCTTTTGCCGCCTGAATTATTTTTTCTTCATCGAGAAAATCATAAACTTCGCAGTTTGTATGATTAAAGGCGCTCTGGGCACAGAATTTGCAGTTTTCGCTGCATCTGCCGCTTCGTCCATTTATGATTGAACATAAATCTACACGGTCTCCACAAAGCTCTTTTCTTATATAATCAGCACCCTGACAAAGCTGAACAAGATCGCAGTCCTTAAAAAATAAAAAATCTTCGCCGCGCTGCAAACGACGGCATTTTACAATTTCTTCTGCAAGTGTTTTTAAATCCATATACGCAGTATAATACAATTAATTATTATTGTAAACCTATTATTATTTCTGAGTTTACATTTATAATAAACTATAAAGCCTGCTGTAAATCTGAAATTAAATCATCTATATTTTCAATACCTACAGAAAGTCGCAGAGTTTCCGGCGTGATTCCGTTTTTAAGGCGAAGCTCTTCCGGAACATCTGCATGAGTCTGAGTCGTAGGATATGTAATCAGAGTTTCCACACCTCCAAGACTTTCGGCATATTTTATTAGACGAACTTTTTCCAGAACGCTCAGAGCTTTTTCTGTACTGGTCAGACGGAAGGTTACCATCGATCCAAAACCACGAGACTGTCTCTGCATGATTTTGTGCCCCGGATGTTCTTCAAGCCCCGGGTAAATTACTTTTGTTACAGACCTCTGTGTCTTTAGCCAGCGGGCAATTTTGTCTGCATTTGCCTGAGCTTTTTCCATTCGGATTCCAAGAGTTTTTATTCCGCGAAGAACCAGCCAGCTGTCAAACGGAGCTAAGCCTGAACCTGTTGTTTTGATAAGGAAGCGAAGCTTTTCATTAATTTCCGGATTTCTTGTAATTATAAAACCGGCCAGTGTATCATTGTGACCGGCAAGAAATTTTGTACCGCTGTGAACAACAATGTCTGCACCAAGTTCAAGAGGATTCTGAAAATATGGCGACATAAAGGTGTTATCTACAACTAACAAAAGGTTATGAGCATGCGCGATTTTTGCCATAGCTGCAATATCGGTTACGTTCATCATAGGATTAGTTGGAGTTTCAATGTAGATTGCTTTTGTTGAAGGAGTGAATAAACTTTCTACATCGTCGCTGGAGCAATTTGCGCGGGTAAACTGAATTCCATTTTTTGAAGAAACATTATCAAAAAGACGGATTGTACCACCGTACAAATCAGAATCAACAATCAGGTGGTCCCCCGGCTTAAAGAGTTCCATGAGCAGAGTAATTGCCGCCATTCCGGTAGAAAGTGCAAAGGCGTCTGTGCCACCTTCCAGCTGACAGACAATTTTTTCCAGCTGCTCACGCGTCGGGTTCTGAAGTCGCGAATAGTCAAAGCCGGTACTTTTGCCTACTCCCGGGTGAGCATAGGTTGCTGTCTGATAAATTGGAAAGCTGATTGAACCGTAGTGATTACAGTCTTCTCGACAGGCAGGCTGCCCGTCATTATTCTGACCTTCCTCTTCAAGATGTACACATTTTGTTTCTATTGATAATGCCATACTATTCTCCAAATTTTGTGTAGTAAGCGGCAAGTTTTTCCAGAGCCTCATTTATCGGAAGCTCTATATCAAAAACACTGATTGCTTTTCTCTGGAGCTGTCGTCCCATTCCCTGACCAATCTGAGCAGCAACTACCGAACGGCAGTCTAGCAGGAGCTCAACTGCAGGAGCAAGTGGACCGCCAGCTCCACCGCCACAACCGCCACCTGAACCACCGCAGCCTCCTCCACTTCCACAGCCAAAACCACCACCGCCACAGCCGCTGCCAAAGTCTGACTCAGACGGAGTGTCTGGCGATGTCGATTCATTTTCAACAACCGGCACCTCACGTTTTTCAGTTAATTCAAACTTACTTCCTTTCAATTCATAAATTAGAAAAGACTTAGCCTGACCAAAATGCAAATCTACATTGATACCGTCGGATGTAGCTATGGCAACTTTTACACTCATTCAAATCTCCAATTAAATCTTATAATCATCCTCAAGAGCTTCCATGAGACCATACTCAAGAAGAATCTCTTCAAGACGCTCCTGAGTCATTGGAGTTGGAATTGTAAAGTTTGTATTGTTGATTACAGCTTCTGCGAGGTTGCGGTATTCCTGAGCCTGAGCAGAATCCGGCTTATATTCAATTACAGTTTTGCGGTTGATTTCTGCACGCTGAACGATGTTGTCGCGGGGAACAAAATACAAAAGCTGAGTTCCAAGTTCCTTTGAGAAGGCACGAAGCAGGTCAAGCTCGCGGTCTACGTTACGGCTGTTGCAGATAATTCCTCCAAGACGAACTCCACCTGCCTTTGCATAGCGGCTGATACCCTTTGCAATATTGTTAGCCGCATATAACGCCATCATTTCTCCGGAAGCAACAATGTATATTTCCTTAGCTTTACCTTCACGGATTGGCATAGCAAAACCACCACAAACAACGTCACCAAGAACATCGTAAAAGACAAAATCCAGGTCGTCTGTGTAAGCGCCAAGATTTTCAAGCATGCTGATAGAAGTGATGATACCTCGTCCTGCACAACCAACTCCAGGCTCCGGTCCGCCTGATTCAACACAGCGTGTTCCACCAAAACCTGTTCTCATGATGCGGTCGAGTTCAACATTCTCACCCTCATCGCGGATTGTATCCAAAACTGTTTTCTGTGCAAGGCCGCCAAGGAGCAGACGAGTAGAATCTGCCTTAGGGTCGCAGCCAACAACCATGACCTTTTTTCCATGCTCTACAAGTCCTGCTGTAAGGTTCTGTGTGGTTGTGGACTTACCAATTCCACCCTTTCCGTAAATTGCAATCTGTCTGATTTCACCCATCGTGTGCTCCTATATAAACCAAAATAATATTTGGCTCCGGCAATCATCTGCCGTCATCTAATTTATACCTATCACTTTAGTAGGTAATAACACTATAGTTTTTATTACCTACCTTGTCAATAGGTTATTAAAAATTAATTAAACAAATTCTGAATCTGATTGAACTTCCATATATGGAGAATTGCATCGTCTATACTGCCGGGAAGTTCCATAGCCGTAATACCAGCCGCAGAAAGTGCTGCATTGGCGGCAGTTCCAAGACGAGATACGACAATGTAGCGGCAGTCTGTAAAGCGAAGCACACTTTTTTTCATTTTGGAAATTTCGTGTGCTCCATCCATACACACCGGCTCTACCTGACGTTCTTCCACCAGATCGTATCCCACTTCGTCATTAATTGAGTAAATATAAAATTTTTCAGCTTTGCCATAATGCTGATTTACAGTTTCGCCGTCAGTTGAAGCAATAGCAACTTTGTATTCTGAAGATTTTGAAGCTATATCAGCCATGAGAGAAATTTTCCTTGATTCCTGTTGTGCCGAAATTTGCATAGAGAGCTTTTGAGAACTCTGTACGCCCCGGAACACCAACAGCATCTGCACGACAATGATTACAATGCAGGAATAGCTCGATGTAAGGCATAGCAGCTGCACGTGCTGAATGAATATCCTGACAGGTTGGTGCCGGCTCGCTGGCAAGCTTTGCTGTAGGAATCAGCGGAATGATATTGTATTTTTTTGCTCCTGCTTCAGCTACAGTTTTTGCAATTTCTGCAATGTGACTGCCGTTTATGCGGGGAACAAGCACTGTATTTACCTTAATTGTAATTCCGGCTTCTGCAATTTTTTTGATTCCGGCAAGCTGATTTTCAATGAGGATTTTTGCCCCCTCTACCCCTTCTATCTTTTTACCGTGCCAGATAATATAGTCATTAAGCTGTGCTTCAATCTCAGGATCTACAGCATTTACGGTAACAGTAAGGCTGTCAATTCCAACTTTTATGATTTCCTCAGCACGCTCAGCAAGCAGAAGCCCGTTTGTACTCATACATTTTATGAGTTCAGGGAAGTTTCTGTCTATAAGGCTGAAAGTTTTAAGCGCATTATCACTGGCCAGTGTATCACCAGGCCCCGCAATTCCAGCAACTTTTATTTCCGGGCTGATTTCCAACGCCTTTTTGATAAGGGGAATCGTCTCGGCGGGCTTAAGAACTTTGGACGTTACGCCGGGGCGATTCTCCGTATCATTAAGGCTTCGCTCGCAAAAACGACATGCAATATTACAGCCCGGACAAACTGGAAGATGTATGCGACCAGTAGCCGCTTTTCCCTGTCCAAAGCATGGATGTGATTCTCTTAATTCAGTAAAACTCTTTGCCATTTTTGCCTCGCTTAGGTATTTAATATTACCTACCAATATAGTAGGTATATACCATACAGCAACTATACTGTGCATTACCTATAATGTCAATAGGTAATTAAAAAGAATAAAACTGTATGTCTTCAGATAAATAAAAAATATTTGTTATATTTCAGTTTGTTGCAGCTAACAACTTGACATAATAGTTGGAATTCATTAATTTTACATTGTACACAATCTTATTGCACAAAATTGTTAATAATTTACAAGGAGGATATATGAAATTTGCTGTTCGTTATTATACGAAAACAGGAAACACAAAGCGCCTTGCAGAGGCAATCGCACAGGAACTTGGAGTAGAAGCACTCCCAATCAACCAGCCGGTTACAGAACCGGTTGATGTACTGTTTCTGGGAAACTCTTACTATGCTTTCAATATTGATCCGGAAGTTCGCACATTTGTAGCAGGACTTTCAAAGGATAAGGTTGGAAAAATTGTAAACTTTGGTTCAGCTGCCCTTCTTAATTCAACTTACAAAAAAGTAAAGGCAGAAGCTGATAAAGCTGGAATTCCAATGGATGAAAAAGAATTCCACTGCAAAGGTGAGTTCAAAGGTCTTCATAAGGGGCGCCCAAATGAAGAAGATATCAAAGCTGCAGTTGAGTTTGTAAAGCAGTATAAATAAGGGGCCGTAAAGGACCTGACACAGGAGATAAATATGATTTACGATTACGAAGTAACAACAGTAAAAGGAAACACATTAAAGCTTTCTGAATACAAAGGAAAGGTAATTCTTGTAGTTAACACAGCAACAGGTTGTGGTTTCACTCCACAGTATGCACCAATTGAACAGTTATACAGAGACTATCATGATAAAGGACTTGAGATTCTCGACATTCCTTGTAATCAGTTTGGATCTCAGGCTCCAGGAAGCGATGAAGAAATCCATAACTTCTGTAAAGCTCACTATAACACAACCTTCCTTCAGATGAAAAAATCTGATGTTAATGGTCCAAACGAACTTCCACTCTACACTTATTTGAAATCTCAGAAGGGCTTCGAAGGTTTTGAACAGCATGAATTCAAGGAAACTCTTGAAAAGATGTTTGCCGCAGCAGATCCAGACTGGGCTAAAAAAACAGACATCAAATGGAACTTTACAAAGTTCATCATTGACCGCTCAGGAAATGTTGTAGCCCGCTTTGAACCAACTGCAGATATGGCTAAAGTTGAAGAATGCATTAAGTCTTTGCTTTAGTTATGGTAAACGACACTGTCTATTCTATAACGTAATATGGCAGTGTCGCATCATTTTAAAATAAGGGCGCAAAAATCCTGAAAAGCCTGCCAATAATACGAACCAATAGTTTTATTTTTTTATAATCTCCCTTTTGCATCTGAATACAATCTTTTAGCGTCTCATCAAAATCCTTCTTTGCAGAATCAACGACCGGCGAATCAATAAACACAACTCCATTTTCAAAATGATGATAGAGACTTCTGTAATCAAGGTTAACAGAACCAACAGTGGCAATCTGATTATCAGAAATAAAAGTTTTTGAATGAATGAATCCCTTCTGATAAAGATAAACTTTTATACCATTATTAACAAAAGTTTTAAGATATGTCTTTCCTATGCTAAAGGTAATCATATGATCTGGCAGAGAAGGAACAATAATCGAAACCTCAACACCCCGGGCTGCCGCAAATATCAAAGCTTCCTGCAACTGATTATCAATAAGAATATATGGCGTTGTTATTTTTAAATATTTTTTTGCTCTGTTAATAATGTAGAGATAAATATTTTCGGCTATATCTTTGTTATTAAAAAAATCATCTCCGTAAGGAATTGTAATTCCAGGGGCTTCAAAATTTTTATAAACAGAGGGCAGATATGGAGTAAAATCTTCTATATCTTTTGCAAAAAGATTCCAGTTCTGCAGAAAGAGTTGAAGGAAGGTATGAACTGCCTGCCCCTGAATTTGAACCGCATTATCTTTCCAATAGGCAAAACGGTTTTTATTTCCACGATTAAAATATTCATTGGAAATATTAAAGCCACCGGTAAAGGCAAACTGACCATCTACAATCAACATTTTCCGGTGGTCTCGGTTATTTAGATGCGTAGAAAAAACAGGAATAATTGGAACAAAAACCCTGGAGTTAAAACCATTTGCCTTTAAGTACTTTTGATAATCTGAAGTCGAAAAAACAGGAGACCCCAGCCCATCACAAAGAATACGAACCTCAACTCCCTCCCGTATTTTTTTCTGAAGTTCATTAAATATTTCATTCCAGGAAGCATCAGGTTCAATAATAAAATACTCCAGAAAGATATATTTTGTTGCACTGCGGATTGCTTCAATCATGTGGGGAAAAACTTCTTCACCGCTTAAAAAATATTTTACATCACAATTTGTATATGGAAAAAAGAAATTATTAGTCAGATAATAAATCAAATCAGAAGCATGATTTTTCGAAAGCTCATTTACTAATTGGGTCTGTGATTCCAGAGAGAGCGGAATATTTTCAGGAAGCAAAATCTGCGTTTTCTCTCTCAACACAGTAAGTTTTTTTGAAACCCGAAGTGAACCACGGTTTGTATGATACATAAGATAAGCAGCAATACTAAAAAGCGGCACAAATATCATAGGGATAATCCAGGCAAGTTTGAACTCGTTTTTGCCGTTTTTATTAACCATGTAAATCATAAAACTTGCTGAAAGAACAAGGGAAAGTCCAAAATAGAGTTCAAGGTATTTTTCAAGCCGAAGTACAAAAAGAGCCAGTACAAAAATTTGTATGGCAATAAACAGAAAGTTGATTATGAGGCGGCTATAGACGCTGCGATAAAATATTTTGAGACGTTTTTTATCTTTGACATCAATAAACTTTTTTGTATCTGCTTTTTTCATTTCTTTAAATATAATAAAGCTAATGATTATTTTTGTCAGTATGCGTTATCTTCTTCGCCAGTTTTTTTTTATTAATATAATTCCGTAATTTTTTCAGCCATTTCTGCAATTGTATTTTTTATTTTCACAGGACTTACAATTTTTATTTGAGCTCCAAAACTCAAAAAAATCTCACAAAGCCATGGAGTATCAGGTGCCATAAAAGTCACATTCACATATCCGTTTTTCTGAGGCTTGATTTCTGAACAGATGAAAGAGTCCATAAGATAAGAAATCTTCTCTTTTGTGATTCTGGCTTTTATCTGAATAAGAGGTGCAGAGTATTCTGAGGTTTGAGCAGATTCTTCAATCCCCTGATTTCTTGTAACATTTGCATTTTTTGAAGTCATCACAAGATTTCGCATTCTTGTAAGCTTAAAAAATCTTTCTGACTTTCGCATCGTGCACCAGCCAAGCAGATACCAGGCTTGTCCGCGAAACACAAGTTTCCAGGGATGAACAATCCGTTTTTCGCTCCGACCATCTCCTGTAAAATAATCAAAACTTATCTGACGCTTTTTTAAAATTGAATCGCGAAGAACACTGAACAGATTTCTAACTTCTGAACCTTCCGGGCTCCACGGTGCAAAATCAACTTCAAGCCAGTTAGTGTCGCTTGCTACCAGACGTGAAAGTTTATCTGCCGCCTTTCTCTCCGGAGTAATTGAAGTCCCGCTTTTGCCGCTCAAGTTTTCCAGCGCCTTTACACTTGAAACAATTGCCAGCCGTTCCTCTTCCGAAAGCACAGTGTTATCCATTGAAAACTTTTCTGAAATTGCAATTCCACCACCCCGCCCTTTCAGCGAATAAACAGGAATCCCCGAAACAGAAAGTGCTTCTATCCAGCGGTAAACAGTACGTGTAGAAACTCCAAAGCGTTCTGCCATCTCTTTTGCAGTTACCTGTTTTTTATCAATGAGGATATATACAAATTCAAACAGCTGATCTATTTGCATCAGGATATTATAGCATATAATTATGCAGGGCTATTCAATTTCCATTACAGAAAAATTATCTGCCGCAATCACAGTCGGCGCTACATCATTTCCCTGTTCAAGATATTCATTAAGAGTTTTAAGTTTTTTCTTAAGATGACTATAAATCGGCTGGCTTTCACAATCTTCAATTATATCAAAAGCCTTATACAAAGCTTCAATATTCTCTTTAGTAATTTTACAAATGGAATTGTCTCCCTGAATCAAAGAGAAAATATTAAAGGTATTTTGCGGCATAAAAAAAATGGCAGATGATTTTTTCTGATTTTCAAGACTTAATTTCAGGCTTCGGATAATTCCACCAGCAGCCTCTCTTTGCCCCTCATCTTGAATCATTGGCAAAAAATTTTCTTCAAGCAATGCCAGTTCATCAAAAGTATAAGCTTCTTCTTTTTTTATGATTGTAATTTTTCTGTTCATGTACGCTAATATTAGCAAATCCCCCTTTTTTCGTAAATAAAGAAGATCCGGATGATTTTGTTAGTCTTACCTTGCAAGAAGCTCAAAAGATGGTACAATATCAGTAAGCCCCCTGCGGCACTTTTGAGGTAAAAAATGAAAGTAACCATTCTTGAAAAGAAGGTTGATGAGGAAGACGAGTTAATCGTTAGGTGCGACTATCTTGATGAGAGTCTGACAAAACTTATCAATCAGTTTAAAACCGGCAAAGGAAAAATGAACTTTTACAAGGATTCAAAAATTGTATTTATTGAGCCTGAAGCAGTTTTATATTTTGAATCAGTTGATGATAAAGTTTTTGCTTACACAAAAGATTCTGTTTATGAAACAAAGTCAAAACTCTATCAGCTGGAAGCAGAATTACCGGCAACTATTTTCTTTCGGGCAAACAAAGCTGTAATTGTAAACCTGGACAAAATAGACAGTCTTGCCCCGGTTTTCGGAGGCCGATTTGAAGCTGTTCTGGAAAACGGATATAAGGTTATGATTTCGAGAAATTACTTAAACACATTAAAGGAGTTGTTAGGCTTATGAAAAATAATGAAAAAAACGACAGTATAATTTCCGTAATGATTAATATCTGCACCCGTGTTATTACCATGATTTTTATCATGATTACAATTTTCAGAAAAGCCTTTGAACCAACTGGCACAATAATACTGATGCTGAATGATATCTGGGGTATAATTTTGATTGGTGTAGTTTCTGGCCTTAGTTTTGGAATCTTCTATATTAAAAAGAATATTTCTAACAGACTGCTTCTTCTTTTTAAGATTTTATACTTCCTGATTATTAATGCAACGCTTTGTTGTGTCGGACTGACTCTCGGCTGGTTCAAAAAAGAAACTTCTTCCATTGCAATTATGGAAATAATGTTCGTGCTGATTTTCATTTTTGTATCGGTTCTTGTCTATCTTCTTGATTTCAATGATGCAAAAAAGATAAACAAAAAACTTCAGGAAAGAAAGAATTCTATAACAAAAAAGTCAGAGAATTAATGCTCCAATAAAAAGACTTTAAGTTCCTCAAGTTTCTTCTGCATCTCTACCCTGCCCAAGTCATAAACCCGCTGAAGTTCTTCGGGATTTTTCTCGGTGCGGCTGATGCCAAGAGAAACTTCCGGGCAGATTACAAAGCATTTTCCGGCCGCTTCCTGCTCAAAAACATAGGACTTCTCCTGATTGTAAACTTCATGACGTTTGAGCATTGCCTCGTAAATCTTTGGATACTTACGGAGAGCAATCTTCATAAGAGAAAGAGATGAACTTGGCTCTTTTACAAAGTCACGAGGCTGAGTCAAAACAACAAGATTCTTTTCATAGCCCATATCTTCAAAAGCTTTAAGCGGAATCGAAACTGTCATTCCGCCATCAAGAAGTTCATAGCCGTCAATTTTCACAACATGAGAAACAAGCGGCATACTTGCACTCGCCCGCATCCAGGTCAAATCATACTGGTCACAGGTTTTAAGTTCTTTAATAACAGGCAATCCTGTATGACAGTCCGAAGCCACTGCATAAAACTTGAGCGGATTCGCAAGGTAGGTTTCATAATCAAAAGGATCAAGTTTATTTGGAAGCTGGTTGTAGCAAAAGTCGGCTCCATATAAATCTCCGGTCAGAAAAAATGACCGGAAGGAACAGTAGCGCCAGTTATGCGAAAAGCGTTTGTTGTAACGGATGGCACGTCCAATCTGCTTAGACTTAAAGTTACAGCCAAAAGTTGCGCCCGCAGAAACTCCGATAGCACCATCAAAATCAATTCCATTTTCCAGAAGTACATCGCATACGCCGGCTGTAAACATGCCACGCATAGCCCCGCCTTCCATTACAAGTCCTTTTTTCACTATTCAATCCTCTGTTGGTTTTCCATCAAAAGTCCGGCCACATAATACAAAACTGCACATTCGTTTTCCTGCCAGATGCGAAGGCTTCGTTTTACTGCACAAACCAGGTAACCGTATACTTCGCTGCCTTTTCGAATGCGGACTATAAGAGCAGTTTCAAAACCCTTATCAATTAAGGTTTTATAGAATTTCGGAGAATTATTTTTTACTTTATCCAGAGTATTTTCAGAAAAAAGATCCTCTACCATAAGCTCTGCTATATCAGAAGCATCACCCTCATATTGAGGATTCATTACAGCTTTTAATCTTCCGTCATTGCGAACATAGAAAAGGTCTTTCACTTTCAAGATTTCAGAAAGAACAGGGATTGCAGCTTTCAGTTTGTTTTCAAAACTATCGGCCTCTTCCAGACTTGTTCTTAACTGATGGAAGTAAGTATACAATCCGCGATGCGCAATTTTTGTAACTTCAAGATCCTTGTGCTTTTTTTCCTGATAAACAGTAAAGCAGTTACGACCTTTGTTCTTGCCATAATAAAGCATTTTATCTATAAGCGTGAATAAATCTGCATAATTGTTTGCATCTTCCGGAAAGCTTGCTGCACCTGCAGTTGCCGTAATGAATGAACCACCGTTTCCAAAATCCATCGTAAAGCGAAGGGCAAGAGAATTTACATAGAGTCTTTCAAAGAAAGAAATCTTATCATCTGTATTAATATGCTTAAGATCAATCAATAAAAGTTCGTCTCCGCCAAACCTTCCTACAATTCCGAAACCGTCAAGAAATTCTGCAAGCCGTTTTGAAACTGTTGATAAAACCATATCTCCGGCTGTGTGACCAAGACTATCATTAATGAACTTAAAGTTATCAAGGTCAATCATTGCAAAGGTAAATGGACGTTGTTCGGCAATAAGAGAACGGACAAATCTGACCGAATAAGCACGAGATATAACTCCGGTAAGCGGGTCGAGAATTTCATTAAGGCTTACCTCATCCATCAGTTTATCAAAGAAACTGTACTTTCTAAGTTTGTCGATTGTATAAATTGTCTGATTTTGCTCAAGAGCATTTCCACGCCGTAATACATCGGTAATATCTGTAAAGCTTCCCACAAGGCCGACTATTTCGCCATTCTTGTAAAGAGGGCGCTTAGAAGCAACAATATCCCGCTCCTCTCCCTTTATAAAACATTTACCATGGACTTTATAAGTGCTTTTTCCAGCAAGCACTGCCAGCTCATCCTGTTTAAAAGGTTCCGGATCTGAGTGCCAGCCCATATCTTCGTCATTTTTACCAATTAAAATATCATCTGATTCAAATCCATAAAAATCGAGAAAAGCCTGATTTACTCCAACAAAGCGCCTGTCCTTGTCTTTCCAGAAAACACAGTCCTGTGCTGAGTTGATTATACTGTTAAACAATTCAACAGTCATATCCATAAAATTCTTACCGTAAAATAATTTTATAGTACTTTGTCTTCTTTCTCAACTATCCGAATATTTGCTGCAATCGTTTCGTTCATACTTCCGGTTCTGTAGCCCTGCAAATCCATTGAAACATAATTGAATCCGATTTTTTTGAATTCGCTTACAATTATTTCCTGATGTGCAAGCACTTTTGAAAACTCATTTGGATTTACTTCAATACGGGCAATAGTTCCGGAAGTTTCACCGTTTCCAAAACTGTGGATTCTTACACGCTCCTGCTCAAATCCCAGATCAAGGAGCAGCTGTTCTGCTTTATCTACCATATCAAGCTTTTCGACTGCAATAGTTTCGCCGTAAACAAAGCGGCTCGCAAGACAGGCAAAACTCTGCTTTTTCCAGGTATTCAGACCAAGCTCTTTAGAAATTGCCCTGATCTCAGATTTCCACAAATTACATTCTCTGAGCGGGCTTTTTACTCCAAGTTCCGCCACTGCCTGCAGCCCCGGACGGTAATCACCGTTATCATCAAGATTACTACCCTCGCAAACATAGGCAAGCCCATGCTGCTTTGCAACTTCAATAATTTCTTCAAAAAGTTCGTGCTTACATATATAACAGCGGTTCTTTGGATTCTGCTTAAAACCCGGAATATTCAATTCTTCTGAATCAATAAAAATATGTTCTATACCTTCTTTTTTGCAAAACTCAGCTGCCTCATTTTTTTCCCTCGCCGGAAATGAATGTGATCTCGCTGTCACTGCAACTGCCTTATTACCCAAAACATCATGGGCTACCTTAAGCATAAAAGTCGAATCAACTCCACTCGAAAAAGCAATTGCCGCACTTCCAAGCTGCTTAAAATAATTCTTCAAATCTTCATATTTTTTGTTTAATTCGTCAGTCATAATTAATCCTATAGACGAGATAGGTTAATATAGCATATTCATAATATAGTATAAAGGGGAATAAGATTTTTAAATTATGAGGCTTCCAAAGCAAGGCTGATTTTGGCAAATCTAAAATCTGTAAATCCTTACCCCGGAAGCCTGAATGTCATTAATTATCGCTGAACAAAGGTGTACTCAAGTAGCGGTCTCCAGAATCAGGAAGAAGAACAACTATTGTCTTTCCCTTATTTTCAGGACGCTCAGCAAGAATACGTGCAGCCTTCAATGCAGCACCAGAAGAAATACCAACAAGAATTCCCTCACTCTGCGCAAATGCACGACCTTCCGCAAAGGCATCATCATTTTCTACAGGAATAATTTCATCATAAATCTTAGTGTTCAAAACATCCGGAATAAATCCTGCGCCAATTCCCTGAATCTTGTGAGGTCCAGCTTCACCCTTAGACAAAACAGGACTTGTAGCAGGTTCAACAGCAACTACCTTTACGTTTGGATTCTGTTCCTTAAGATACTCACCTACACCAGTAACTGTACCACCAGTACCAACACCGGCAACAAAAATATCAACTTTACCGTCTGTCTGTTTCCAGATTTCAGGACCAGTAGTTTTCTTATGAACTGCAGGGTTTGCAGGATTTATGAACTGACCAGGAATAATGCTACCAGGAGTTGCCTTCTGAAGTTCTTCAGCCTTAGCAATAGCTCCCTTCATACCCTTTGCACCTTCTGTAAGTACGATTTCTGCACCGTAAGCCTTAAGAAGATTGCGGCGTTCAACACTCATTGTATCTGGCAAGGTAAGAATTGCGTGATAGCCTTTTGCTGCTGCTACAGCGGCAAGACCAATACCTGTGTTACCAGAAGTTGGCTCAATGATTGTTGCACCTGGTTTAAGCAGGCCCTTTTCTTCTGCATCTTCAATCATTGCAAGAGCAACACGGTCTTTTACACTTCCGGCAGGATTAAGATATTCAAGTTTTGCAAGGATTTTTGCATCCTGAAGTCCAGCCTTTTTTGCATAATTATTCAACTGCAAGAGCGGTGTTCCGCCTATCAATTCCAACGAACTCTGTTTAATATCACTCATTTTTTTATCCTCCATTTCCTATTCACTTAGTAGGTTTTACAAATCCAAATATAAAGGCTATTACCTACTTTGTCAATAGGTAATTATTTTTTTTTGATTTTTTTCTTATTTTTTCTGAAATCATCAAATGGAACAATCAAAAAATCTTCTATAAAAACATTATATTTTTCGCTATTAATAAGGCTTTTTACCCTTGACAAGTTTCGCAAGTGGAAATAATATAAAACTATGGACTTAAGAACAGTATTAACAGCAGACACCGTAAATCTTCACTTGAAGGGAACAACAAAAGAAGAAATCATAGACGAGATGATTGATGTTCTTTTTAAAGCAGGAAAGGTTACGGACAAAGACGCTGCACGCGAATGTGTTTTGGATCGCGAGCGCAAGATGTCTACAGGTATGAAACATGGAATTGCCATTCCTCACGGAAAGACAGATACAGTAAAGGATTTGGTTGCCTGCATTGGTATTTCTGATAATCCAGTTGATTTCGATTCTCTGGACCAGGAACCATGCCGCATTTTCATTATGACTTTGTCTCCAGTAAACAAGACAGGTCCACATCTTCAGTTCCTTGCTGAAGTAAGCCTCTTGTTCAAGAGTCCTGAAAAACGTCAGGAAATTCTTGATACACAGGATAAGGAACAGGTTATTCATATTCTTACAGAATAGAATAATTTTAATTAGAGATTTCAGACCTTTATGCTGTGCGTAAAGGTCTTTTTTTTTAAGCACATTGTCCCCCTGAACTTGTTTCAGACACTCTACTACATAAATGCTGAATCAAGTTCAGCATGACATTTTTATAAGGAATAAAATATGAAACTAGAACCTATATTTACAGTAAAAAACAGTAAACTCTTTAAAATTGCAGACAACTCACCGGTAGATACTTCTACCCTAAAACGTATCGACATTCCGTGGAGCACTATAGAAATTGAAGATGAAGCTTACAATGAAGAATACCTCGCACAACTCCGCGAGCAGCTCAAAGCAATGGAAGAAGCCGGAGAATTCGCAGTTCTTGTACCAGTTGTAGACAAGCCTCTTGAAACTCCAGAACAGGAAGAGCTTTTCACAAATGCTTATAATCATACAGCACGCCGCGTAAAAGACTGCACAAGTGTTGCAGGTCTGGAACTCGTGCCTCAGCTAAAAGATAAACAGGCCTTTATGGACACTCTTGCTATAAAACACGCACAATACGTATATTTCACCAAGGCAGAAAATCCTCTATCAGATGACATTGTGATATACTGATTGTAACATACCGCAACAAACCGCACTATCCGCGAAGAAAAAGCAAATTTTTCGAGAAAATTCGGCTTTTTTCTTCAAAATTCTCTTGATTTAAATTTTCTTTTATGGCATTATACACCGCGATAACGAGAGAGAAATGAGGGAAAAAAGTATGCAGTCTAAACAGGAACAGAGCAGACTTGCAGGTACCTGGTTCCTCACAGCATTTTTGAGCATTGTTTTAGCATCTGCAGCTTTTCTTGTTTATTTCTTATTGCCGAATGCAGCAGAACCGGTTCAGCCTGTAGTATCTGAACCTTTGACTATAATTGATTTGTCAGAAGAAACTGAAGAAGAGCTTTCTGCGGCTTTTCAGGATTATTTTACCGAAGTTTCTTTGAACCGCCTGACAGACGACTACGATAACGGTCTTGCACTTTATCGACAGCCACTGTCTCGCACAGCTGTAGAATGGTTTTACTTCCAGATTACTGGAGATCGCGAGGTAACTCAGGCTATTCTTACAGAAGCAGAAAAAAATGACATTCCACTTTCTTTGGCGTTTTCTTTGGCGCACACAGAAAGTAACTATAATGCGAACGCAACAAACAGGAATGCTAACACTTCGATTGACCGGGGCTTGTTCCAGTTGAACAGCAACTCCTTTCCTGGTCTTTCAGAGTCAGACTTCTTTGATCCGTTTGTGAGTTCAAGGTATGGTATGTCGCATCTTAAGTTTTGCTTGAACACTGCGGGAAACGACGTTTCTGCTCTTGCAATGTACAACGCTGGAACCAGCAGAGTTCGTTCAAACAAGACACCACAAACAACGTTGAATTACGTTGGAAAGATTATGGCGTACCAGAAGATGCTTGATCAACTGTTTGATGAACAGGTTGCCTCTTATTTTGAGACATCCATGACACCAGGAATAGCAGTTGCTTACGCACACTAATTAATTTGCCTCCTAATTTTTTTGAGGATCCGGTTTTTATAGTTTTTCCGGATCCTCTTTTTTTTAACTTTTTCATTGTTTTATAAACATTTTGTTATATTTTGTTTGAATTTTCCTACCTTTAAGCGTATAATTTTTAAATAACATTTTGTTATGATTAAGGAGCTTATCTTTTATGGCAGATTCAAACAATAATTCTCAAATCAAAATCACTAAAATACACTTCTTTCTATATATCAATATTTTTATAGTGCCTTTCTTTGTCAGCTGGGTTACTTTTGTTCAACTGCATATTTTTGACTTGAAGGATACCTTCATAGGCTTTACTTCTCCAGTAGCAATTATAGGAATTACCTTAATCTATGCTTTTATTCTTTTCTGGTGGTTCTCGCAGACAAAATTATTAAACGCCTATAATCCGCATAATCCAGAATCAGTTGAAAAAACAAACAAAGTTTATAAGCGATTTCAGACAACAACTTTGGCCACTGGAGTCTTAAATGCTTTTTTCTCCGCTTTGATAGTACAGGGCTCTTTTGCAGAAAAACAGGTTTTTGTTGATGTAGCGCCTCTTTATACAGCATGTGTAGGAAATGTCTTTTTAATTGCACAAGTCTTTTACAGTCTTTTAGTTCAGCATTTAGAGCATTCACTTTACGTTCTCCCCTTCCGCAAGGAATTTAAATCTATGTCACTTATTGTCCGCTCTATGTTTATAAGCATTTGTGGCGGAATCGGCTTTATTCTTATTACAATCACTCCAGTTCTTTCTACTGCCCTTAAGGATGTTCCAAATACAGTTCTTGTTTGGAGATACATTTTCCCGGAAGGAATTCTTGGTTCAATTTTTATTGTCATAGGCAGCTTATTGCAGATGAAATCTTTAAGCGCAAAATTCCGTGATATTCAGTTCTTTACACAAAAAGTTGCAGAAAAAGACTACACTGGAGAAAGTCTTCCTGTTACAACCCGTAATGAAATAGGACTTTTGACAAATGACCTTAACTCCTTTAAGGATGAAACCCATGCCCTTTTATCTGATATTAAAAAATCTGTAGAAATCTCGCTTAATACCGCAGAAAACGTTAATTCCAGCATGACGGCAACCTCAAACTCCATTGAAGAAATTATGAAAAACATCAATATGGTAAAGGAAAAGGCAGGCTACCAGTCGGAAAGCGTATTAACGAGTGATAAAACAATTCAAACTATGATTTCAAAAATCAATGAGCTTAGTGAGAATGTAAAAATTCAGGTTGATTGTGTTTCCAATTCTTCCAGTGCAGTCGAAGAGATGGTTGCAAACATCCGTTCGGTTACTCAGATTCTGGAAGGAAACTCTAAAACTGTTGAAACTCTTGGTGCAGAATCAGAAACCGGACGAAAACGAATCAAGGAATCTACTGAGCTGGCAGCCAACATTCTTGATAAATCAAAAGGACTTGTGGAAGCCTCATCTGTTGTTCAGAGTATTGCCAGCCAGACTAACCTTCTTGCCATGAACGCCGCAATTGAGGCTGCACATGCCGGTGAAGCAGGTAAAGGTTTTGCAGTTGTAGCTGATGAAATCCGCAAGCTTGCAGAGCAGTCTAATACTCAGGGTAAAAATATTGGAAATCAGCTTAGTGAACTGCAGGATATCATTCAGGGAGTTTCTGATAATACTAAGGCCGTGCAGAACCAGTTTGAAGTTATTTTTGATTTGACAAGTAAGGTTCAGCAGCAGGAAGCCGTAATCCGTAATGCAATGGATGAACAGAATGAAGGAAATGTTCAGGTTTTGCAGTCTATTAATGAGATTAAAAACTCAGCTGATATTGTAAAGGAAAACACAAGCGTGCTTCTTAATGGTGGTAAACAGATTATTGAAGAAATGAAAAATCTGGAAAACGTAACTCAGGAAATTACTGAATCTATGAATAAGATGGCAGAGGATTCTGTTGAAATTACTCAGAATGTGGAACAGTGCCATAAATTAAGTAACGAAAATCAGGAAAATCTGGAAGAACTTAACATTAATGTGGGGATGTTTAAAATATAAAAGATTATATGTGATAATTTATTGAAATCTAAAAAACTGAAGAGCTCCCGCAGTAAAAAGGGATGAACATGCTCGCTTTCCGTTTTTGTGAAAGAAAAAGGGAATATTCAACAAGTTTGCCAATCAGTGTCATTCCGAACTTGTTTCGGAATCTACATAACTAAACATAGCATATATGCTTAAATTAGTTACGCATGACAAACTTAATGAATATTCCCTTTTTCTCTTTATGCAAGTCTGCAAAGACGTCAAGAGGCAGTTCATCCCTTTTTCCTGCTCCGCTCTTCAGTTTTTCACTAACGTATTTTATAATTTTTTACATTTTATTGTTATAATTTTAACAGTATTTGCAAAAAATCCTCATTTTTGATAAGATTTCCTCAAAATTCATACTTTTGTCTCTGAAAATTGATTCCATAAGGCAGGAGGAAAGCCTATAATGAGCGCAATTGTTGTTCTTCCAGAAGTAACCAGAAAACGCATGCTGATTTTGCAGAATCTTTTGCAAGGCTGGCCGAACGAAAAAATAACTTCGGTGCAGATTAGTGAGATTACCGGTTGGAAGGATTCTTTAATCCGCCATGACCTCTGGCTGCTTGGATACAACAAAGGTGTTTCAAACGGGTACCTTAAGGACGATTTGCAGGAAGCAATCGGACGGGCACTCGGCTTTGAATCCAAAGAAGTCAACTGTTGCATAGTTGGGTTAAACAGACTTGGAGCGGCCCTTCTTGATGACGCAACCACAGAAGGAAGCGTCTTTAAGATTAAGGCGGGTTTTGACTCAAACGTAAACCGCGTTGAGATTCTCCGTTCCACCTTCCCCCTCTACCCTGCAACAGAAATGAGCTGGGTGATTAAACAGGAAAAAATCACTCTTGCGATTCTGACGGTTGCCGACAAAGATGCACAGTCTATGTGCGATAGACTTGTAAAAGCAGGCATCACGGGAATTGTAAATATGACCAGGGCGGTCTTAAAAGTGCCCGACGGCGTGAAGGTTGAAAATCTTTCAATTCTGAATGCGTTGAAATTAATTGGATAAAATGAGTTAGCGATGGGAGCCCCTTGCCGACCGCAACGACGGTGGTTGAGCTTGTCGAAACCACCAGAGTGAGGACGGTGAGCGTTAGCGAAGGGCGGACGTAGCGACCTGCCGAAGGCAGGTAACTCTAAAATAATGAAAAGACGAAGGAGTCGATGTATGGCAAGAGTGTACAATTTTAGTGCGGGACCTAGCTGCCTGCCGGAAGAGGTTTTGAATGCTTGTGCAGCTGAAATGATGGATTACAATGGAACTGGCCAGTCGGTAATGGAAATGAGTCACCGTTCTAAGGCTTATGAGCCAATCATTCAGGATGCTGAGGCTATGGTTCGCAAATTGATGAACGTTCCAGACAACTACAAGGTGCTTTTTGTTCAGGGTGGTGGTTCTACTCAGTTTGCTATGGTTGCTGAAAACTTGGGTATTCACACTGGAAAGGCTGCCTACATCGAAACTGGTGTCTGGGCAAAGAAGGCTGCTGCTGAAGCTAAAAAACTTGGCGTTGATGTTGATATTATTGCAAGCAGCAAAGACAAGAATTATTCTTATATTCCAAAAGTTGAAAAGATTGAAGGCGACTATGATTACGCTTACATCTGCTTCAACAACACAATTATGGGAACTCACTACGAGTACATTCC
>CAMNIU010000093.1 GCA_946540605.1 uncultured Treponema sp.
CACAGACAGCAGTATACAAAGGTACGCGTTGAGTCTATCACTCTCGCATAATTAAATAAGGAGATTACTATGGGAAGAACACGTGGTGGATCTGGTGCAAAAAACGGACGCGATCCGAATCCTAAAAGCTTGGGTGTAAAAAAATATGCTGGTGAATCTGTTACAGCAGGTTCAATCATCGTAAAGCAGCGCGGAACAAAATTCTATCCTGGAGCAAACGTTATGAAAGCTGGTGATGACAGCCTTTTTGCTACAGTTGATGGAAAAGTAGTTTTCGGTGAAAGAAATAACCACAAGGTTGTTTCTGTTGAAGCTGCTAACTAAGTTCAGTTTTTACTGAATGTGAATGCCCGGTAAAACGAAAGTGTGCCGGGCTTTTTTTTTGTATATGTCATGCTGAACTTGTTTCAGCATCTATTATTAGAAGATCCTGAAACAAGTTCAGGATGACAGAGGTGTGGTGGATTTATGATTGGATTTGCAGATGAAGCGACAATTGAAGTACGTTCTGGCAACGGCGGCAATGGCTGTGTTGCATTTAGACGCGAAAAATATATTCCTCATGGTGGTCCTAACGGCGGTGACGGCGGAAAGGGCGGTGATATTATATTTACAGTAAAACGCAACCTGAGGACACTGGCAAATATCCGTCATAAACATTGCTTTAAGGCTCGTAACGGCGGCGACGGCCAGGGGTGGAACCGCTATGGTGCCGATGGTGAAGACTGTGTAATTCCAGTGCCACCCGGAACAACTATCCGCGATGCCGAAACCGAAGAAATCATTTACGACTTTTCTACTGCCAAAGGTGATGAAAGTTTTACTTTCCTCAAAGGTGGTAATGGTGGCTGGGGTAACGTTCACTTTAAATCTTCTACAAATCAGGCCCCTAAACAGGCAAATCCCGGACAGAAGGGAGAGACCCGCTTCTTAAAACTTGAACTTTCTATTATGGCTGATGCCGGTCTTGTAGGCTTTCCTAACGCCGGAAAGTCTTCGCTTTTGACCTTCTTTACAAATGCCCGCCCAAAGATTGCACCTTATCCGTTTACTACAATCATTCCTAATCTTGGTGTACTCCGTGTAGACGACGAATCTGACATCATTATTGCTGATATTCCTGGAATTATTGAAGGCGCTTCTGAAGGGCTTGGCCTTGGAGATACCTTCCTTAAGCATATTACACGAACTGCCTGTCTCATCTTTATGATTGACTGCAGCGACGAAAATTATCTTACTGCTTACGATACTCTTTGCAACGAACTTCGTAATTATTCAGACAGCCTTATGGAAAAGCCACGCATTGTTTTATGTAACAAAATTGATGTAGAGGGCGCTTTTGACCGCGCTGTTGAAGTGCAGAATAAAATCCGTGAAAACGAACCGGACACTGTTGTAATTCCAGTTTCTGTTCACACAGGCCGCGGAATGAAAGATGCTCAGCATCAGATTATGGAACTTGTAAGCAAACAGGAAAACAGAGAGAGCTCTGCAGATTCTGGAATGGGAAATACATCTGAAAATCAAAATCAGTTTGGTTCTGACTTTATGAAAGACCGTGCTTATATTGATGATGATGACGATAATGTTCAGTATCCTGGAAGTGAACAATAAGTTTGAAGGTGACTTGCGATGAAGGTTGCGGTATTTGGTGGAACATTTAATCCTTTGCATGTAGGACACGCTATGCTTGCCGACACTATTGTGCGTGAGCTGGGGTATGACAAGGTTTTGTTTGTGCCAACTTATCAGCCGCCTCACAAGGATTCGGCAAAAATCATAGATGCTAAGTACCGTATGGAAATGATTTCCCGTTTTTGTGCCAGTGAAGGTGACGGTCATTTTGAACTTGAGCCTTGCGAAGTTGAACGGGGTGGCATTTCTTATACGTCAGATACTCTTGAATATCTTACGAAAAAATATGAAGGAAAACTTTCTAAAAAACTTGCCTTTGTAATGGGTGATGAGGTTGCAGCTGAATTCAGTAAGTGGCGGAATCCGGAAAAGGTTTCTGACCTTGCTGATTTGATTATTGTTCACAGGTATCCGGATGTTAAGGCAATGGAATCTACGCTTTATGAAAATAAGCCGACTGGTGATTACAAAGGTGATTTTTCTGTAAAGTTTGATTTGAAGAGTTTTTGTTATCCTTGCATTTATCTTGATTCTCCGATGCTTCCGGTTTCTTCTACAGATATTCGCCGCCGCATCAGCGAGGGTAAAAGTTTTCGCTATCTTGTTCCACCGGCAGTTTTTGATTATATTATAGAAAACAACTTGTATGATTAATTATATAGAAAAGACTGAAGAAATCCGTGCCTTTACACAGGCGCATGTTAAAAAAAGCCGTTATGAGCATTCTGTTCGTGTGGCAGAGACTTGTGCCCGTATGTGCCGGCAGTATGGACTTGACTGGCGAAAAGGCTACCTTGCAGGTATTGGTCACGATATGTGCAAAGATTTTTCAAATGATGATTTGATTGCACTTGCTCGTCGTGATGGAAATGCGATTATTGATTTTGAATTCAAAAAGCCCGCTCTTCTTCATGGTCGTGCTGCCGCTGTAATGCTTAAAGAACATTTTAAAGTATATGACCCGGAAATTCTTGAAGCGGTTGCAAATCATACTTCCGGTATTCAGGGAATGTGTGACCTTACAAAGTGTCTTTTTCTTGCTGATAAAATAGAACCTGGGCGTCCTCAGTCAACAGAGGAATACAGGGCACGGCTTTTTGCAATGACTCTGGATGAAATGCTTTATTCTGTGCTTGAAGAAAATTATGAATATCTGTTAAAGCATAATATTGAGATTGCGCCTGGTACCCGTGAAATGATAGAATATTATACAGTAAATATAAAAGCACCAGTTAACAGTGGGGGGAAGCTGTAAATGGGGAAAATCAAAATACGTGATGAACAAAAAGGCGTAATTTTTATTGCTCTTATTATCCTGATTGGAGTTGCCATTTCGATTGTATTTGCGTTTTCGCTGAAAACTAATACAGTTGAAGATGCATTAAAAGAAAAAGGCATTATGCGTACTTTAATCGTTGTAGAAGATAAAGATTCAAGTATGCTTTTTTCGAGTGTTTTGATTTATAATCCTACTTCAAATAAAGCTGCTCTTGTAAATCTTCCTGGATACACGGGAGCAATTTATCAGAGTCTTGGTCGTGTAGACAAACTTGAAAAGGTTTATTCTGATGCCGGAATTACAGCCTTTCGTAATGAAACTGAAAAGCTTTTGGGAATGACAATTCCGTATTATGCTATTTTGACTCTCGACAGTTTTATTAAAATTTCTGACTATCTTGGCGGAATGCGGGTGTTTATTTCTGAACCGGTAGACTGCGTTTCTGAAGAAAATGAACGCTGGCTCCTTCCGTCTGGTGCCATTAATCTTGATGGTGATAAAATTACAACTTATCTTCATTACAGACTTGAAGATGAAACAGAAGCTGATGTTCAGGAACGCTACCAGAATGCTATGGCAGCCTTTATTACTGGCCTTCATGACAAAAAATTTATTATCTTTAATAAAGAGAATAGAAAAAGATATCTTGATTTTATTCAAACAAATCTGAATGAAGAGGAAGAAATAACGCTTTTTGAAGCAATTGCTGATGTTGATGCAGAATCAATTATCAAGCAGACTATTACAGGTTCGTTGCGCCGTGTTGACGGTCAGCAGCTTTTGATGCCTGATAATAATGGGGAGTTCATTAAGGAAGCTGTTAAGACAACAACTAATCTTCTTGCTTCTACCGATGGAACTCTTACAAGCCGTGTATACGTGCTTGAAATTCAAAATGGTACTACAACTCAGGGCCTTGCACGAAATACTGCAATTCTGTTCCAGAATGCAAGTTATGATGTTTTGAGCCCTGTAAATGCTCCAAGAAATGATTATGAGGAAACTGTAATCATAGATCATCTTGGAAATATGGATGTTGCAAAAATTGTTGGTGATTTTATTCACTGTACAAATATTAGAGAAGCTACTCCTGAGGAAGAAGCAGAAAGTTCCAGCCTTGATGCGGGCGTTGACTTTACGATTATCCTCGGAAGAGATTTTGATGGACGTTATGTTGTTCCATCTCGCAGATAACAGGCAGGAATTCTGAATATGAAAACAATGGAAGAAAAAGCAATTGAAATTGCAAGATTGATGGAAGATGGAAAGGGTAATGATGTTACTCTTTTAGATATCAGCGGGCTCAACAGCTGGACTGATTATTTTGTAATTGTAACTGTAAACAGTTCTGCTCACTGGCAGGGACTCTACAAACAGATTAAAGAATACATTAAGGAAAATGACCTTGAGATTCACGTTACAAACCGAAAGAGTCCTGATGGTGATGACTGGAATCTTATTGATTTAGGTGCAATTGTTGTACACCTTATGTCTGAGTCTGCCAGAACTTTCTATGATTTGGAAAAATTGTGGCACGCTGGAAAGACTATTGATTTCCATGCTTAACTAACATGTCACCCCGAACTTGGTTCGGGGTCTTTTTTATAGATGCTGAAACAAGTTCAGCATGACAATGTTATTTCGATACACGCTTTTTCATAAATACTAAGAAGCAGAGCAAAGCTGCAACTCCAAAAATCCATGAAATAATTGCGCTGGCTACAATTCCAAGTCCTGTAGTCAAACCTGCTACTACATAAGTCAAGAATGAAACTACTGCAACACTGATTGCATATGGAAGCTGTGTTGAAACGTGCTTTACGTGTTCACACTGAGCACCTGCACTGGCCATAATCGTTGTATCGGAAATAGGTGAGCAGTGGTCACCACAAACTGCACCTGCCATACATGCAGAAATTGAAATGATGCGCAGTGGATTTCCCGGTGCAAAAATCGCAATACAAATTGGAATAAGAATACCAAAGGTTCCCCATGAAGTTCCGGTTGCAAATGCAAGGAATACAGCTACTACAAAGATAATTGCCGGAAGCATCATCTTAAATCCTGCAGCTGAACCTTCTACAAGACCCGCAACAAACTCTTTAGCACCAAGACTGTCTGTCATAGCTTTAAGTGTCCATGCCAGAGTCAAAATCAAAATAGCCGGAACCATTGCTTTGAATCCGTCTGGAACACAGAGCATACTTGCTTTGAAAGAAAGTACCTTGCGGCAAACATAGAAAATGATTGTGATAATCAATGCAGCAAATGAACCGAGTACAAGGCCAACTGAAGCATCGGAATCAGAGAATGATGAAATAATGTTCAGATAGTTTGCATTTGCTTCAAGAGTTCCATCTTCAAGTACATTCATTTTTGTAAAGAATCCGCCGGTGTAAATCATTCCGAGAATACACATTACAATGAGAACAATGATTGGAAGAATCAAATCAATTACATGACCATTTTTGTTTGTGCCGTCTTCGGTTTCTTCTGATGCATTGTTCATTACTTCAAGTGCTTTTTCGTATTTTGACATTTCACCGTATTCAAACTTCATGAATACCATTGCAAACAACATGATAATAGTAAAGAATGCATAGAAGTTGAAAGGAATTGCTTTACAGAAGAGGGTGAATCCGTTTTCACCTTCGCTTACAAAACCTGCAACAGCTGCAGCCCAGGAAGAAATTGGTGCAATAATACATACAGGAGCTGCTGTTGAGTCAATGAGGTATGCAAGCTTTTCTTTTGAAAGACCGTATTTGTCTGTCATAGGACGCATAACAGAGCCGACTGTAAGACAGTTAAAGTAGTCATCAATAAAAATAAAGATACCAAGCACGATTGTAGCAATCTGTGCGCCGGCCTTTGTTTTGATGTGCTTTTTAGCCCAGCGTCCGAATGCAGCAGAACCACCTGCTTTGTTCATAAGTGCAACCATAATTCCAAGTACAACAAGGAATACAATAATTCCCACGTTCCAGCTGTCCGAAAGCTGAGCAATCATTCCGTCTTTGAAGATGTGATTGAAAAAGCCTGGGAAGCCGGCTGCAGTTTCAATGGCGTAAAAAAGTCCGCCGATTACAATACCAATAAAAAGGGAAGAATAAACTTCCTTTGTCCAGAGGGCCAGGGCAATGGCCACAATTGCAGGCACAAGGGCCCAGAATGTTCCTATCATTTTTTATTCCTTTTATTTCTTTAGTGTCGAGAAGTCTGTATTCAGTGGATCTGTAATTCCATCTTTTTGTAATTTTTCGAGAACAGAAATGACGTATTCCAATTCATCCAACTGAGTTGCAGCGCAGTAGGTTTTTATCTGCTGCAGAGCTTTTAATGCTTTTTCATTTGACATTTTGTATCCTCCTGTGTTCTATTATAGCACCAATTTTTATTATTGAAAAACTGATTTTTATGTTGACAAAATGTAGTAAAAATGTCATTTTGTAGTTAGCCTTTTGGCAGATTTTTTTTACAGGGGATATTATATGAAGAAATATGCATTTTTATTTCCGGGACAGGGTGCACAGGTTCCTGGTATGATTAAGGATATTTGCGAAGCGTATCCGGAAGCACGCGCTGTTGTAGATGAAGTTACAAAAATCACAGGCGTTGATATGCCAAAATTGCTTTGGGAAAGTGATGCGGCAACACTCAGCCGCAGCGATAACAGTCAGCTTGCAATCACAACTGCTTCTCTTGCTGTTATGGCAGTTTTGAAAACTAAAGGTATTGAGCCAAGTGCCGCAATGGGCTTCTCACTCGGTGAGTTCCCTGCATTGTATGCTGCAGGCGTTTTGAGTTTTGAAGATGTAATTAAAGTTGTTCGCGAACGTGGACTTATTATGCAGGCAACCTGCGAAAATATTGCTAAGGCAAACGAAGGTCATGCACCTGGTATGACAGCCGTTCTTGGTCTTCCACCAGAGAAGGTTGAAGAGCTTGCTAAGGGTATTAAAGATGCTTATGCAGCAAATCTTAACAGCCCGGTTCAGACTGTAGTTAGTGGTACAGCAGATGCTCTTGAACAGATTGAAGCTAAGGCAAAAGAAGCAGGTGCACGCCGTGCTTTGCGTCTGCAGGTTGCAGGACCTTTCCACAGTCCATTGATGCAGGAAGCTGCTGATAATTTTGAAAAGGCAATTGCAGGTGTTACTTTCAATAATCCAAATAAGACACTTTTTAGCAATGTAACTGGTAAACAGGCAGAAAACGGCGAAGAAATAAAAAAGAATGCAGTTTTGCATTTGACAAATCCTGTTCGCTGGACTTCTGAAGAGGCTGTCTTGAACGACCTTATTAAATCAAGCGGCGAAGAATGGGAACTGATTGAGCCTGGTGTTGGTGCTGTTCTTACAGGACTTTGGGGTAAATCGGGATTTGCAGAGACTGCAAATTGTGTTGCAGTTAATAGTGCTGAGAGTTTAAACTCGCTGTAAGGCGGGGGCGTTGCGGGGGTATCCCCCGCAGAGAGGGTAGCGGAAAACCGAAGGTTTGGAGCGCAGGGAGAGTCTTCTCCCTCCTATAATATAAATAGATGTTGAAACGTCATCCTGAACTTGTTTCAGGATCAGCATGACAAAGAATATAAGGAATAAAAAATGGCAAGACGTGTTGTAATTACTGGAATGGGAGCTGTAACTCCTCTTGGAAATACTGTTGAAGAGACTTGGGCTGGAATAAAGGCTGCAAAAAGCGGAATTGGTCCAATCACACTTTTTGATGCTTCTATAAACAAGGTTCATTATGCGGCTGAAGTAAAAAACTTTGACCCGAGCCTTTATATGGATTCTAAGGATGCCCGCAAGATGGCCCGCTTTACACAGTTTGGTGTAGCAGCTGCTAAGATGGCACTTGATGATTCAGGACTTATGGGAAATACAGAAGTTCTTGATGAAACTGGTATTGTGCTTGGTGTTGGAATTGGTGGTCTTGAAGAAACTGAGGCTGATATTCTTGGTATGGCAAAAATGGGTGGTGTAAAAACAAATCCTATGGCTATTCCAAAGCTTATTCCAAACGAAGTTGGCGGAAACATTGCTATTCAGTTTGGTGTTCATGGCCCGGTTCAGTCTATTGCTACAGCTTGTTCTTCTGGTACAGATGCTCTTGGTGTTGCATTTGATATGGTACGTTCTGGCCGCCTGGATACATGTTTGAGTGGTGGTGCTGAATCAACTATATGTCAGTTCGGTGTTGTTGGTTTTGAAGTATTGCACGCTCTTTCTACTGGTTTTGATGATGACCCTACAAAAGCAAGCCGTCCTTTTGATAAGAACCGTAACGGTTTTGTAATGGGTGAGGGCTCTGCTATTCTCGTTCTTGAAGAGTATGAGCATGCTAAGGCACGTGGTGCTAAGATTTATGCTGAAATTGCAGGTTATGGTGCTTCTTGTGATGGTTACCATTTGACTGCTCCTAATCCAGACGGAATCTGTGGTTCTAAGTGTATGACTCGTGCCCTCAAGGATGCAGGAATGGATCCTAGTGAGATTCAGTACTATAACGCTCACGGAACTTCTACAATGAAGAATGACTCGAGCGAAACTAATATGATTAAGATTGCTTTTGGCGAAGAAAATGCCCGTAAGCTTAAGATTTCTTCTACAAAGTCTATGCACGGTCACTGTCTTGGTGCTACTGGTGCTGTTGAAGCTATGATTTGTGTTAAGGCTATTAACGACAGTTTCGTTCCTTGTACTAAGAACCTTGATAATCCTGATATTGAAGGCGGATGTGACCTCGACTACGTTCCAAACAAGGGAATTGAAATGAACATTGATGCTGCTATGTCTGCTACCTTTGGATTCGGCGGACACAACGGCGCAATTATCATTCGCAAAGTAAAATAATCTCTCACGGAGCACACAGAGGGCACAGAGAATATATTTAATAAAATAACTCTGTGATCTCAGTGGCCTCTGTGAGGAATTTTTTTAGGAGTATTTATGGCACTTACAACTGATATAAAATCATTACTTCCACACCGCGAACCTTTTTTGTTCGTAGACGCAATTATCAGCGCTGATGAAAAGGGTTGCGTTTGTGAGCATACATTTACAGAAAACGAGTTTTTCTTTAAGGGACACTTTCCTGAGTACCCTGTAGTTCCTGGAGTTATTCTCTGTGAAACTATGGCTCAGGCTGGTGGTGCTGCTTTGCGTTACCTGAATATTGTTCCTGCGGATGGACTTTTCTTCTTTGCTACACTGGACAAAGTAAAGTTCCGCAATCAGGTTCGCCCTGGCGACAAGGTTCGCATGGAAATTGAGTTCCTTCGCAACAGTCCAAAAATGATTAAACAGGCCGGCAAAGCCTACGTAGGCGACACACTGTGTGCTGAGGCTGAGTGGATGTGCCTCGTCGGCGCAGCCAACTAGTTGGCGAGCCGACGAAGTAAAATAACTTCCATACACAACGCGGCGCCGCAGGCGACGCATGTGTTTAGTTGGCTCTGCAAACTGATTTTCTGTTTGCGGTATTACTAAAGTAGGGGTATACTGAATTCATAAAAAAAGGAGAAATGTTTTTTATGGAACCCCTCTATGATGTAATCGTTGTTGGTGCCGGTAACGGAGGTTTAGTCGCTGCCGGAACTACCGCAAAAAACGGATATAAAACTCTATTACTAGAAAAAAATAATGTCCCCGGTGGTTGTGCAACCAGTTTCAGCCGGGGACGTTTTGAATTTGAGCCTTCGCTCCATGAATTAAGTGGAGTCGGTGTACCAGGCAACAGAGAGTATGTTTATGACATTCTTAATGGTCTTGGTGCCGAAGTTGACTGGCGTTATGAAAAAAATATGTTCCGTGCAATTGTTACCGGGCCGGATGGTTATGATGTAACGGTTCGCAGCGGAATCAAAGGCTTTTGTGAATCAGTTGATGAAGTAGTTCCTGGTTCCTATAAAAAAGTAATGAAGCTTTTTAAGCTTGCAATGCACGATGCTAAGGCTCTTGATTATATCACAAGAAAAAAAGGCAAGCCCAATAAACTCTGGATGGCAATGCGCTACGGAAACTTTATGCGGGCTGCTTCCCACACAGTTGAAGAAGTTGAAATAGCTCTTGGAATTCCGGAAAAAGCGAGAAATATCGTAAATACTTACTGGTGCTATCTTGGAGTTCCTACAGATGAACTGAACTGCATGCACTATCTTAATATGCTCAGAAGTTACGTTCAGTTTGGTGCCGCAATGCCTGCAAAACGTTCTCACGAAATTTCTGAGGCCCTTGTAAAAGCAATCCGCAGTTATGGCGGCGAGGTCTGGTTTAACAGTAAAGTAACAGGCTTTTTGTCGGATGAGTCTGGCCGGGTTACGGGTGTTGAAGTAAACGGAAAGAAAATCTACGCAAGGGAAGTAATTTCAAATATCATTCCAAATAACGTATTTAATATGATGGATTCAGCAGTGGTTCCTCAGACAGACTTAAAGCTTGCTAATAGCCGCGAGTTTGGAGTTTCTGTTATGACAATCTATCTAGGTCTTGATTGTACCCGCGAAGAACTTGGAATTAATGATTATACAACCTTTATTATGAATAATCAGAATCCAAGAGTTCAGCATGATACAAACGGACTTTACATTGTAAACTGTCTTAATACTGTTATTCCGGAGAGTTCTCCAAAAGGAACCTGTACGCTTTTCTTTACAACACTTTGCTACGGAAAAGATTTTCCAAAGGATGTAAAGCCGGAAGATTACAAAAAATACAAAAATCAAATCGCAGAAAAATATATAAGTGAATATGAAAAACTAATTGGTAAGGATATTCATTCTCATATAGAAGAAATATCAGTTGCAACTCCGGCAACTTTTGCACGCTATCTGGATACTCCGGATGGAACCATCTATGGATATAAGCTTTCCGGATGGGATAATCTGATGTCCCGCGTGGCTCACGAAGCTAAGGAATATACAATTCCGGGGCTTTCATTTGTTGGCGGACATCATATCCGTGGAGACGGTTATTGTTCTGCCTATTATACCGGTTCCTTTATAGGTAGCAGAGTAGTAAGAAAACTCAAGGCAGCAGATGAAGCGAAAAAAGAAAATGCAGCAGGGGAGGCAGTAAAATGAGTGGATTAAGTAAATTGAATATGATGGATTTTACAACTCTGATTCCTGTCAGAGAAAGTAAAATTGAAGCAGCTAAGGCTCAAAAACTTCCGGAAAATGATACTTATAAGGCAAATCAGATTGCAAAGGCACTTCATCCGGATGTACAGAATTTAATTGTATCTGATGTAGTAGAATTGAATGCGGATGCAAGACTTTATACACTCACTCCTGATTTAGAAAACGGAACTAAGGAACTTGCTTATTTTTCAGCAGGACAATATTTGAGTATATCTTTACAAATTGGATCTGCTGTAACGGCCAGGCCTTATTCTATCTGTTCTGCTCCCTCAGAATCTTTAAATGGAGTATATAAGATTCTTGTTAAGAAGGCTAAAGACGGTTTTGTTTCTGATTATATAATTTCAAATTGGGAAAAAGGAACAAAAGTAAAAGCATCCGCTCCAGAAGGTAATTTTACATTCGAACCTCTTAGAGATGCAAAAAATGTTATTGGCATTGCAGGTGGAAGTGGCATTTCGGTTTTTTATTCCATGGCAAAGGCAATTCAAAATGGTGATGAAGATTTTTCTTTGACAATTTTATATGGTTCACGAACAGAAAAAGATATTCTTCTGAAAAAAGAACTTGATGAGATTGCTGAACACTGCAGTAAAGTTAAAATTGTTTATGTTTTAAGCGATGAAGATACTGCAGTTTATGAACATGGTTTTATTACAGCTGATTTGATTCAAAAATATAAAACTGATGATTCATATTCAGTGTTTGTATGTGGCCCAAAAGAAATGTATGATTTTGAAAAGAACGAGCTTAAAATGCTCGGGCTGAGGCATAAGTTTATCAGATTTGAACTTTCCGGTTTGTATAAGGATCCTCATAAATATGTTTCATTTCCTAAGGAAAAGGCTGGTTCTTATTCTCTAAAAGTTTGTACATCAGATGGTGAAAGAACAGTTAACTGTTCTTCAAATGAAACTTTACTTGTTGCATTAGAGCGTTCTGGAATTGAAGTTCCATCCAGATGTCGAAGTGGCGAATGTGGATGGTGCCGTTTACGACTTGTAAAAGGAGAAGTTTTTATTCCAGACGAAAATGATGGAAGAAGACTTGCTGATATTCAGTTTGGATATATCCATCCTTGTGTGTCGTATCCATTAAGTAACATTGCGCTGGAATTAAATCATTAATTTCGTAAAACAAAATTTTACAAAAATTCTCAAAAAAAATTAAAACCTATTGACATAGTAGGTAAATCAATATATATTAGCCATATAAACAAAACCTACTAACCTAGTAGGTAGAAATCAAAAAAAGGGTCGCACTAGACCTTTCAAAGGAGTAAAATATGGCTAATTACAAATTCGAGACTTTACAGTTACACGTTGGACAGGAAAGTGCAGACCCTGCAACAGATGCACGTGCAGTTCCTATTTATCAGACAACAAGTTATGTATTCCATAACTCAAAGCATGCGGCAGATCGCTTTGGTCTTGCAGATGCAGGAAACATTTATGGACGTCTTACAAACTCTACACAGGACGTTCTTGAAAAAAGAATTGCAGCCCTTGAAGGTGGTTCTGCAGCACTTGCAGTAGCTTCTGGTGCAGCTGCAATTTCTTATACTGTTCAGGCACTTGCTGCAAACGGCGGACACATTGTTGCTCAGAAGACAATTTACGGTGGTTCTTACAATCTGCTTGCACACACTCTCCCACAGTATGGAATTGAAACAACTTTTGTAGATGCCCATAACCTTGCAGAAGTTGAAGGTGCAATTAAAGAAAATACACGCGCAATTTATCTTGAAACCCTTGGAAATCCAAACTCAGATATCCCAGACCTTGATGCAATTGCAGCAATTGCTCACAAACATGGACTTCCTGTAGTTGTAGACAATACTTTCGGAACCCCATATCTTATCCGTCCTTTTGAACACGGAGCTGATATCGTAGTTCACTCAGCTACAAAGTTTATTGGCGGCCACGGAACAACACTTGGTGGTATTATTGTAGAAAGCGGTAAGTTCAACTGGAAGGAGAGTGGAAAGTATCCTAACATTGCAGCTCCTAACCCAAGCTATCATGGAGTTTCTTTCTATGATGCTGTAGGTCCTGCTGCTTTTGTTACTTTCATTCGTGCAATTCTTCTTCGCGATACAGGTGCTACAATCAGTCCGTTCAATGCATTCCTTCTCTTACAGGGTGTTGAAACTTTGTCACTTCGTCTTGAACGACATGCTGAAAACACAAAGAAGGTTGTAGAGTTCCTTAAGAATCATCCACAGGTAGAAAAGGTAAATCATCCATCTTTACCAGATCATCCAGACCACGCACTTTATCAGAAATACTTCCCTAAAGGTGGTGCTTCAATCTTTACATTCGAAATTAAAGGTGGAAAAGATGCTGCATGGAAGTTCATCGACAATCTTAAGATTTTCAGTCTCCTTGCAAATGTTGCAGATGTAAAATCTCTTGTAATTCATCCGGCTACAACAACTCACAGTCAGCTCAACGATGCTGAACTTGCTGATCAGGGAATTACTCAGAGTACAATCCGATTGAGCATTGGAACTGAGCATATTGACGACATCATCGCGGATTTGGAAAACGGCTTTAAGGCTGCAAAATAAATAATGGAAAAAGAGGTATTAATATGAAAAAGAATATTGTTGTAAAAGCATTAGCATTGGCTGTAGCACTTGCTGCTGTATCACCACTTTCTGCAAAGGCAAAAAAAACTGGCCGAACAGTTGCAGAAATCAAAAAGTCTAAGACAATTAAAATTGCTGTATTCAGCGATAAAAAACCGTTTGGTTATGTAGATGAAAACGGTGAATATCAGGGGTATGATGTTTACTTTGGAAACCGCATTGCTAAAGATCTTGGCGTAAAGGTAAAATATGTGCCTGTTGAGGCTGCTGCCCGCGTAGAAGTTCTTGCAACCGGAAAAGTTGACCTTGTACTTGCTAACTTCACAGTTACACCTGAACGTGCAGAAAAGGTAGATTTTGCACTTCCATATATGAAGGTTGCTTTGGGAATTGTTTCTCCAAAATCAGCTTTGGTAACAGATCCTGCTCAGCTTAATGGAAAAACCTTGATTATTGCAAAGGGAACAACTGCAGAAAGTTACTTCTCTAAAAACTATCCGCAGATTAATCTTTTGAAGTTTGATCAGTATTCTGAAGCTTACAACGCTTTGCTTGATGGTCGTGGAGATGGCCTTTCTACAGATAATACAGAAGTTCTTGCCTGGGCAATTGAAAATCCAAGCTTTGCAGTAGGTGCTGGTGCAGATTCAATCGGAAGTCTTGATGCAATTGCTCCTGCAGTTCAGAAGGGTAACAAAGATTTGCTTGACTGGCTCAATAACGAAATTAAAGAACTTGGTAAAGAAAACTTCTTCCATGCAGACTATGAAGCAACTTTGCGCGATGTTTATGGAAAAGATTCAGATGCAGATAGCCTTGTTGTAGAAGGCGGAAATCTGTAAAATAATGAGACCCCGAATTAAGTTCGGGGTTACAGTTGATTATGGATTTTAATTTTATAAAAGAAGTCATTCCGCTTTATGTGGATGCTACCTGGCTTACACTGCGGATTGGCTTTATTGGAATTATACTTTCGTTTGTAACAGGGATTTTCTGCGCAATCGTGCGTTACTGGAAAATCCCTGTTCTTAATTTAATTGTTCGTGTGTACATTGAGATTTCAAGAAATACACCGCTTTTAATTCAGTTATTCTTTTTATACTTTGCATTGCCTCGTCTTGGTGTAAAATTGAGCGGAGAGCAGTGTGGTATCATTGGCCTTACTTTCCTGGGCGGTTCTTATATGGCAGAAACCTTCCGTTCTTCGCTGGAAACAGTTGGACGTGTCCAGCTCGAAAGCGGAATGTGTGTAGGGCTTAATAAAATTCAGCTGGTGCGCTATGTAGTTTTGCCACAGGCTTTGTCGGTTTCGGTGCCGGGGTTGGTTGCAAACATCATCTTTTTGCTTAAGGAAACTTCAGTGTTTAGTGCAGTTGCCCTTGCTGATTTGATGTATGTTGCAAAGGATTTAATTGGACTATATTACAAGACAGAAGAATCGCTTTTGCTTCTCGTTATTGCATATTTTATCATTCTTCTTCCAATTTCACTTTTATCCAGATTTATAGAAAAGAGGTTACGCTATGGACAGTTCGGAAATGCTTAATGCGCTAAGTACTGCATTCAGCGTACTCTTTAAAGGGAAAAACTTTGTTCGTCTGCTCGGAGGACTTGGAGTTACAATCTGGATTGCCGCAGTTTCTGTTGCTCTTTCACTGGTACTCGGTTTTTTATTCGGAATTGTGATGAATATAAAGAATCGCGTTGTAAAGACTATCTGTGGAATCTATCTTGAGTTTATGAGAATTATGCCACAGATGGTTTTACTCTTTCTTGCATATTTTGGAGTCACACATGCGTTTGGAATATCAATTTCCGGAGAAGCAGCATCAATCATTGTGTTTACACTTTGGGGAACTGCCGAAATGGGAGATTTGGTACGTGGTGCGCTTCAGTCTATACCTTTGCATCAATATGAAAGCGGCAGGGCAATAGGACTTACAGAACGGCAGATTTTCTTTTATATAATTATTCCGCAGACGGTAAAAAGACTTGTGCCTTTAAGTATGAATCTTATTACCAGAATGATAAAGACAACTTCGCTTGTTGTTTTTGTCGGAGTAATTGAAGTTGTGAAAATCGGGCAGCAGATTATTGAAGCGAACAGACTTACAATACCAACTGCTTCTATTGCAGTTTATGGCTTAATCTTTTTTATGTACTTTATTGTCTGCTGGCCACTTTCGCTGGCAGCAGATAAAATTGAAAAGAAAAACAAAAACTAAGGACTGGAGAATAGAATGGCACTTTTGAAAATCAACAATCTTGTAAAATCATATAAAGAAGCTGGTGGAATCTTAAAGGGTGTTTCTCTTGATGTTCATAAGGGTGAAGTAATTGTAATTCTTGGTCCGTCTGGCTGCGGAAAGTCAACTTTACTCCGCTGTATTAACGGGCTTGAATCTATCCAAGGCGGAGAAATCCTTTTGGATGGCGAAGTAATTTCCAACCGTAAAAATGATATGCATTTGATTCGCCAGAAAATAGGAATGGTTTTTCAAAGTTATGATTTGTTTCCGAATCTTACTGTTCTTAAAAATATTCTTCTTGGACCTGTTAAGGCTCAGAAACGTGATAAGGCAGAAGTAACTGCACAGGCAGAAAAACTTTTGGAAAGAGTAGGGCTTTTGGAAAAAAAAGATTCATACCCACGTCAGCTCAGTGGCGGACAGAAACAGCGTGTAGCAATTGTTCGTGCTTTGTGTATGAATCCCGAAATCCTCTTGTTTGATGAAGTAACAGCAGCCCTGGACCCGGAAATGGTTCGCGAAGTTCTGGATGTAATGATGGATCTTGCTAAAGAAGGCCGCACAATGCTTATAGTAACTCATCAGTTGGAATTTGCACGTGCTGTCGCAGACCGAATTGTATTTATTGATGAAGGCGTAATAGTGGAAGAATCAAAGCCTGAAGATTTCTTTACAAGTCCAAAAACTGAACGTGCAAAAAAGTTCCTGGATGCCTTTAAGTTCGAAAAACGAATTACTTATGCAGAAATGATTTAACGCCATCTTCATAAAAGAATCATAACTGCCCCTTTTTTTGACAAATGCAAATTCGTGATTTATAATTAATTATCTTAATTTTTTGACAGGAGAATTAATTATGAAGAAATTTACAAAAATATTAAGTGCCGCAGCTTTGATTTTGTGTACTCTTACGTTGTTGGGATGTAGGGACTTAAAAGAAGCCTTTTCGGCTCCAAAGGATACTTGGTTTAGACGGACTGTTGAATATACCAATAAAAATGGTGATAAAACTGATTTGTATGTTTATATGTGCTATTCAGATACAGGTTATTCAGCAGATGATTTAAGTTCAGACGCACTAGCCAAAATGAAATCTGGATTAACGGTTGTTGTTACGGCAAAAACTGAAGTAGATACAAATCCTGTTATTTCTGGGCTAACTCGAGGCAAGTATATAATTAAGAATTTTTCTGATACAACATCGACAGAACTAGATGATTCAGATGATGATACTAATTCTACTGGTAAACAAACATTCAAGATGTCTACTGCTAAATGGAATTGGATGTATAATCTTATTGCTCTTGATAAGCAAAATGGTACAATAACACCATTAAGGGACGATGCAAATTATTCAGAAGTAACTGAAATTGCTGATTTGAAAAACTTCTCATGGAAGAAAATAATGGCAAGTTATCTTCTTGATAATCTTCTTGGAGAATAATTAGCTTCAATTTAAGTTCGACCCGTCGTGCAAAAAGCCCCCTGACAACATCATCCCCGTTGGCAGGGGGCTTTTTGCACGAGCGAGGGCGAACGTATAGATGTCTTTTTATATATAGCTCCACTTGTATTCAATTCCATATTTAATCACTTGCATTCAATGCCGTATTTGTCACGTTGAAATTTAATCAAAATAGGTTTACAATATCTACGGGTGGAAATTTATTGTGAATCAATTCTTCAGACCAAAGCAGACAATTTTCTTTTTTATCTGTTGCGCACTCTGTCTTCTGGTTCTTCTATTTACATACGCTAAACTTTCTCTTCAACCTGTTACTCCGGTTGCTCAAAATATGCCGCCTGTAGAACGTGGCTCGATTGTAGACCGCTCTGGTTTTCCGCTCGCTGTGCAGACAAATTTTTATCATGTCGGGGTTTCTGTAAAAAACATACGCGATAACGAAAAACTAAAAAGACGTTTTGCAGAAGATGTAGCACCACTTCTTGATATGCTTCCTGAAGATGTAGTCAGTCTTTTGAGTTTAAATAGAAGTTTTGTTTATCTTAAGAAAAAGATTTCGCAGTCAATGTATGAGCCTCTGAAATCTCTTACTGATGAACGCGGTTACAATTTTGTAAGCTATGAAAAAATCCCTGGTCGCAATTATCCAAGTCATGATTTAGCATCTCAGTTGATTGGTTATATGGGCGATGATGGAAAAGGATTGGCCGGGATTGAGTTTTCACAGCAATCAGTTTTATCACCAACTGGTACAGATGAAAACGGTGAACCTTTGCAGGGACGCAATGTTTTTTTGAGTATTGATGCAAATCTTCAATATAAACTTGAACAGATTGCACATAAGACAATGAATGACACTCAGGCAGAAAGTATGATGCTGATTGCTGCAGATTGTACTACCGGCGAAGTTCTTTCATATATCAGTCTTCCTTCTGCAGATTTGAATGAATATGGTTTTTCTTCTATAGAATCGAAAGTTGACCGTCCGGCAATGACAGCTTATGAACCGGGCTCTGTATTTAAGATTTTTACAGTTGGAATTGTTTACGACGAGCATGGTATTTCTCCAAATGATTCTTTCCTTTGCGATGGAATGTATGAAAAACGACTGGCAAGTGGAGAGACAATAAGAATCAAGTGTCTTGAACATCACGGCTGGTGTACTCCAAAAGATGGTTTGCGTTATTCCTGCAATGATGTACTTGGACAGATAAGTGACAGAATCAGTGAAGATGAATTTATGACCCGAATCCGTATGCTTGGCTTTGGTTCAAGAACTGGAGTAGAGCTTCCGGGAGAAACTTCGGGGCTGGTAAAAGATAATACCAGCAGTACCTGGTCTGCGCGTTCAAAACCTACAATTGCAATTGGACAGGAAATCAGTGTTTCTGCCTTACAGATGGTTCAGGCTGCAACTTCAATTGGAAATGGTGGAGTTCCGGTTCAGCTGACCTTTATTCATAAGATTACAAATAAAGATGGAACAATTTATTACGAGCACGAGCCACAATATAAATCCAGAGTTTTTTCAAAGAATACTGCAGATTATATTTTGAGCTGTATGGAAACAACTGCCAAAAGTGGTACTGGTTCCAGAGCAAATCTCCGCGATGTTGATATTGGTGTAAAAACTGGTACTGCTCAAATGGCAGATAAGGTTCACGGCGGTTATAGTGATACAGACTTCCTTTCAAGTTGTATGGCAATTTTCCCGGTTGATGACCCTCAGATTGTTTTGTACATCGTTGTTGAAAAGGCAAAGGGTGAAACTTATGGTGGACGTATTGTTGCACCTGTAATTGGTGAAGCCGCAGATATTATTATTGACCATTTAGGTATGAGCCGCGGCGGCGCTGCTTCTCTTGAACACAGTGGAGTTATAACAATTTCTTCTTCTCATGGAGTTGAAATTGATTCTGTAGTTCCGGATTTTACAGGAAAATCAAAGCGTGAACTTTTACCACTTATGGAAAGAAAAGATATTAAACTGAATATAAATGGAAGCGGTTGGGTAACAAGTCAAAGCCCGGAACCAGGAACGCCAGTTACGGAGAACATGGTAATTGAACTCAATCTGGAATAAAAACTTTTCCGCCTTCCAAAAAAGATTTCCACAGTTAGCTCAAATGACAGGTTCCCAGCCTGTGCCACCCGAATCTTTCTGGAAACTCGAAAATGCAAAAAATGGAATGATTACTGCAAGCGAGGGCGGGGTAAGACTGCACTCTGCCTATAATCCAGAGAGAGAAGCTTCTGGAGCAGTTGGACGTGACGAAGTTTTTGCAAAATCTGCAATAGTCTTTTATGGATTCGGGCTTGGTTATCATGTTATTGAGTGCGCTAAGAAAATCATTCAGAGTGAAGACGTATCACCTCGGCTTGTAATTATAGAACCGGATGTTGCGCATTTTTATGCCGCCATGGCAGTGCTCGACTGGACTCCAGTATTTGAAGTTGAAAAACTTATAATTGCAGTTGGGGCTCCTGCGGAATCTGTTTTGCCACTGCTTGAAGATGGTTCAAAAGTAAATATTGGTGAGACTGGTGTTTCGGATGCATATTTTTTTGATATTCCGGCCTTTACAGCTCATGCAGCCGTATATTTTGATACAGTTCGTTCCATAATAAAGCGAAATCAAAGAAAGAACGAAATTAATGCAGCAACTTTGCGTAAATTTGGCAGATTGTGGTGTAGAAACAGTTTAAAGAATCTTGAACAGTTTAAAAAACGTGGATTTGTGAGTTGTCTTGAAAATAAGGCTTTTGATGATGAGGGAAATACACTTCCGTTTTTGATTATTGGTGCGGGACCTTCGCTTGAAACGATTCTTCCTTATGTTAAAGAATTACAGGAACGCTGCGTAACGGTTTGTGTGGAAACTGCCTTGCGTGCACTTTTAAGATATGGAGTTCAGCCTGATTTTGTAATATTGACGGATTCTCAGTTCTGGGCTTATAGACATATTGCAGGCTTACGTGCTTCTGAAAGTATTTTAATTACGGAAGTTAGTGCGTATTCGTCTGTTTTTCGTTTTGAGTGCCGCAACCTCTTATTATGCGCCTCACAATTCCCAATCGGCGCGTTTACGCAATCAAAACTCCGTCTCACACCAGGCGACCTCGGCACCGGCGGTTCCGTGGCCTCAAGTGCGTGGAACTTTGCCCGCTTAGCGGGAGCCCGCGAAATCTTTGTCGCCGGTTTAGACTTCGCCTTCCCAGGTAAACAGACTCATATAAAAGGAAGCTCTGCTGAACAAACCTGGCACACTCTTTCCAGCCGCCTCTCGAGTCCCGACAAATTTACCGCCGGCGCTCTATACAGTGCAAATGCTACAACTGGCCGCGACTATACCGGCTCTCCAGTCCTTACCGACAGCCGCATGAAAATGTTTGCCTGGTGGTTCGAAGCCCGACTCGCTTCGTGCCCGGAAACAAAAACTTATACACTCGGACCTCACGGATTAGCTGTGCCGGGCATAAATGTGGCTTCTCTTGATTCGTTGTTAAGTCGTCCATCCGCAGTAACGCGAAAACAAGCTTTCCTAAAGATTGCGGCCTCAGCCAATTCTGAACTTACAAAAAATCAGATTTGCGAACTCAATCAGTTAATCAATAACTTTCCTCAACAAAATTTCCTGAAAGAATTTCCATTTCTAACAGAATACCTTTAACAATTAAAAACTATCTTTGGCAAAAACAAAGGCTCCTCAATGACCTCTGTGCCCTCAGTGCTCTCTGTGAGGAATTTATTTATATGATTTCTGACCAGAATTTATTTTCCTAAACCACCCCTTATTATTTTCCGATACTTGAAGCATGGAAATAATAAGTTACGTTCAGGATGACTCCCGCAGAAGAGTTTTTTCTCTGCCGGAAATCCAGTGGAGACGGCCTTCAAAAGTCCGCTCTGCCTCTTTGACATCAAATGTTTTTTCAACCGATTTGCGAAGCTTTAGGGCACAAGAGGTGCGTAAGCCTGTAAACTTCCGTACATTTTTTAAAACTGTAGGAAGTTCTATAACAGATGCCGGTGACTTTGTAAAAGATAATGGAAAACGGATTCTCATTATAGCTTTTAGTGTAGTTGCTGCTGCAACCTTGTTGTTTGGAACTTTACGGCTGGTAGAGCATCATATAAATCATACAGGTCCGGTTTTGCTTGCAAGTGATGGTGGAGCTGATATTGAAAATCTTAATAAACTCATGTCGAAATTTGCTCTTGCCGGAACAGTTGATTATGATGAATCTGGAAATCTTTTAGATGTTGAAATATCTCCAAAGAGTTTTAATTTTACTCAGCCAGTAAGCTATCAGACTTATAAGGTTCGTTCCGGAGATACAATCAGCGGAATTGCTAAAAAGTTTGGTTTAACTAACATTTCAACTTTGATTTCTGTAAATGATATTGGAAACGTTCGTCAGCTTGCTGCAGGGCAGAAACTTAAAATTCCTTCAATTGATGGAATTATCTATACTGTAAAAAAAGGCGACAGCTTAAACAGCATTACAGGTAAATATAAAATCAGCCTGGAACAGCTTCTGGATGTGAATGAGCTTACAAGTGAAACTTTAACTGCAGGCCAGCAGCTCTTTTTACCAGGGGCTGCAATGGATGCAAGTTCTTTGCGAAATGCAATGGGTGAACTTTTCCGTATGCCGATTTCTGCTAAGTTCCGCTGGTCTTCTCCATATGGTTATAGAATTGATCCGATTGCAGGAGTTAAATCTTTCCATACAGGAACTGATATGGCCTGTCCTACAGGAACTCCGATTCTTGCAGCAATGAGCGGAAGAGTTACAACAACTGGTATTAACCGTGTTTATGGAAACTATGTAATTATTGATCATGGAAACGGATATCAGACTTTGTATGCTCATATGTCTAAAATAATAGCAAGTAAAGGACAGTGGGTGAGCCAGGGAACCAGAATTGGTCTTGTTGGTTCAACCGGATATTCAACCGGCCCACATCTTCATTTTACAGTATATAAAAACGGAAAATTAGTAGACCCGATGTCGGTGCTTAAATAGAGGTTAATATGTGTATCTGCGGTGGTTGTGGAAAATTAATTGATAAAAGATTTTATTATTGCCCGTGGTGTGGCTATTCTCGTGTTCAGAAAGAAGAAGATGATAGCGCAAAACTTCGTTATGCAGAATTTAAGGAAAAACAATTCCAAAAGCGTTATAATCAGATAGAAAAGATGGAAGAACAACTTGATTCGCTTGAGCATGAACTTTCCATCCTTGTATTAAGTGCGGAGATGCATAAATGAAAAAACTCGCAATTCTGTGTCTGGTAATCAGTCTTATCTCATTTTCAGCGGTAGCCGGAACTTCCTTTGGGAATCCGGATTTGAATCTTAACGATGAGATTCTTTTTACCGTTCGTCATAATATGGTTGGAACCAGTCCGTATAAATCTCTTTTTAGGACTGTTCTAAAAGATGGTAAATCTGAGCAGGCACCTGAGGTTATTACCTGTTATCCGGAACAGATGGAACTTCTTTCTGGTGGTGATGTACTTCAGATAAGAAACAGATATGGAATTGCCCGTTACTCAAAAAAAGCAGGTCAACTTATCTGGATAGAAAAGTGTGAAGAAATTCCGGAAAATATTGTTCCAGTTGTACCTTATGCAGTAAGCCCCAACGGAAAATATTTTTGTCGCATAGAACGTACATCTGTATTCTCCGGTAACCTGATGCTCGTAAGCACAGAAACTGGTAAGAGCAGTGTTCTTTGTGAAGGTGTTTTGAATTCTTATGAAGATCTTCCTGTAAAATGGTCGCCGGATAGTTCTATTGTCGTTTATGAAAAAAAGAATTCAGTTTACTTCTGTAATCCGGATGCTGTACTTCGTGGAGTTGAAATAGACGAACGCTACCGAAAGGTAGGAAGAGGATCTATTAATTCTGTTTACTGGGCTTCTTCAAAATATCTTGCTTATGTAGACGATTATCTTCTCTATAAAATCAATACAAAAGAGCTTTATACACTCGGACTTTATTCTGGGATTATAGGACAGGGAAAGCCTATGGGCCGACTTCCTTTCCAGTTTAACCCGCTTACTGATAAGTTTACCTGTAATAACGAAGTTACTTCTGCCGTTGTAACTCAAAACGGCCGACTGTTTACTTACCTTGTAGTTCGCAGTGCTTCCTGTGATTACATGGATGTAATTTATTCACGTCCTTATACAGAATCAAACGCTTCGTTAGTTGCCTCTTACATTTTCTGGGATGCATCTGGAAAACCTGTTCTCTGGCAGGAAAAACTTCCTTATGATGGAATTAAAGAACACGGTGCTGTTTATAAACTCGATTCATTTGCGAAACAGGTTCTTTTGATTGAAGATTCCGGAAAGCCATTCCTTTCTCCAAGCGGAACTAAGGTAATGTTTTTTGCAGGTTCTACAGTTTATGTTTATGATATAAATACCTGGAAGCGTATTGCAGTACTTACTGGTGAAAAGGTCGTTTCTGCAATCTGGACTGATGATAATAATCTTTATGTAGGCGGCGAAAAAAGTGTACGCCTCTGGAATATCATTACAAATCAGGCTGATACAATTACGCTTTCTTCTGTTACCGCAGGTTATTGGGATACAGCTGATAATTCAATTGTTGCAGATACAGGAAATGCCAGCTTCTATAAGTTTGATGCAGTCAAAAAGACCTGGGCAAAAACTGAAGTAACTAAGGCAATTGAGCCGGTAAAGCAGAATGGTCGTTATCGTGTATTTATTGGAACAACCCAGAATAAGAATTATGATAACGCACTTTACGTTCGTTCTCTCAGTAAAAAGGCTGTAACAATTCCATTGTATAAGGAAAGTGCTAAAAAGGCCGTTGAAAAGAAAAAGGTTGCACTTGCTTTTGAACTTTATGATAATGCAGATGGACTTCCATTGATTCTTTCGGAACTCAAAAAGTTTAACGCCAAGGGAAGCTTCTTTATAAATGGAGAATTCATTCGACGCTATCCGGCTGAGACAAGACAGATTGTAACTAACGGGCATTTGTGTGCTTCTATGTTCTTTACAACTGCAAATCTTACGGAAAATAGTTTTGTAATCAATGAAGATTTTGTTCGTCGTGGTCTTGCCCGCAATGAAGATGAGTTTTATGACTGTACAAAAACAGAGCTTACACTTTTCTGGCACGCACCATATTATGATACAACTCCAGATATAATTACCTACGGTGGAAATGCCGGATATACTTATGTGAATCCTTGTAGTGATGTTTCAGAGTTTAATAATCCTGATATGGATCCGGAAAAACTGATAAAGAAATTTTTACTTGGTTTAGAAAAAACTAACGGTGGAGTAGTTTCTGTTGTCGGTGGATTTTCACAGAGTAATCATTCACGACCATTATATAAATACATGGCACTGCTAATCAGTGCATTACTTGATAGTGGATATGAATTAGTGGATTTGAATTCGTTGTGATAGTGGATTGCCGCGTCGTTCTGTTGGGCTCCTTGCAATGACGAGTCATTGCAAGCGTAGCGAAGCAATCTATTCCTCTTCCTGAAATCTGTCGCGATATGCGCCGTAGCCGTCTTCTTCTTCAACGTCGTCGTATGGTTCGTCTACGTCCTCTTCTTCCTTGAATACGTCGTCGTAGTATAAGTCTGCATCATCATCAAACTCATCAAGAGCTTCATCGTCTTCTTCGTAATCGTCGAAGTCGTCATCGAAATCTTCATCATATTCATCGTCGAAATCATCGCCGTATGAAAAAGACAAACTTAATTCTTCAAATTCTGAATCAGCAGACATAAAAAACCCCGCATATTTTTTTGTCATTGATACTGTCTATTTTTTAAACTCACCGTCAAACAATATAATTCATAAGGCCTAAAAAGTAAATAGAATTTAGTAGTAATCTCTTAGAAAATTGCACGTTTCTTTTGAAATCGCTGTAAAATAACGTCAAATGTTTTCGTTCTGATAAAACACTTTCCTTTATAAAACTTTTATGCACGCGAGCGGAGTAGAACATAAGCTGCATTTGGGCGTTCGCGAGCCAGAGGCGAGTCGGATACCACTTACGCCCAACCGCAGCTTATGTTCTGACGCAGCGGAAGTGCATAAAAGTTTTATATGAGTCTAGAATTGTATTTTTTTATCAGAACGAAAATATTTGACTACTCGGTAAAGTAGGGTATAATTATTATATGAATCGTGAATTATCTGCCAGAGCGTATGCTAAGGTGAATTTTGGGCTACGTGTTCTGCAAAAACGTGATGACGGTTTTCACGGAATTGAAAGTATTTTTCAAACTGTAGATCTTTTTGATGAACTTACAGTGACTGTTACAGACGGTAATGGTTGTTCTGTAAGATGTGATTCAATGGAACTGCCGGAAAAAAATACTTTGACTTTGGCTTACAGTGCTTTTTGTGAGGTTGCAGGCACAGAAGTTCCTCCTGTCAGCGTTTTGTTGAAAAAGGGGATACCTTCAGGTGGAGGACTTGGAGGTGGATCTTCCGATGCAGCAGCTCTTGTTCGGGTGCTGGAAAAGCTTTGTGGAATAAGGCTCTCTTATGAGCAGCTGGATTACGTTGCCTCCAAGACAGGCAGCGACGTATTTTTCTTTATGCATTGCGACGATGAAGGTCACGGTTGTGCCCTTGTTTCGGGACGCGGCGAGAATGTGCGTGATATTAAACCAGAAGAAAACTTATTCCTTGTGATGGTATTTCCTAAGGTAAGTTCATCTACCAAAGAGGCGTATGCTCTTGTAGATGAAGCTTTTACCCGTGGGAATGTTTTGGTAAGTCCTGAATTTGATGAGCTAGAGTTAATTTACAGAAGGCCGCCGGAGAAATGGACTTTTATTAATACTTTTACGCCTGTTATTTCTGCAAAATATGAACAGATAGGGCGTGCAATTGAGGCTTTACGAAACCTTGGCTGTGATTATGCCGAAATGTCAGGTTCGGGTTCCACAGTTTTTGGGGTATTCACTTCTAGGCAAGAGGCTGAATCTGCAGTGCAGGAGCTGACAGGTTCTTGGAACTGTAAATTGGCGCGGACTGTATAAGATTATAGTTTTGCCATGTAATTTTGCGGAGGTAGATTTATGCAGATTACCGAATTGAGAATTAGAAAGGTTGAGGACGAAGGTAAGCTCCGTGCTTATGTAACAGTTACTTTTGATAACTGCTTTGTTGTTCACAATGT
>CAMNIU010000094.1 GCA_946540605.1 uncultured Treponema sp.
TTTTGCAGCTTGTGACATCCACAGTCTGAAGGGCTCTGCTATTGGAGAAGGAATTTACTGTGGATGTGTATTATCAGATTTTGAGATAATCAAATCAGCAAAGTCTGTTCATAAGGGGTGATTACTGAGAAAGTTTTGAGTTATTCCTGGAATTGTTCTTCTTATTAATTAAAAGAACGATTCCAAGAGAAAGAAAGTTTGAAATTACAATTCTGATTATCTGGAATTCATCTGTTCCGCTTGTACTTACAACGTGCAAAAAGTTTCCTATAAAATTATTAAAGAAATGTTCAGAAAGTCCAACCCAAAGTACGCCGGTCATATTTATACAGGTTCCCCATTCAATTGCAAGTATGCCGGCAAGCACAACATAGCCGATTGCAAAAACAATTGCCTGCACAACAGACATTTGCCCGTCATAAACTCCGAGCACGCACATGACAATATGCCAGATTCCAAAAAGAAAAGCCTGAATATAATTCCCAGTTTTAAATCCCCAGTGATCGCTCACAGATTTGAGAATAAAACCACGGAACATTCCTTCCTCGGCCAAAACGTTTATGATATTAACAATCACACAGATAATCAAAGCCTGAATCGAAAGACTGAATTCTGAAGTTGCACCAGAAAGCCCGAAGTTTGTGATAAATGCAGATAAGCGAGGCTCTTTTCCTTGAACCGCGAGAAGCAGCATTTCAAGACCATAGGAAATTCCAAAAGTAAAAATACCAAGTCCCAGACCGCAGCCGATATATCTAAGAGTGTTCTTATTTTTCAAGCCGATATCTGAAAGCTTAAGCCCGCAGATTTTCATTGCAACAAGAGTAGCGATTATGCAGAAGATTTTTGTGATTACGTTGTCGGCAATTATAGTCTGGTCGGTGCGGATGAATAAAAACTCAATGTATTTTACAATTGTAGTTACAATAATAAGAACTGCAATGATGCGGATAATTTCCTTCTTGGATTTTGTGATTTGATTCTGCTGATTTTCCATAAAAGCCTCTCCATCGTTTTGTAAACAACCTACTTCAGTTGTTTCAGTTTTTTTATTAGTTTATCATCCAGAATGTCCAGATTAAATGGAGCAAGCATAGATGAAAACAATTTGCACTTTTTCACAATCTCTTTTGCCGGGCATTCAAATACAAGCGGATTAATCCAAAAGTTCACAACCAAAGCCAGCAATTCCGAAAGCTCCTTTGGATATTCAGTTGTAATTGAACCATCGGAAATTCCCTCTTCAATAATCGGCCGGATAAACAAAGGGGCGATTTCATCCTTTAATTCAAGCAGAAGTGCATACAGCATCTTGGGGTTTTTTGCATAATCAAGGCGTACACCTGACTTATGATTTTCAATTGCAGCTTCAAGAGATTTGTTAAGAACAAGTACAATTTTCTGACGACCGTTAAGCTGGTCTGATTTTATAATCTCTTCGATTGCATCATCCGAAGAAGCCGACATTTCATAAATTACGGCCTGATAAATTTCCTCTTTAGATTTAAAATGGCTGTAAATTGCGCCTTTTGTCAGTCCCCCAAGATTTTTGATAATATCATTGAGAGAGGTATTTTCATACCCTTTTTCCAAAAAGAGTTTTGTTGCTACAGAGATAATCAATTTTTCCGTTTTTTCAGGGTATTTGTTTCTTGACATAATTATCATACATACCAACAGTATCTATCTTTAATATACATACCATCGGTATGTTTGTCAAGAGTATTCACTGATTTTTTTACGGAGCAGCTGACGGTAATTGTATTTTCGCCTGCATTTCTGTCAGGCAGCTCGATGAGTGAAGTCATGCCGATTAAGATGATTCTTGAAAGAATTGAAGAATTAATATGAACAGACATTTTTGTGATTTTGAACGGCTGGGACTAATTGAAACTTTCCATAAACTCTTGTTTTTTGTTAAACTCATGCTAGAATAATTTTATGAGGTAGGAAAATGAACGTTTCAAATCAGAAAAAATTAGAACTCTTTACAATAGAAGGACACAAGCTTCATCTTTTTAGGACAGGGAATGCAGGCAAGCCGAAGCTGATTTTTATGTCCGGTTCTGGAACGGCTTCCCCCATGTATGATTTTAAAATCCTCTACGAGAAGCTTCTTGAAGATTTCAGAGTCATTGTGATTGAAAAATTTGGCTACGGCTATTCTGATTTGTTTGCAGCCTCCTGCGAGATTGATTCTGTAATAGACATGCAGCGGAAAGCTTTGAAAGTGGCGGGAGAAAACGGCCCGTATATTCTGGTTCCACATTCGCTTTCGGGGCTTGAGGCAATAAGGTGGAAGCAGAAATATCCTGATGAAGTTCAGGCGATAATTGGTCTTGATATGGCAACTCCAAAAACATATTTGGCCTGGAAAAGTGATGAAGTGGACCGGCGGATTTCAATCATCAGGAAAATGAAAAAAGCAAAGGATAAAGGACTTTTGTTCTGGCTTCCTGTAAACAAATGCGGTCTGACTAAAGAGGAAATCAAAGAGCAGAAAATTTTATGGAAAAAAAATGCCTTTAATGAATGTTATATAAAAGAGGCAGAAGTGGTTTTGAAAAATGCAGAAAAAGTAGCGGCTGCCGGAAAGATAAACTGCCCCATCCTGATGTTCGTTTCAAACGGAAAACAGGTATCCCCAAACTGGCTTGAGCATGAGAAGGATTTTGCAGAACAGTGTAATGCAAAAATTATCAATCTGAATTGCGGACACTATGTGCACTATTTTGAAAGTGATTTAATCAGCACGGAGATTCGCGGTTTTGTGAATGATTGTTTATAAAGAGTCTTGAATTCACTCTTTAAAAATACAACTGATAGAATATATTTTTTTTCATATTGACAAATATCTATCTATTGATTATATTATTACATATAGAAAGTTATCAATATGAGGTGATATATGAATGAATCAGAAATTGCTCTTATCTGCAAGGCTCTGGGAGATGAAAATCGGGTCCAGATTATAAAAATGCTGACTGGCGGCGAATTGTGTGCCTGTAAAATTCTTGATGCCTTTAATATCACTCAGCCCACGCTTTCCCATCATATGAAGATTCTTACAGAATGTAATCTTGTTAATTCGCGAAAGGAAGGGAAGTGGACTTATTATTCAATAAACTGCAAAAAGTTCTCGGAGTTTAAAAGTGCTGTATCTGAGTTTACCTGTAAAACTTCATCTTCTAAAAAATCCGCAGAAAAGTGCTGCTGCAAGGATTAGTGATTATGGGAAGTTTTTTTCAAAATCAGATTCTCGGGATGCAGTGGCTCAATACGCTTATCGGAAAAATCCTTTCTGCCCTTGGCCTTGATATTGAAAGCCGCATTGGTGGAAGCCTCCACTTTTTTCTTTATGATGTAATTAAAATCACCATACTGCTTTTTGTGCTGATATTTTTGATTTCATACATTCAGTCATATTTTCCACCAGAACGAAGCAGAAAAATATTGTCGCACTGCAGGGGATTATCTGCCCGCATAATTGCAGCCCTTTTGGGAACGGTAACTTCATTTTGTTCCTGCTCTTCTATTCCCCTTTTTATGGGATTCACCACCGCAGGGCTTCCTCTTGGAGTTACATTCAGTTTTTTGATTTCTTCTCCAATGGTTGATTTTGCCTCTCTCATTTTGCTGACCAGTATCTTTGGATGGAAGATTGCGATTGCGTATGTTGTGCTAGGACTTATTGTTGCCGTTGCCGGAGGAACAATAATCGAGCATCTTCAGGAAGATCAGGTTGCTGATTTTATCCGCAATGGAAAAAGACTTTCTTATGAAGAAGAAAAGCTTTCCCAGAAACAAAGGCTGCTTTCTGCGCTGCAGTCTGTTGGCGAAACTCTCAAAAAAGTTTTTCCATATATTCTTTTGAGTGTGGCGGTGGGTGCCGTAATTCACAACTGGATTCCAGAGGCCTGGATTATCAGCGCACTGGGAAAGAAAAATCCGCTTGGTGTAATTCTTGCAGTCTTTGCCGGCATTCCGATGTATGCAGATATTTTTGGCTGCATTTCAATTTCGGAAAGCCTGCTTGCAAAGGGTGCACTTTTGGGAGTTGTCCTTAGTTTTATGATGGCAGTAACGACTTTGAGTTTGCCTTCACTGATTATGCTGAAAAAGGTTATCAAGACAAAGCTGCTGATAATTTTTATTTCAATCTGCGTGGTTGGGATAATTCTTGTCGGATATTTTTTTAATGCTTTTCAGGCATTGTTTTTATAAAACGAAAAGGAGAATCGAATGGAAAATCTTACAATTAAAGTTTATGGAAGTGGCTGCAAAGGCTGTAAGACCCTGCATCAGAATGTGATTTACGCTCTGGCAGAAATGAATATTGCGGCTGACGTTCAGTACATTACGGACATGAAGAAGATTATGGAAACTGGTGTTATGAGTCTGCCGGCACTTTCTGTGAATGAAAAGATTGTTTCCTGCGGCAAGGTTTTAAGTGTGGCAGATGTAAAAAAATATTTGGGGGTAAAAATATGACTCACAAAGAAAAAGCGGTGAATTATTTTTCGCAAAAACTGCATTGCTCTCAGTCGGTTTTAGCGGCTTTTGCGGACGAATGTGGAATTACAGAGGAAGATGCGCTGAGGCTTGGAAGCTGCTTTGGAAGCGGAATGCGCAAGGGAGAAGTTTGCGGAGCCGTGACCGGAGCCCTGATGGTACTTGGCTTACTGTATGGACAGAAGAGTGCCGCTGATACAGAAGGCCGTCTGGTCTCAAACAAAGTAAATGATTTAATGATGGACCGCTTCAAGGAAAAATGCGGCTCCTACATCTGCAATGATTTACT
>CAMNIU010000095.1 GCA_946540605.1 uncultured Treponema sp.
TGCCTTCGCAGCACAGCTGCTCGGAGACTCGCTCAAAATGCTCCATCGGAGCATTTTGCCGGCTTTCAGCCGTCGCTCCCTAGGTGGCCGGCTTCGCCGCCTTTCGTATCCCTTACGCATTCTTGACCCCCTAATCCAAGAAGTCTTATAATTTACTTATGCCGTTACAACTTACCTGGACAGACTACCCGGAACCTGCAGATTCGCCAGATTTTCTGAACAACACAGATATTCAGCCGCCGCTTCCCACAGACAAACATCACATCCTTATCCAAGGTGATAATTATCCCGTTCTAAAAAAAATATCTGCCAACTTCAACGGCAAAGTCAATTTAATTTACATTGATCCACCCTATAATACGGGAAACGACTTTACCTACAAAGATGACTTTTCTTTAAAAGATGACCGTCATTCGGTCTGGCTAAGTTTTATGCAGCGTCGTCTAAAAGCTGCACTTCCTCTCCTTTCCGAGACAGGCTGCATCTTCATTGCAATAGACCAGAGTGAGCTTTACACCCTAAAGCTCCTTTGCGACCAGATATTCGGTGAAGAAAATTTTGTAAACGACTTTATGTGGCTGCACGGTAAAGGTAAAAAAGACACCTGGTCACGCACCCTCCAGCAGCACACCCTCTGTTATGCCCGCGACAAAAAGCTGCTCCCGGCCTTCCGTGAAGTTCAGCGTACAGACTGGGCAACCACAAATGCCGACAATGATCCGCGCGGTAACTGGTTTTCAGGAAGCATTTCCTTTACAGAAAAGCGTTCAAATCCAAATCATAAAAACTACTATTCGATAGTTTCACCAGGTGGAAAAGTCTGGACTCGTCAGTGGCAGACAGATGAAAAGCATATGAACGAGCTTATCGCAGATAACAGAATCTTCTGGGGAACGGCTCCTGCCTATGATAAAGTTCCAAGAGTCAAAATTTTCAATGAAGATACAACCGAGGTAATTCCTCGTAATATAATAAATTGCACAGAATCTACACGTGCAGCCCAGCATCATTTAGATGAACTTCTCGGACAATCAGGTGCTTTTGATAATCCAAAACCTGTTAGTCTTATCAAACATTTAATCGAAATTTCCCGCCAGCCTACCGATGCAATCATCATGGATTTCTTTGCGGGCAGCGGTACAACCTTCGAAGCAGTGTGCGAACTCAACAAAAATGACAATGGAAAACGCCGCTGTATTCTCGTTCAAAAAGATGAAAACGGAATTTTTGAACTGTGCAAAACACGCTGCGAAAAAGTTGCAGCCTTGTGTAAACATCCCGAATGGTCTCCATCTATAGTGGATTTTACCTATTTTTCTACTAACGAACGTTAGTATATATTCCAAATTTTTCTCTTCAACCGAAAAAATAAAACCTTTTTGAAATTTTTCTGACTTTCGCGCAAAAACTTTCAAGACTATACTTCCCTCTGAAATCTAAAATTCAGGAGTATGGTATGAAAAAAACTAAGCTTATTGCCTTTGCAATGGTACTTGCCGTATTGGCATCATCAGTTTATGCAAAGCCTAAAAAATCAAAGAAGTCAAAGACTACAGAAGCTGGAACAGCTAAAACTGCAGGCTGGACATTGAACGCTGACAAGCCAATCAAATTCGACTGGTATATCAACTTCAGCTGGTTCGCTCGACACTGGGGCGACTCAATGGTTTCAAAGTACATCACAGAAAAAACTGGTGTAGATGTAAACTTCATTGTTCCTGCCGGAAACGAAGCAGAAAAACTTAACTCAATGATTGCCGGTGATGCACTTCCAGACCTCATTACATTGGGATGGTGGGAAGGCCAGGTTCCTATGATGATTGATGCAGGTCTTGTAGAACCTCTCGATGAACTTGCAAAAAAATACGACCCATATTTCTTTAAGGTAACAAATCCTGATAAGCTCGGCTGGTATCGTCAGGCAGATGGTCACGTTTACGGATACCCTAATGCTTCTTATACTCCAACAGACTACAAGAATTACAAGGGAAAACTTACTTCAAACGAAACATTCCTTGTTCGCAAAGATATGTACGAAGCTCTTGGAAAACCAGATATGACAACTCCAGAAGGATTTGTAAAAGCCCTCAAAATGGCTAAACAGAAGTTCCCTACAGTAAACGGACAGCCACTCATTCCATTTACAACAAACGAATTTGGTGACACAGGATGTACACAGCTTCAAGGATATCTTGCTCACTTCCTCGCAATTCCACCAGAGAAAAATGGAAAATTCGTAAACGCAGATCTTGGTCTTACAGATGATCCAGAATACATTCGCTGGATGAAGGCTCTTCGTAAGGCACATGAAGAAGGTCTTATTCCAACAGATATGTTCGTAGACAAGCGTTCTCAGATTGAAGAAAAGGCAGCTCAGGGACGTTATTTCTGTATGCTCTATCAGAACTGGGATATGCAGGCAGCACAGCATGCACTTTATGCAAATGATCCAAACTCGGTTTACATTGCAGTTGACGGTCCTAAGAATTCTAAGGGCGATGATCCTACACTCGCTGGTGGCGGAATTGCTGGTTGGACAGTTACTTTGATTTCAAAGAACTGTAAAGACAAGGCACGTGCAATTCAGTTCCTTTCATACTTGATTTCTGATGAAGGTCAGATGGATACAAACTTCGGTATCGAAGGAAAAACTTACACAATGAAAAATGGAGTTCCTGAGCTCACACCAGAAATGAAAAAGCTTGACTCAACAGATAAGAACAAGCAGGAAACAGAAGTTGGTATTCAGTATACATACTGGATGCTCATGGATACAGCATGGCAGGCACAGTGGGGAGCTGAATATGCACCTTCACTCGGACAGCCACAGCTTTGGACACGTCCATATGTAACTTCTTTCGCAGCTTATGATGGACTTACACTTCCAATCGGTTCTGAAGAACAGTTGATTTATGAAGACATTCAGCGCCGCTGGGGTAAGGTTCTTCCACAGCTCATTCGTGCAAAGTCAGATGCAGAGTTCGATGCAATTGTTAAAGACTACAACCAGTACAAGAAAGACAAGGGAATCGACAAGGTAATTGCTGCACAGACAAAACTTATGAACGAAAATAAAGCAAAACTTGGAATGTAATTTGTAAACGAAATGTGGCGGCGGAGGCTTTCGAAACCGCCACATACAGCTGGGTAAAACCAGTTGCAATCGGAGATAGTTAAGAAAAGAGGACGGCGAAAAAATGAAAAAGCAGAAGTTTATTTTTGCGGGTCTGATGAGTGGAGCTTTAGTTATGCTTCTTTCTTCATGTCTGACCATACATGCAAAAAAAATTGTCGAAGCACCTTATCTTCCTCCAGAGCAGGCTTTTGCAGATGCTGGAGAACAGGAAAAGAATTTCAAAGTTTATTATTCAAGTTCAAAATCTCCTGTTATAGATGGTGAATTTAATGAATGGGAAGGATTGGATGGCATCCATGTACGTCGCATGGTTTATGGCGGTATGTTCAATCCAGAAAACACAGACGGTTTATTTAAGGTTCGGGCAGACGATTCTTTCATCTACATTTTTGCAGACATCATAGATGACGAACCACAGGAAAATAAATTCCCGGCTCCACAGGGCTGGCGCGATGATTCAATTGAATTCTTCTTTGGTACAGATACCGGTTATCATACATTCTACAAACCTACAGACCATCGTGTACGAATTGTACCTCAGAGCAAAACAAATAAAACAGCATACGATGTAAGTTTAAATGACGTTTCAATGAATGGAAGCATCAAAGCTGCAATTGTTTACAGTGAACACGGCTATAAGGTAGAAGCCGCAATTCCATTCTCTCTTATGAGTATCAAAAAATTAAAGCCAAAACAGAAAGTTCGCGGCGACTTCCAGATTAACGATGCAGACGGCGGAAAAGAACGTTCACGTCTCATTCACTGGAACAGCAGTAAAGATAATACCTATCTCGATGCAAGTTCATGGGGAGACGGTGTAGTAGTTGATTTGGAATCAGCATTGGAGGCTAAGTAATGAACAAGAAACGTTTAGCAGTATTCACAGGCCTTTTGATGTTCCTTAATATTTCAATTTTTGCACAGTTCATCAGTGTAAAAAAGGATGCAAACGGCTGGCGTCTTTTAGACGACCGAAAAGAAATAGAAGTAAAGGGTATCGTGTGGTCTTATACTCCAATTGGAGAAACACATACTTATGATTTGTGGTCAAAGAGCGACGAGTTCATTGAACGCATGATTGATACAGATATGCCAATGCTCAAGGCAATGGGTGTAAATGCAATCCGCTGTTTTAGTGATATTCCACCAAAATGGGTAGAGTACATTTATACAAAGTACGGAATCTACACAATCGTAAATAATCTTCTTGGCCGCTATGGTGTTACAGTAAACGGCACCTGGTATGCAAATACAGATTATTCTGATTTGTACACACGCGAAACTCTTATTGCAATGGCAGAAGAGACAGCAGAAAAATACCGTGCAGTAAACGGTGTGCTTATGTACATGTTCGGAAACGAAAGTAACTACGGACTTGTATGGTCGGGCTCAGAAATTGAAAACCTTCCGGTAGGTGAGCAGAACACAGTAAAGGCTGGTTATCTCTATAGCTTACTCGAAGAGGCAATGGCTGCTTGTAAAGATATCGACCCATTCCATCCGGTTGGAATTGTAAACGGTGATACTCAGTATCTCGAACTGATAAAAGAACTTTGTCCTTCTCTTGATATTCTTGGTGTAAATGCTTACCGCGGATTTAAGTTCTATGATTCTTTCTACGAAAATGTTGCAGATGTTCTTGATAAGCCAATCATGTTCACAGAAGCTGGTGCAGATGCTTATAACGAAATCACACATCAGGAAGATCAGTTTGCACAGATGTCTTACCTTATGAGCCAGTGGAAAGAAATCTACCAGCAGGGTTACGGTAAGGGCCGTTCTCAGAATGTAATTGGTGGATTTGTTTTTGAATGGATTGATGAATGGTGGAAGCACTATCAGAATAAAGAACTTGAACTTCACAATGATACAGGTACCTGGTCTAACTCTGGCTATGAATTAGACTATCGCGATGGCCTTAACAATATGGACGAGGAATGGTTTGGTATCTGTGCACAGAGCAAACTTACAGACCGTGGAATTCACAAGCGTATTCCACGTGCAGCATATTATCTGCTTCAGGACATCTGGAAACTTTCACTTTACAAATCAACAGAAGAAGATATTGATAATACTTTTGCTTCCCTCAATACAGCAATGTATCTTGCAAACGGAAACGAAAAATCAATCAAAGAAATGTTTAATGAAAACAAGATGATTCAGGTTGATACTTTGAATGCAACAGTACAGGCAACAACTCCTGTTTTTGTAAACAGACTCAAAGAAGCTCTTGAATCAAATGAGGGTGTAAAAGATGCCTTTGAATATGTAAATGAAAAAGGTGAAAATCAGAAAACAACTGTAAGTGCAGAAACAACTTTAGGTATTACTGTTAAGCCGGTAGAAAATCTTTCTGGTTCAGCTGTACTTAAAGTTTGGAACAATGCTCCACAGACAAATCTTGGAGATGAATATGCTTCATATTACAAGAAGGGTCCTGATTCTTCTTCATCAGTTCCAAAACGTGAGCTTCAGTATGTAGATCTCTATTCTGCATCAGTAAACTACACAGGAAACCTTTTTGATATCAATGGCTACTACCATGTTGGCCACGCAAGTTTTGAAAACTCTGGAGATGTTTTCAATATTTCAAAAGAAGCCTTCGACATTATTGGTTATGATACTTACGGTTCAAAAGCTCCAATTGCAGTTGAGTTTGTAGGAAAAGGTCTTCTTCAGGGACTTACTGTAATCGGTGGTCCAGAAATTTGGGGTGCAGCAAAGCCTCAGATTCAGGCAAATTACTTTAAATGGATTCCAACAGCATCTGTATATGTTCCAGACTTTACGATTGGTCTTGTTTATGCAGAAGAGTTTGGACCAAAGTCAGCAGTAACACTTGATCCATACAATGCCTTTGGAGCAGGAAGAAAAGCATCTATCTATGCAGAGGCCGTTCTTGATCCTTGGATTACTGTGAAAGTCGGTGCACTTCACGCAGGAAACGAAAAGGTTGGAACAATTTATACAAAAGATAACGGTAAGCTATCCAAGATTACTTATGCCGACACTCTTGGTGGTTATGTACAGCTTGGTACAAATATGTTCCAGCATATGTATATCTACGGAACAGGTATTTATCGTGGTCTCGTTGCAGAAACAAATCCTGCAATGGTTAGAGGTTCATTCTTTACAGCAGATTCAGGAGCCGGTAACAGACTCGAAGCTCAGGTTGGAGTTGATGTAGGTTACGGAAACTTTGTATTCAAACCAGTTGTAAGAGCCCGTGTTCCATTGCAGCAGCCAAAGGGACGTGATCTTCTTAAAGGTTCACCATTTATCGTAGGTCTTGGAAACCGTCAGGCAATCGAAGTAGAAGCAGTTCTTACATACGACCCAGAGGGAGCTACCTGGTTCCATGAATGGAATAGTGATGATATTGAAGGTGCAAAGTTTGCCTTCTCTCTTACAGGTATGTATACCCTCTATGCAGGAAAAACAGATAATCTTCCTTTCAAAAGTGATGCTTGGTCAACTGTAACAAAAGAAAACGGTTCAAAGTACAGCAATTATATCTGGTATGATGGTGGTGCTCTTCCTGTCCAGAAAAATCTCTGGCAGGTGGGAACAAGAATCGTAACAAATCCTCTTCCAGGTCTTCGAGTAATTGCAACAGCAGATGCAGGTTGTCTTGGAGCTTTGACTGGAACATACACAGATACAGAAGAGTTTGTTAAGTTTGTAAATGCAGGACTTGCAGTACGCTACAACCACTGGATAGGTGCAACTAACTGGTCATTCAATACATGGGGACCAGAAAGCTGGTGGAGAAACTTTAACCAGACATTCCCATTGCAGTACAGCTTTGATATCGCATACGGCTTTGGAAACGCACCTTCATTCCTCGACAATTCAAACAGAATTGGTGTAAAGGTTGTTGGCCGCAAGTTTGGAAAATACAGTTCAGATCCATACAACGCATTGCCAAAAGGAATCGTTAAAAACAAAAAGATTCCAGAAGGCACAAGTTATGCAGAAATCACAACTTACGTAAATATAGGATTATAAATATGAAAAAGCAGCATTCTTTAAAACGAAGATTGCTGCTGCTTTCAGGAGTAGCAGCAATTATGTGTACGTCATGCATTTTCATTCCACCTAAGGAAGAAGTGGAAACTGTTAAAACAGAAGTTGGAAAAGATGAAAATGGCAAAGATGTATTAAAAAAAGATGGCCTAACACTCGTTTGGCAGGATGAGTTTAAGTATACAGGAGTACCTGATACATCTAAATGGAAATATCAGACTGGACATGGAAATCCGTATGGCTGGGGAAATAACGAACAGCAGAATTATATTGACAATACGACAGTTGCTAAAACAGCCATTGTAAACGGAGAATATCTTACAATCAAAGCCTATAAAGAAGGCAATGAATGGAAAAGTGCTCGTCTAAATTCAATACAGAGTTGGAAGTATGGTTACATCGAAGCTCGTATGAAAATCACAGACAGAGCAGGTGCATGGCCTGCATTCTGGATGATGCCTCAAGATAGTGTTTATGGACCTTGGCCTAAAAGTGGAGAGATAGACATTATGGAAAATGCTCCTGCAACAGCAGGGCTTCATAAACTATTCAGCAGTCTTCATGCAGAAGGACATAATTCTGCAAATCCTGAGAGCATAGGTTCTAAGAAATTTGATAATAAACTTTCTTCAGAATGGCACACAGTCGGAATAAGATGGACTGAAAATAAAATAGCATGTTATTACGACGATGTTCTTGTTGGAGAGTATATCAATAATGGTACAGGTTATAAGGATTGGCCTTATGACCAAAAATTCTACATCATTTTGAATCTTGCGATTGGTGGAAATCTTGGCGGTGATGATTATGTAGGTAATCTTAATGGTCAGGCAGAATTCCTTATCGACTACGTACGTGTTTATCAGTAAGTCTAGACTAATAATGAACTGTCGTTTCAGGAGTTAATCAAAATGTCAGTCTCGGAATTGAAGAATCAGTCATTCTCGGGCTTGACCCGGGAATCAAAACAGAAAAAAAAACACCTTTCTGAAAATTGCAGGACTTTCATTTCTTTAATTTCAGATTAAAAATGTAGCATAGAAAAAATTAGGAGGAACAATGAAAAAACTAGTAAAACTATTAGCTGCAATCGGAACTCTTTCTTTGCTTTTCTCTTTTGCAGCTTGTGATATTCCAACTGAAAGTGAATTGTTGGGAATTACACCAGGTAATGAAAAAATCCCAAGTCTTGATACATCGAAAGATAATACACAAACTTCAAACGACAACTCTTCTGATGATGTTTCAACCTCAGATACAATTGGTGATTCATGGGGAACTTTGTTTGCCACTACAGAACATAACCCAATTGACTTACAGGTATGGCAGGGATTCGATTCAGAGTTTGATTCGGAATATGGTATGAAATCTGAAATCATTGGTGGTGCCTGGTTTGGAGGAGCAATTGTACAGAACAGTGGCGCTAAACCAGCAGAGAGCCTTTATTATGATATGTCATCAGTAAAGAAAATGACATTCAAAGTTAAAGCCAGTGAAAATATGACAATTTGGGCTGGTTATTCAAATCAGAATAAAACCGATTCCCTTATAAAGCAGAATATCAATGTAACGACATCTTGGCAAACAATAACAGTTACTGGAGCAGGAGTTCAGAGAGCATGGGCAATCTTTGCATTCGGTAGTGATGGTGCTTCAGATGGTTCATGGTTAGCATTCAAAGACATAACATATTTGGATTCTAGCAACAAAAGTGTTGTACTTAAATATATAAAATAAATACAAGGAGTAAAACTAAAATGAAAAAACTTAAATTTTTAGGAACAGCAGTATTGGCAGCATCTCTGCTTTTTGCAGGATGTTCATCACCAGAAGTTGATGATCCAACAGGTGGAAAATCTAATCCAACACCATCTCCTGTAGAAGAGTCTTACAAGTACTATCTTGTAAGTTCGCCTAAACAGGATACAAACAAAGCAATTGCAGATTGGGGGGCTGGTTCAGAAGCAACACCAAATGATGATGGTACATATACAATTAAGGCTTCTGATTCTATGTGGACAGGAATACCAGGTATTTGTGCTCCATTCACAGGTTTTGATGCTGGTACACTTGCTAACTATGAGTATATCGTATTTACATTAGATACAAGTGATTTCGAAATTGATACTTCAGATACAGGTGGTAACTATGGCGTTAATGTAAAAGTTCCTGAAATTCAGAAGGAAGTTTCTGAGTATGCTAATTCAAACACATATCGTGTTCCATTATCAATATTTGAAACAGCACCTGTTACTGCAACTGAATTTGCAATTATTATTGGTGGTACAGGAACTCTTAAATTAAATGAAGTTTATCTTGAAGCTGAATCAGATCCTAATAACAAACCTATAACAAGTATTTCAATTACACCAGAAACAGCAAGTGTAAAACAAAATGGTACTGTACAGTTTACAGTAAAAGACTCTAACTTTGTAAATCGTACTAGTGATGTTGTTTATAGCCTATCAGGTGAAGCAGCTGAAGGTTCGACAATTACAGAAGATGGACTTCTTACAGTTGGAACAACAGCTGGAATCATTACTGTTAATGCAAAGTATACAACATCAGAAGCTGAATTCACTGCAAGTGCAACAATTACCGTAATGGCTACAAAAATAAACTTAGTAAAGACTGTAGCCTTTAATAAGTTCTTAAAATCCAATGGTGGAAATGTAACAGAATTAGGTGATGTAGTTTCAATTGAGGATGGAATTGTAACAGTTCATAAACCAACAGATTCTGATTGGGGTGAATGGTCATGTCAGCTCTTCCTTAATGTTTCAACTGCAGAAGGTTCTATTTTCGAAGCAGGCAAAAAATATTATGTAAGTATTACGGTAACTTCATCTGCAAAGCTTGAAGGTTGTGTATGGAAAGAAGATTCTACAGGATCAATTGATCAACATGGAATTACATACAATGCGGGGGAAGAAAAAACATTAACTGCTGAAATTACTGGTATTGAAAGTGAAACATTTAATTGTTTGCTTTCATTCCCTGGTGCAGCTTCAGACATTACAGTTTCAAACATTACTGTATATGATATTACAGAATAGTAAAATAAAAAAATAAAAATACTTCCTTTCCTCTGGCTCCAGGCGTTGCCTGGGGCCAGTTTTTATGGCTGAAAAGAACATTTTTATTTTATATCTTCTTGTTTTAATCTTTCAAGAACAAGCTCCAGCGGCGCATTCATATCTTTTGCGGCATCTTCAGGACTTGCCTTATATTTTTTTATTAATGTTATTGCATTTTCAATGGCTTTTTGTTGAGTTCCTCTGTCATATGCTTCTTCTGCCTTAACCTGCATGTCCAAGTCATAATCATATTCATCTGTAAACATATTTATTACCGCCGTACCCTTTCTGGTAAGATAGTCTACGAGTATGTTTTTGGAAATTGCTTCACGAATTGCTTTTTCATAACAGGTTTTCTGTTCATCTGTGGTAGGAGTGTCTATAAGTTCTGACTGATAACGGAAAACAATTTCCATGAACTCGCAATACTGCTTTAGCATATCACACTTACGGACAACGGGCAAGTTTTCTTTCCGTCTAGTTCATCATCTCCGAACAAATCTGCAAACACGCTTGATTTGATTTCACGATTTTCAGTAGCCATAGTTAGGTCTCCTTGCAAATAAAATACAGAGAAAAGTCTCTATATACAAATTTGCAAAGAGATAACATTTTCAGAAAAGATTTAGAAAAAAAGTTATAAAAGTTTTGTTATTTTTTTCTAAAACAACTTCCTGCATTCCAGGTAGAAGCGTTTTTCATCTGCTTCACCCATACTAAAGCTTTTGCGTGGAAGAGGGCCACGGCCGCTGATGGTTTCGAAGAAACTGTCTTTTGCGATTGGTGGAAGTAAGATTCCCACAGCATTGTCGCGTTCTCCAAGCTTCAAAACTTCGTCTGAACCATGTATATAGTCGATTTCAGATTTTTTATTACTTGCTTTGAGGAATGTATCAATTTCCGGCTGAAGTCTTGCAACTGCGAGTTCTGTTATTTCTGTCTTAAGTAAAACGTATTTTTGATTTCCTTCTGCTTTGTAAGCAAATCCAAAATCAGCATGTGATGCTTTTACTGCAGCTTCGAGTTCTTTTGCTCCGGCAACCTCACACACACTACCATTAAGTTTTTCAGAAAGGTGTTTAATCAAGCCTTTGACATCACAATCAAAAATAACTCTATGAATTGGCTCGAATGTTAATCCTGTGTCATAAATATTTACAATTTCAACAAGGGCAAAGCGAACAGGGCTTTCTGCAATTTCGGCTTCACCAGCACCATTTGCAATAAGCTTTTCTTTATATTCATCCCAAACTGCTTTTGCTGTAGCAAGGGAATGGTTTCCGTCTCCTACTGCAAACAAGAAAGTTGAACCATCTGCTGCACGTTTTTTATCAGCAATTTTAGCAATAGCTTGTGTTACTGCAGAAATCTCAGATTCGCTTTCGACTGCCCATCCTGTTATGGAACCACCGTTACACATCAGTTCTCCGTCGTAAACCGGTTTTTTTGAGCGAACGAGCTTACCTGCGCCACCTATCAGATCATCAGCTTTGTCATCAACCAAAAGCATAATGTGTGGCAATTCCAAAGGTGCTCCACGACGAATCTCCATTCTAGGAGGAATACGCTCTACAATTGTAGCTTCTGTTGCGCGTATATTTGCCTTGCTGAAAGGCTTCCATTCATATGTTTCCAAATCAATTTGAGTTACTAGGCCTTTGCGCATACGGCCGAAAGCTGTTTTTCTTTCAACATAAATCATGCAGTTTCGGGGTGCATCAAATACGTTTTCTTCTATATATTGGTTCATTGTTGCACGGATTTTTTCAATACGATTTGCTTTGTCTGGTGCACCAAGATAAACTTCAGGAAGAATCAGGTTCAAGGTAGAAGGCTTTCCACTGGCATTGGCTTCAGCTTTCTTCCAGTAATCTAAGTCCTGAGTATACTGGTCGCATGCAATTACAGACCAGCTCTTAACATCAATGTTTTTTGGCAAAAGGATTTCCGGCACGCGGATTCCAAAATCTTCAATCTTTTTCATAAATGCAAGTATACAGTTTGAAGCAGATTTATGCTATAATAATTTTGATGGATAATTCTTTGAAGCTGGAGCACAGTCAGGTTCAAAAACAGATTCAAAAGCTCTCGCAAATTCAGATAATGGCTTTGAATTATCTGACAATGGAAAATACCACTTTGCGAGATGAAATCTACCGCGAAGTAAATAATAATCCTGCTCTTGAAATTGTTCGTGAACCAAAGGCTTCTTTTCGTCACGAAACTTCTTTTGATAATGTACACGACAGATCTTCTTATGGAAGGTCAGAGACTTCTGATAATTTTCAGCAGCTGTTGGAAAATCAGGAAAGCTATGGCGAAACTTTGCAGGATCATCTTCTTCATCAGCTTAATTCAATGAATCTTTCTAATGATGAAGCAAAACTTTGCCGCAGCCTGATTTATAATCTTGATAAAAATGGTTTTTATGGGTCCATGCTTTCACCGGAAACTTTTCTGGCTCATAAAAATCCAGCAGCCGAGCACGAACTTCTGGACCGCTGCTTAAAAATAGTTCAGGCTCTGGATCCGATTGGAACCTGCTGCCGTACTCCGGAAGAAAGCCTTTTAGTTCAGGCTCGTCTTACAGAAAATCCAGACCCGCTTGCTCTTTTTATTCTTGATGGTCATCTTGATTTTTTGACTCCACCGGAACCTGCAAAAATTTTCCGCAAGCTTTCAGACTTTCAGGAGAACTGGCACAAAAAAGCATTTGCCGGTAAGACAGTGCTCGACTCTATTCCGCTAACAGAACAATCTGCTGCGGCCGCGCTAAAATTCATTCTCTCCCTTAACCCGCATCCAGCCCAGGGCTACACAACTGACACCAATAATTCCCAGACTCAAATCGATGTTGTGCTCACCGTTACAAAAGAGTCTGGCCCGGCTCAGGATGATTTTTCACGAGGCATAGTTTCCTGTAATTCAGATTATCATTTCCAGATAAAGTACTCTTCCGGTACTCTTCCGGAATTACGAATTTCTCCCGACTTCGCCTTCGACAAAGAGAACGTAGCAAAAGCCCAGTCGCTTCTCAACTCCCTTAAGTTCCGCGAGTCTACGATTATACTCCAGGGCTGTGCCATTGTCCGCGCGCAAAAAAACTTCTTTTTAAAAGGTCCTGGTCACCTTGCAGTTCTTACCCGCCGCCAGATTGCAAATCAGCTTGAAATCCACGAATCAACAGTTTCCCGCACTACGGCCCGTTCTGGCAGTAAATACATACAAACCGAGTGGGGCCTTTTTCCGGCCTGGTATTTTTTTACCTCAGGAGTATCAAACCGTGACGGTACAAAAAAAATCTCTTCCGACCGCATAAAGCAAAAGATGTCCGAGGTGCTTTCCGAGCCAGGCAATGAAAATCTTTCAGATCGTGAACTTTGCGAACTGTTAAATAAAAAAGGTGCGAAAATTGCCCGTCGCACCGTTGCTAAATACCGGGCACAGCTCGGGCTCAAAAACTCGTATAATCGTCACTAACACAAAATAAAAAAAATCATCCAGTCAAAAAAAAGCCGGCACCTTTTATTAAGTGCCGGCCATTATAATCTTCGTCATTGCGAGGAACGCAGTGACGAAGCAATCTATTACTTCTCCTGTACCTTATCTTTTTCCTTCTTAATCTTGTTATCAAGCACGTCCATCATCTTGTTCAAAGCTGCTCCGAAATCAAAATCTTCTGCAGAAACGTGAGCCTGAGTGCCCCACTTAAAGTTTACTGTTGTATCGAAGACATAAGCCTTGTCTTGCTTAATTTTCATAAGTAAATCGACAATCAGGTCATCGGCATAAGCAATTCTCTTGAGTTTTGATTCAATCATTTCAGCTTTCTTTGGCTCAAGTGTAAAACCTACTGCGTTAATTGATGGTGTCATAGTTGTCTCCTTGTGAAGTAAATTTGCTTTACTTCGGCTAAAAGTGATGTAAACCCGCATACGCAGGCAGATGAAAAATGCACTTTTAATACATTTCCTCATCACCTTAATAGTAACACGAGTTTGCAGAAAAAACAAATTTTCATTAACAAAAAAATTATTTTTAGGTTTTGAAATTAAAAAAAATCTATTCTCTATTGATAAGATATCTTAAACTGTGTATAGTAAACTTGTATGGCAGATAAGAAATTCACTGTGCTGGATTTGCTCGATCTCGAACTCTCAGGTCACGATGCTCTCGACCTAAAATGTATTGCAGGCCGTCGAGGTTTGCCACGCGCAATTACAGTCCCTGAATTAAACCGTCCAGGGCTTGCGCTTTCGGGCTTTTATGAATCCTTTGCCAGTAACCGTGTTCAGGTTTTTGGTCGTGGTGAAACAGCATATCTGCAGAAACTTCACAAAGAAAAAAATACAGATTCAATTCGAAACTTTTTCCGTTCACAAATGCCTTGCTGTATTTTTACTTATAATCTGGAACCTACAGAAGATTTTCGCCGCATTGCCGAAGAAAGTTATTGTCCGCTTCTTCAAACAAGTCTTACATCTACTGAATTTTCTAATCGTATAATCCGTGTTTTTGCGAATCAGTTTGCACCGCATCAAACCCTGCATGGTGTTCTTGTTGAGGTTTACGGTATTGGTATTCTGCTGAGCGGTCATTCCGGAGTTGGTAAGAGCGAAACTGCTCTTGAGCTTGTAGAACGCGGTCATCGTCTTGTTGCAGATGATATTATCGAAATCCGTTGTGTAAATGGAAACATAATTCTTGGTCGCGGTGCTAATAGTGTTATCAGCCATCATATGGAAATTCGCGGACTTGGAATCATTAATATTTCACAGCTCTATGGTGTTGGTGCCATTCGTGATCAGAAAGAAGTTCAGTTGATAGTTCAGCTGGAAGACTGGAATTCTTCAAAAGCTTATGATCGTCTTGGAACGGAATCAAAATACAAGGAACTGCTTGGTGTAAAAGTTCCTGTAATTGAAATTCCGGTACGCCCTGGACGAAACCTTCCTATTATTATTGAGGCTGCCGCTATGAATGAGCGTCTCAAAAATATGGGATATAACTCTGCAAAAGACTTTAATCAGAATGTTCTTAAATGGATTGAAACAGGAGAAGCGCAGACTGTTTATAACGGTAATGACGATTCTTACTAAACTATAAAATAAGGCAGAGAGACTGCCAAGGAAAGAGAAATGATAGAAAAGATTTTAACAGTTCAGAACAGAGCAGGAATTCACGCTAGACCTGCAGCAATCATCGCTCAAACATCAAACAAGTTTGAAAGCGAGATTACACTTACCCGCGATGGCGCAACTGTAAATGCAAAATCAATTATGGGTGTAATTGCTATGGGTGCTGGTTATAATACACAGCTTACAATGCAGGTTATCGGACCAGATGAATCAGAAGCTGCTTCTGTAATTGAAGAACTTTTTAACAGTAAATTCGAAGAAGAATAAAACAGAGCTCCATTGTCATTATCATTTACAGGAGGTAATAAATGAGAGGTATTACAGACCGTCAGAAAGAAGTTTTGACTTTTATTTCATCATATACAGAAGAAAATTCTTATCCACCGACAGTTCGCGATATAAGTAATCATTTTGGTATTTCTTTACGTGCTGTACAGGACCATATTCTTGCATTACAGAAAAAAGGTTTCCTTTCTCAGAGTCAGAAGAAAGCACGCTCTATTCGTGTTCTTTCAGATTGCCGCGAAAAAGAGCCTGAAACTTTTATAGGAAAAGTTCCTCTGCTTGGAACTGTTGCTGCAGGCAAGCCCCTTTTAAGTGAAGAAAACCTCGATGGCTACGTTAATCTTACAGAGCCTTTTGTTCGCCCTGGAAAAAGTTATTTTGCATTACGCGTTCGTGGTCAGAGTATGATTAATGCAGGTATTCTGGATGGAGACCTTGCTGTTGTAGAACAGGCTTCTACAGCACAAGACGGCCAGATTATTGTTGCCGTTATTGATGATGCAATTACCCTTAAACGTTACTATAAAGAAGCAGAAAGAATTCGCCTTCAGCCGGAAAATCCTAATTTCCAGGCAATTTATTGTACAGATGTTCGTATCGTAGGCATTCTTTCAAACATTGTAAGAACATACTAAAAAATGGCTAAAACAACTCCTATCTATCTTTATACCGGACCAGAGTTTGGTAAGCGTAATGATGCTGTAGAAGCAGTAAAGGCGAGTCACAAAAAGCAGTTCGGTGTAATCGATGAACATTCCTTTTATCTTCTCGAAACTCCACTGAGTGAGGTTATGACAATCTTGCAGAGTGGCACTTTATTTTCTGATGGCGTTTGTGTTGTATGTCGCAATGCAGAGCTCATAAAAAAGAAAGATGATATTCAGATGATTGCAGACTGGCTTGAAAACCCGGAGCCTTCTGCCATCCTCATTCTTGTTTCAGATGAAATCAGTGTAGATTCAAAACTCGAAAAACTTGTTCCATCCACTAACCGCAAAAAGTTCTGGGAAATGTTTGAAAATGAAAAACTTCCATGGGTAACAAGTTATTTCAGTAAGAATGGATATAGAATTCAGCAGAGTGCAGCTAAGCTTGTGCTTGAGTTGATAGAAAACAATACTCAGTCGCTGGCTTCTGAATGTTCACGCTTTTTTGTATTGTTCCCAAAAGATCACGAAATAACAGAAGATGATGTAGAATCTGTTCTTACTCATAACCGCGAAGAAAATGCATTTTCACTTTTTCGTGAACTTGCAAACAGTGCAGAGCCGGCTCCAGTGCGTCTGGAAAAAGGACTTCAGATTCTTCAGAAAATCAGATTATCAAAAGAAAATTCTTCTGTAATGATTATTGCGGGGCTTGCTTCGTGCTTTAGAAAATTACAGGACTGGCATAGAAGAGGAGAGCAGGCTATCCCTCAGCAGATGTTGCAGAAACAGTATAGAGGTGCAGCCAGAGTATGGAATTTAAAGCAGACGGCAGCAATTCTTGCCGACCTTGCTTCAACAGATATGGAAATCCGTTCGGGTGGCACCCAGATGGAGGATATACTTCTTCAGAAAGTGATTTATGAAATTGTAATCAGAGGTGGTGCACAGCTTTCTACTCTATCTCAAGAGTGCTGAGCAGTTGTTTAAGGGCTTTTAATTCATCTGCCGTAAAGGTAGAGCCCTTTCCCATTTTCTGATGGTCAGGTGACCAGCTTCGTAAATCATATTTTGCAGGACGTCCGCCCCACGAAACAAGATTCAATTCAAGATTCCAGCCGCCTTTTCCTTCAGCAACAGTTCCAAGATTTTTTTCAATTTTAAATGAAAAATCATCCATACTTTTTCGCCTCCTCGAGGTTATTTCGTTCTTTTTAAATTATCGTTGTAACATTGCACAATATATAGTAAAATGTTAATCAAATAACTTAATCGTGAGGTAAATATGAAGAAAGTTTGTTTAACCGTTCTTTCTCTTTTTACGGTTTTGTTCTTTATTTCATGTGGCTCAAAACCTGCTCCAGAGGAACCAAAACCAAAAGCTCCTGAAGTTTCAGAAGTAATTGAAAATGCCGTTGAGGACGTTGCAGATAATAGCCTTGCCGAAGCTGCAAAACTTGCTCAGCTTATGGAACAGATAAACGATGCAAGAAAAGTTGCTATTGAAGCTGGTGCTGATAAAAATTGTCCTGATCAGATGAATAAATTAGACTATCTGCTTTCAGGCCTTAAGGATAGTGATAATCCTGATGCTGCAGCAAAATCAATTATCGACAGATATAATCTTCTTGCAAACTATAGCAAAGCTGTAGATACAAAGAAAGAGATTGATGAAGCCGGATACGCTCCTTATGCACAGAACAACTATGACCGAGGTGTTTCAAATCTTGAAAAAGTGGATGCTGCATTTGATTCAGGTTCTGATGATTTTGATAAGTCAGTATTTGTTTATGCAGAAGATGCTTATAAAGAGTTCAACACAGTACTCAACGTGGCTTACAAAAAGATTGCAAAAGAAGAACGCGAAGCTGCAATGGAAGCAAAGAAGAATGCAGACAGCGTAAAAGCTGGTGTAGCTCGTAAAGCAGAATACAGCGAAGCCGCAGATCTTATTCAGTCGGGCGACTCTTCTTATTCAATGCAGAATGCAAAGAAAGCTGCAGAAAAGTACAAGGCTGCAAATGAAAAGTTTACATATCTTTATCAGGATGTAGCTGCAAAACGTGCTGCTGCACAGGCTGCAATTGAAGAAGCTAAGAAACGTGTAGCAGAAAGTGCTCAGTTTGCAGAAGAAGCAGATGTTAAGGCTCCTATTACAGAAAAGGTAGAAGGTATCGAAGATGAAGATGCTGTCCTGCTTGAAGCTGATGAATACGAAGATCCAGAAGAAGCAGAAGCAGATCTTCCAGAAGATCTTGAAGAACTTGAAGAAGGGGAGGCTAAGTAATTATGAAAAAGCTGATTTCTATTTTGACAATTGCTTTGCTTGCTGCATCACTTTTTGCAGTAAGTTATAAGAACAACACCTTCCAGAAGCTTGCCGACGAATATACAAAGAAGGCAGAAATTGCACTTGATGCAGGTGAATATAACGATGCTATCGAGTATTCAAAAAAAGCAGAAGAAAACGCTGCTCTTTCTGAAGCTTATATCAGAATGATGATGGCTCGTGGTGAGGCAGAAAATAACATCAAGCTTGCTAAGAATCAGATTGCCTGGGCAGAAAAAATTGATGCTCAGAATACTTATCCTATGGCTTATACTTCTGCAAAAGATAATCTTGAAAAAGCTGAATCTGCATTTGAAGGTGAAGATTACGAGCAGGCAAGTGCTTATGCAAAGGCTTCTCTTGCGGCACTCGATGGCGTAAAAGAAGTAACTCCGCTTCCAGAGTTCTATGTTGTTAAGCCTTGGGCAGAAACAAAAGACTGTTACTGGAATATTTCCGGTCGTCCTTATGTTTATAACAATCCTCTGTTGTGGGAAAATCTTTACCAGGCAAATAAGCAGAATATGCCAAAACCTGAGGATCCAAATCTCATCCATCCAGGTATGAAGATGAAGATTCCAAGCCTTACCGGCGAATACCGCAAAGGCACCTACGATCCAAAGAAGACATATAACACTTACGGTGAGTAGGCTAAAATCGAAGAACCGTTAAAAAACGAGCCGAAAGGGTCGTTTTAGGTTCATCGAAAGAATGCCTCAGAGCGAGATTTATCGAGCGACAAAACGGTTACTTTCGGGTAGCCGTTTTTTATATACGCCCCCCATTGTATTTTATATACAGACTTAAGGCCATTCCCATAATCGCGTGTGGAAACTGTTTCGTACCCATTCCTTCCAGAACTTCTTTCTTAGTTAATTCCATACAATTAATAAATTCATCTTCATCAAGTGTCTGTTTTCCAGTTGAAGTTAAGTCTTGTGCAAGATAAAAATGTACATGATTACTAAAAAGTGCAGGATTAGGGTTCACGGAGCCTAATTTTATCAGTTTTCCAGCTTTATAGCCGGTTTCTTCTTCAAGTTCGCGTCTGGCGGCGGTTTCCGGATCTTCACCCTTATCAATAACACCACCAGGAAATTCAACACTAAGAGCTGCTTCTCCGTGTCGCCATTGTTTTACCATCAAAAATTTATCATCGTGTTCAGCTATTACAATTACCCAGTCCGGGGCATCCATTATTATATAATCACCTTCCACGCCGTCGCGGGAGATGTTATGTCGTTCTGTTATTGCGCAAACTACAGTTTTAAGGAGAGTTTTTGGTTCTCCTTCAGTCCATTTCAGCTTGTCATCCTCTGGCGAAAAATAATTTTTCATAAAAAACTCCGTAACTTTTTGACAGATTTCAATTCTAGATTTATCATATTATAGAATAAATCTTATTTTCAAGGGGTGAACTTATGGCAGTAATTACAATTTCAAGACAGGTGGCAGCTTTGGGTGATGAAGTCGCTGGCGAACTCGCAAAGAGACTCGGCTATAAATTCATCACTCGCAAAGAGATTGAAAAGCGCATTGTGGAGCTCGGATTTCCGGAGAATAAAATGCCGAAATTTGATGAACGTAAGCCAGGTTTTTTTGCATCACTTACAAAAGACCGTGATGAATACCTGAATTATGCTCAGTATGCAATTCTGGAAGCCGCAGAGCAGAAGAATGTAGTAATTATCGGTCGCGGGGCCTTTGCTGTGCTTCAGAATGTACCAAATAACATTTCTGTACGGCTTATAGCTGATGAAGAAACCCGAATTAACCGCTTGCGAAATGAATTTGACTGGGATGAAAAACAGGCTCTTCAGCGTATTCAGGAAAGCGATGCTAACCGTGCAGGTTTTCATTCAAGTTTCTATAATGTTGATATCAGCGATCCTGTAAACTATCATCTTGTTTTGAATACAGGTCTTCTAACTCTTGATTTGGCAGCTTCTACAATAGCAAGTCTGGTAGAGCAGAAGGTTACGATAAAAGAGGAAGAAGAAGGTAATAAGATGATTGAAGAGCTTTTGAAGGCTCAGACAGTCGTAAATAAGCTTTCTATGGAACGCAAATTGAATATTGAATTTATGCACGCAACAATACAGGGCAATACGGTAGTTCTTCACGGTGTTTCTGATTCACCTGCTGTTGTTGAGCAGGCTCTTCAGATTATTCGCGAAGAAATGCCAGGCTATGATGCAAAGTCTGCTGTGAGCATAATTCACGATTTCAAGACATTCCAATAAAGCATATAGTCAAAACCTTGACTTTTCTTTCTATATTAGGGATACTATTTTTATGAAGTTATCTAACAAGTTTACTTTTACTCGAATTATTTTTGCACCAATATTTTTTATTTTGTATTTTCTTCCAATCTGGACGGGAGCAGGTACAAAGATAACTTTACTGGTAGCAGTTCCTTGTCTTATTTTTGCTGAATTTACTGATTATCTTGACGGTCATTATGCGCGAAAGCATAACGAAGTTAGTGATTTTGGAAAGCTTTTTGATCCTTTTGCAGATGTTGTTTTGCATTTGACTTCTTTTGTATGTCTTATGCATTCAGTTCAAGCCGGTCTTTCTTATATGCCGGTTCTGTTCTTTGTATTAATCATGCTGCGTGAGTTCTCTCAGAACTTCTTGCGAATGGTAGCAGCAAAACAGGGAACTGCAATTGCGGCTCGTAAAGGTGGAAAATTCAAGACAGTAATGTATATCGTAGCAGAGTTCTACGGAATCTTCCTTGAACTTTTAGTTCGCTTAGACGTAGTACCGTCTTTCTTCAATGTTATGCAGAGCGGCGCTTTTGCATTATTCGCAATCTGCGTAATTCTAAGCTATGCCTCATTCATAGATTATCTGGTACACTTCGGCAAGATTTTGAAGGATATTTAATCTTGTAATAACCAAAACACATTGCAATTGATGTTGCTTTGGTTATTGAAAAATAGATGCGGAAGCAAAAAAGGGCCTGCAAAACATCATTCCCGTTTTGCAGGCCCTTTTTTTGCTGGGAGCAGCTATTTTTCAAGCTTAACAAGCTTCAATTGCAATATGCTTTGGAGCGGCGATGGCTTTTTTAGCCATATTAATGGTCAAAATGCCATTCTTAAAGTTAGCCTTAATAGACTCAGCATCGACATCAGCTGGCAAAGAAAAGCGTCGTTCAAAGCTAGAGCATCTGCGCTCTTTAAGGATGTACTTAGCCTTCTTGTCTTTCTTATCTTCTTTGGTTTCCTTTGTCTCTTCTGTTTTAGAGGCAATGGTCAAATTGTCGTGGTCAAGCTCGATATTTACGTCTTTCTCTGTACGGCCAGGCAATTCCATTTCCAAAGTGTAAGCGTTGTCTTCCTCTTTTACGTCAACACGAGGAGCGTTTGCAGAATACATAACACTTGGTGTGTTACCCATCATGTCATTAAAAAGTGAATCAATAAATGAAAGTTCGTTCATATCTATACCTCTTTGTATTTGATTTAGTTTTTTTTCGTAAGCTAACAGC
>CAMNIU010000096.1 GCA_946540605.1 uncultured Treponema sp.
TTGCATATATGAAGGGGGAAGTCTCCCCCTCGCTCGCACTTCGTTGCTCGCTACCCCTTCGAGCGGGTGGCTCGCCCCCCGCAACGCCCCCCTTGTGAACTTCAAGAGCATGACGAACTACGCCATCAACAGAATCAACAACCTTAAGCTCCGGGCCACAGGCTTCTTCAAAAACATCAGTAAAATTCAAAAAGTGAGTGCAGCCAAGAATTACAACGTCACAATCTTTTTCCTTAAAAAAATCAACAGCTGGCTTTACAGCTTCAAGACACTGCTCGCGACTGGCAGTAAAAGCATTGTGCTCAATAAAAGAAATAAGTTCCGGATCCGGGCGATTAACAAGTGTACAGTCAGAAGCAAACTTATTTTTAAGTTCAATATTATATGGATTTTCGCAGGTAGCGTGAGTTGCCAGAAGACCAATTCGGCGTTTTTTAGAAACACTTGCCGCAAGTTTTATTGCAGGAACTGTTCCAACAAATTTTATATTCGGAAATTTTGTACGAAGAACATCCAGAGCGTTAACACTCATCGTATTACAGGCAACAACTATTACTACAGGTTCAAGCTTATCACAAATTTTTTGAACAAGAGACGTAACACATTCTACAACTTCTTCATGAGATTTTTCACCGTAAGGAAAATTTGCAGCATCAGCAATATAAACACAAGATGAATCCGGCTTTCTTTCCAGCAGCTTCATCATATATGGAATGCCACCCACACCACTATCTATAAAAACAAAATCAGTCATAATTATCCGGGATAAATTCCTCACAGAGCAAAGGAGGACACAGAGAACCATTTTTCTCTTTTGCTCCGTGAACTCTGTGAGAAACTATTTAAATAGCGCATTAAAGGCGTCACGGGCTGCCTCAGCTTTTGATTTGCCAGATGTAGTATCCGGGTCAAGCCCGAATATGCCACGGGCAGTGTCATTGCCAGGCTTGACCGGGCAATCCTTATACTGGAAATAATCGCAAAAGTTTCCCCTTTCCTTGTCGCTTACAAAATCTGCAGAACTCTCACGGCAGTCGTTATGAGCACCGCTTTCGTAAAAGTCACAGGCTTTACAAACATGCAAATCAGCATGACACAAAGGACATTCATCTGCCCTAGCCGGCTTTTCCAGAGGAATTTCTTTTTTACATTTCCAGCAAATCATAATTATATAGTATCATTTTTTACAACTTTCTACTATAATAAAAGTATGTTCACGCAGAATAAATGCCTTGTTCATTATTGCCGCAACCTTGCACTCTCCACCTTTGATAAAGACGGGAACATCAGCGACGATAAAAATTACTGCCTCGACCATATACCAGACCCGGGAAAATTCAAGGAACAAATCTACAAGTACATTGCGGAACACGATAAAATCATCGGACTAAATGTAAGCGGACTTTTATTTTCAAACATAGATCTTTCTAATAAAAAATTTTATGGATGCACTTTTACAAACTGTACGTTCAGCAACATCAGTTCAAGTAATGTTCTTTTGAGAATGTGCATTTTTGATTTTGCAATTTTCAACGACTGCAGTTTTATCAAAAGTAATTCGTTATTTACTTCGTTTTCCGGTGCAACTTTTACTCATACTCTTTTTACTTCAAGCGATATTATACAAAGCAACTTCAACGGCATAAAAGCATTTCAGTCTTCCTTTGATGACTCAGACCTTTTTAGTTCCCGCTTTATTGCTGCAACTTTGACAGACACTTCATTCCGAAACTGCAATCTAAAAAAATCTCTTTTTTATGATTCAAAACGTTCAAACGTTTCGTTTAAAATGTCAAATACCCGCGAGGCACTTTTTACACCAGAAGGAAAAGCTGTTTCAGAAAAAGACCTCTCCTTTGGAAATTCTATTGTAGATGGAGACCGCGTATGAAAGTTTACTTTCACCTTAATCTCGGCGGTTTTTCAAACTGCTATATTGTCGTAAACGAAAAGACCTCCGAAGCAATCATAATCGATCCGGGAAAAATCACGGAAGAAATTATTTCCCGCATAGAAGACAATCATCTGAAATTAGTAGCTGTTTTAATTACACATAATCACGGTTCTCACGTAGGCGGCTTAAAAACTCTGCAGAAAATTTATTCACCAAAAATTCTTGCTGCCGACTGGGAAGTTGCAGGAGAAGATACAACTGTAATTTCTGGCGATGGTAAAGTTCGTCTTGCAAAAATGATTGTGCGCTATATGTCAGTTCCAGGCCATACTTCAGACTCTGTTGTTTATGCAATTGGAAATGTTTTATTTACCGGCGACATTCTTTCTGCCGGTGAGATAGGCAGCACTAACTCAAGTTATTCTGAATATATCTTAAAATCAAATATAGAACAAAAGATTTTTTCACAGCAGGATAATGTAATTCTTATGCCTGGCCACGGACCTCCAACAACCCTTGGGGCTGTAAAGGCATTTACTGCAGACTTTAAGAAAATGATTCAAAGCCCGCAGAATACACGTGCCCGTAATTAGACACTATACGTCATGCTGAACTTGTTTCAGCATCTCATAACATAGATCCCGAAACAAGTTCGGGATGACATTTTATCTATTAACTAACGCTATGTTTCCACAGACAATTCCGTACTTATCGTAGACAAAATCATTAAGTGCATTTGCCGCATCTTCAAAGCCACGGCCTTCTGTTTTACGAACGTAAGCAGCAAGGTCTGGTGTAAACTTTATTACCGTTCCCCGGTTAGCAAGATGCACAAAATAATTTGCAACTTCAGAAAGTCTCTGCTGCATTATGTATGCCATAAATTCATTGTGCATAAGATATTCGTCATTAATGTCATAACCAAGACTAGGCTGTGATTTAAAATAATCTATAAGGAAGTCACGGGAAGTCGGATCAAAAGTATAATAAACTGCAGAAACATAATTTCTGAATTCTGCATCGCGGAAGAAGATTGTATGCCAGCCTTCATGTGCCAAAAGATTTGTACGGCTCCAGCCTGGAGTTTCGCGGGAAATTGAAACAAGACCACCCTCATTTGCTTTTACATAAAAACCATCATCATCCAAAAGTCCGTTATGAATCAAAATACGTTTAAGAAGCAGTTCTTCTTCATTCAACTGGAAGTGTAATTCTGTAGCTTTGTTGAAAAAGTTTGCCATAGACTGCGCACTGTAATCGTGAGCGTTATAGCCGTGCATATCACCAAGTTCATCGTTTGTAAGAAGGCGACCTTTGTATCCCTGTTTTTCCACAAAGAATGCAAGACGACGGAACAGTCTGTCCTGTACTTCATAATTTCGGGTATCGAAAAACAAAATCTGAGGGAACCGGTCCCATTCGTAAATTTCGTAATCGACAGTACGCCACTGGCTTGTCTTATAATTTAATATAAGGCCCGGGTCTGTGCGGATTGGCTCTAAGATTTCTCCTTCCTCAGAGGCAACAGCTTTGGTACCTCGCATAATAAGGGATTCCACACAGTCTGCATTTTCAGCAAGTTCGGTGCGTGAAAACGGGGTGTTGAGTGCGGCCGCTGGAATTATTATTTCTCGGGCAGCATTTACGTTATTGATATAAAGTTTTTCTCCACCAACATTCATCTGTACTCGCACAGAATGTTCACGGGTAGATTTATTTTCAGAATTTTCAGATAGCATTACCCTGTATTCCGGCATAGTCTGCTTTGTATTACTCTGAACAGGGAATACCATTGAGCATCCAGAAAAATCAAAACTTCTTCGTTCAAAATCAACTACACCACCATTGCAGGCAAAACCATAGAACGGAATTTCTTTTGTTACATCAAACCCAACTTCAGCAGGTACAACACAGGCTGCAACAATTCTACACCTTATAGAAGAATAAATAAAAAATCCTTCAGGTGCATATTTTTCTATATTTTCATTTTTCTGAACGGCAAAAGAAACATCAAATAATTCAGGCGCTTTTTTTTCGTCTCCCTGAATCTGAATACGTCTTGTATCCGGATATTTTTTCTTTAAAAATTTACCTTCGATATTAAAATCTTCATTACCTAAAAAACCATAACGGAAAATTGCTTCTTCTTCAGAATTTAACAGTTCCATCTGTTTTTTTGTAGGCATTAACTGAAGGCAAACAGTAAGTGCAACTGTTCCATTTTCGCGATAGGTTTTATAAAAATACTCTTTTTGAGCTTTAGTGAATTTGAAGTTTGCATAACCGTCTTCTTTGATAGTTCCTTTTGATGCAGCCGAATCCAGGGCAAAAAGACGGTTTGTATTTTCACTGCCACAAACAAGGCGTACAGCAGATTTATCTTTATTTACTAAAAGAACGATTCCGGCAGTTATATCTAATAGAAGAAATATTGCAATAGCAAGAGAGAGCAATTTTTGAGTTTTTGTCATTTGAGGCAAATGAGGCAATTTTATATTTAACTTAGGTAATTTTAGATTCAACTTAGGCAACTTCATATTTAAAACTATACCAAATATATAAAAAAAGTTATACTCCCCTTATGACTGTAATTATTCTGCACCCCAATGATGAGATTTTTTTCGCTGATATTCAAAAAGAATTGATTGAAAAACTTTTTGAAGATGGAAGAATTATATACAGTCAGTTTCCGCTTTGGATAGAACTTGGTGATTTTGATATAAAAGAAAAGACTCAGATAAAGTGTATAGAGTTTGGTGAACTTTGTGTTAATGATAATTCTGTGTTCTATCCGGTTTTGATTGATATTGGAGAAAGAAAAATCGATTCCAAACTAACGTTAGTTTGTTTACATAAAGGAAGATTTTTTTTACCACAAGAGATTGAGATATTAAAACAAAAGCCGGTAAGACAGTTGAAAGTCTTCCGGCTTGGTATTGTGCAGGAACAAGGCCCGCACGCAAAAAGTATTTCTAAATCTGTTTGGTGTAAGATTAAATAATGGATTGCTTCGCATTCGCTCGCAATGACGAGCGTGTGTCATTGCGAGGAGCGACAGCGACGTGGCAATCTATTACATAACACCAGAGCCACGGTCGAGAGAAGTTAAACCTGTTCTTACGTACTCGAGGATTCCATAAGGTTCGAGCAGGCGCAAAAGACTTTCTACCTTCTCTTCGCTTCCTGTAATTTCAATAATTACAGATTCAAGGCTAACATCTACAATTCGTGCCTTGTAAATATCTGCAGTCTCAATAATTGTTCCGCGGTTATTTGCTTCAGCTCGAACTTTAATCAAAGACATCTCTCGCTGCACGGAGCTTGAGGTCTCGCACTTTTTGATTGCGATTACTTCTTCAAGTTTTGCAAGCTGCTTTTGAATCTGATCCAGAATGTGTTCGTCACCTTTTACAACAATTGTCATACGACTCTGCTCAGGATTATTAGTCGCACAAACAGTAAGCGAGTCGATGTTGTATCCACGACGGCTGAAGAGACCAGAAACACGGCTAAGTACACCGGTTTTATTTTCTACTAAAACGCTTAAAACATATTTTTCCATATGTGTTATCTCCAAAACAGTCCCTCACAGAGCAAAAGAGGGCACAGAGTTTTATTTTTATATTTTTCCTCTGTGTACTCCGTGGGCTCCGTGAGGAATTCTTTATCTTTCAGGGTTAAAGCTTACAGTTCTAAGAATATCACCAAATACTCCGGCAGCTGTTACGCCTGCACCGGCACCGTATCCGCGGACAGTCAAAGGAATCGGCTGATAGCGCTCTGTGTAGAATACAAAGGCATTCTCTCCACCCTTTACACTGTAGAGAGGATCATCCTGTCCTACTTCCATCATACCAACGCTAACCTTACCGTCTTTGATTGTAGCACCCATACGGAGAACCTTGCCTTTCTTTTTGAGGTCGGCAATTTTCTTTGCAAAGTAGTCATCAACTTCAGGAAGCTTTTTCAAGAACTCTTCAACAGTTCCGCTTGAATCGAAGGAATCCGGGAATACCTTGAACATCTGAATATCAGAAAGCTCAATGTCGTAACCAGACTCGCGGGCGATGATAAGTCCCTTGCGGGCAACGTCCATTCCGTTAAGGTCATCGCGAGGGTCCGGCTCAGTGTAGCGCAGTTCTTTTGCTTCAAGAACAGCCTTGCTGAAAGGAACTCCTTCGTCAAGTTTTCCAAAAATGTATGAAAGAGAACCAGACATAATTCCGTTGAAGCTTTCAAGCTTATCACCGGATTTATAAAGGTTCTGCAATGTATCAATAATAGGAAGACCTGCACCAACGTTTGTCTCATACAAGAAGCGGCGGTGCATCTTGTTTGCAGTGCGGCGAAGTTCATGGTAGAACTTAATGTCCATTGAGTTTGCGCGCTTGTTTGGAGTTGCAATGCTCATGCCTGCATTGAGGATGTCGAGGTAACGCTCCGGCAAATCATAGCTTGCAGTACAATCAACAAAGACCGGATTAAGAGGCTTCTTCTCTTTAACAAACTTGATGATGTCATCAACGTTCTGATTTGAGTTGAATGGGAAGTCAGGCTTTTTCATCTGGTCACGCCAGTTTGAAAGGTCAAGTCCGTCTTCATTCAAAAGCATACCGTCGATTGTTGTAATACAGAGAACCTTGATATCAACATTTTCTTTCAACAACTTCTCGCGCTGGTCGCGGATCTGGTCAATCATTGTTCCACCGATAGTTCCTGCACCAAAAGCAAATACTTCAATTGTCTGAGCTGTGTGGAAGAAGAACTGATGAACGGCTTTTACGGCAGTATCAGCATATTCATTTTCAATGACAGCAGAAATACAACGCTCTGAGCTACCCTGTGCAATTGCAAGAATATTAATATCCTGGCTTGAAAGAGCATTGAGGAACTTTCCTGCTACACCGCGGTTAGCAATCATACCGTCGCCGACTACGCTGACGATTGCGCAGTCCTTGCGGACATCAATTGCGTCAATCAACTTTTCGCGGATTTCAAGCTCGAACTTAGCCTCGAGAGCATCTCTTACTACATCTGCTTCGCTGTCGCGTACACAAAAAGAAATTGTATATTCAGAAGAAGACTGAGTAATCAAAAGAATTGAGCTGCCTGCGCTTGAAACGGCAGAGAAAATCTTACTAGCCATACCTGTGCGGCCACGCATAAGTGAACCGCCCACGCTTATCATGCTTACGTGCTTGAGCGAAGAAATACCGCAGATGCTTGACTTTCCACGGCTTTCAAAAGGTCCCTTACCAATACGTGTTCCGCGAGCAGAAGGATTGTGGCTGTTCAAACTCCAGGCTTCAATTCCCTTTGCCTGAAGAGGTGCAATTGTTTTTGGATGAAGAACCTTAGAACCAAAGAAAGAAAGCTCCATAGCCTCTTCATAAGACATATCATCTACGAGAATTGCATCTTTTACAACGCGAGGATCTGCAGTGTAAACACCGTCAACATCAGTCCAGAACTCAACACGCTTAACGCGGAGGCTGGCACCAATAATTGCGGCAGAGAAATCAGAACCGTTGCGGCCGAGCAAGCCCATAACAGGCTTAGTTCCGTGTCCGCCAGACCATGTACAGATAAAGCCAGGGAAAAGAAGAATGCGGGTCTGAGCCGGTGAAGCGCCGTCACGGAATGGAGCGCAGGCTTCATTACATGCTGAATAATCAGCTTCTCCCTCTTTCTGGTTGCCGGTTGTGAAAACAAACTTGCGGCTGTCCAGGAAGATTACACTCTGCTTTTTTGCAAGCAGAACATTTTCCATAATAGGAGCTGAGAGAAGTTCCCCCATACCCATAATGCGGCAGTGAACTGTATCAGGACACTCACCAAAAGATACACAGCCAGCGAGGAGCTTTTCGAGTTCTCCAAAATTCGGCTCAATCTTAGCCATTGTTTTTTCTGCATCAAAGCCCGGGAGCTTAGACTGAAGTTCGAGACAGATTTCGTTATGAGTGTTGCGAATGTCGGTTACGTAATTTGTGCCGGAGATGCCCGAAACACATGCATCAATTGCAGCCTGAAGAGTGTTAGAAACGCCGGCTGCTGCGCTAACTACAACACTAAGCCTGTCTTCTTTTGCGCGGTTGATAATAATGTCCGCAGAAGCAAGAATACGTCGGGCATTAGCCATCGACGTTCCACCGAATTTGAGAGTAATCATAGATACCACCTTGCCAAAGTCCGCAATTTCCCCGAATATCCGGGCGAGCTCGCCGCCACTCTCGCGAGGGGACAACAAGTCGGAAATCAGCTATGTAAAATTATAATGTTCTATCTATAATATTGAATTGCAAAAAGAATTACAATGGATTGCTCCGCTACTCGCAATCCATTACTTGAGTTTACTCTCCAGTTCCTCGAGCAGCATAACCTTAAGGCCACGCTTTTCAATCTTTTTGCGCAATTCAGGATGAGGCTCGCTTTCAAAAACCGCCCAGCCTTTACTCGTCAAATGCTCACCGGTCGAGCCACCATTATCATAAATCTTCTTCACGAGCTCAAAGGCATTATCCACATCCCGCAGAATTTTATGATCCAGTTCAAAGCGTTCTCCAACCACAGTCTTAAAATGAGGCATTGGCGAAACTTTGCCGTAAAGGCGCTTGATTTTTTCAGTCATCTCGCGGCGATAAGCACGTTCTTCAGCCTGCTCAAGAATCTGTTCATTTGAAACAAAACATTTTTTTCCTTCAGGCGAAGTCATAATCTCTTCAACAGATTGGCCGGTTCGCATGCATTCAGCCTTAAGACAAAGCATAGTCATAATTGCATCATCTTCAGATTTATGACTCTGATACTTGGCAACATTTACACCAAACTCCTGAGCCCATTCAACAAGCTTCTGCTTCTTTTCATATTTGTGTTCCAGATAGCGTTCCAAATCAAAAGCACGGAACTGAATATAAGGCAGCTCATAACGCTCATTTGCATCATTTACAAAACCTACATCGTTCGAAACAGCAAAGCCCGCAATATAGCGGTTACCTGTAGTAAAAAGTTTTTTGATATCTTTATAATAAGATTCGTAATTCGGCTTAATACGGAAATAATCTTTTGAATAAGCAAGTTTACAGTCACCCTTTCCAGAAAGCAGATACCAGTCAAAATCGCATTCCGGATTCATTACAACATCTTCGCTTTCGATAATATTCAAATCATCATCACAAATAACATAACCAAGCGAACAGATTTTTCCTACGCCATCAAATGTATTAGCGCATTCACAGTCAAAAAATACAAAACTCTTGTGATTCATTCTTCTATTATATTGGTTTTAGGACTTAGATTCTAGGTGGTATTTTCGTAGTACTTTTTAGTATTTCCGCAGTATTTTACAGTTGTATTCAGATGTTTTTTTTAACTTAATATTACTTAATTTAACCTAATACATTTTACCTAAATAACTTAATTTTTCTTGACAAATAAAATATACCGCGTTAAAGTAAAATCATAGAACATTTAGTTCAAGGAGCTTTCATTATGGCAAAAATCATCAGCGGCGGAAATCTGCCTAATATTCCATGGCAGGACAAACCAAAAGACAGCTGGCAGCCAATCTGGCGTTATACAGAAAACCCTGTAATCGACCGTAACCCATTCCCAGGAATGGCACGTATTTTCAACTCAGCAGTAATCCCATGGGAAGGAAAATTCAAAGGAGTATTCCGTGCAGAATCAACACTTGCACGTCCTTTCCTCTATCTTGGAGACTCAGAAGACGGTATCCACTGGACATTCCAGACAGAAAGAATCCACATGCATGCCCCGGATGGAACTCCACACGATCCATACTATGCTTATGACCCACGTGTCGTAAAAATTGATGACACTTATTATATTATGTGGTGCGGTGACTTTGATGGTGCTGCAATCGGTATTGCTTCTACAAAGGATTTCAAAGATTTTACACGACTTGAAAATCCATTCCTTCCATTCAACCGCAACGCAGTTCTCTTCCCACGCAAAATCGACAATAAGTTTGTAATGCTCTCACGCCCTTCAGATTCAGGACACACACCATTCGGCGATATTCTTCTTTCACAGTCACCAGATATGAAATACTGGGGTGAACACCGCCTCGTAATGCAGAAAGGCGGAAGCGGCTGGTGGGAAGGCCTCAAAATCGGAGCAGGCCCAGCTCCAATCGAAACAGACGAAGGCTGGCTCCTCTTCTTCCACGGAGTTTGCCAGACATGTAACGGATACGTTTACTCATTCTCAGCAGCACTCCTCGACAAAGATAAGCCTTCAATCGTAAAATACCGCTGCTCAGACTACATGCTCACACCAGAATTGCCATACGAAACAACAGGCTTTGTAGACAATGTTTGTTTCCCTGTAGCAGCCCTCACAGACCAGGCAACAGGCCGCATTGCACTCTACTACGGTTGTGCAGACACAGTAACAGGTCTCTGCTTCACAACAGTCGATGAAACAATCAAGTTCATTAAAGAACACAATGAACTTAGTGCTTTGGACAAAGACGAAGGCCGTTTTTAGGTGTCAGGTTATAGACTTTAAGTTTAAGGAGGGGAAAGCCGACCCCTTAGGGAGCGGCCCTGCTGTGCAGGGCAAAAACAGTCCAGTGGACTGTTTTTAGCGAGTCTCGGCGAAGGCTATGCCTGAGCCGCCGCCCGCACTTCGTTGCGGGCTACCCCTTCTTACGGGGGCTCCGCCCCCGTAAAATTTCTGTTTCGCCCATAATTCCCTTATTACAATTAATATAGAGTTTTATTCATTCTTTATTATAATTCCATGCTATAATTAACTTATGAAAAACTATGTTAATTGGGCAATTCTTGCCCCAGGCCGCATTGCCAACGCTATGGCAACTGCGATGAATGGAATAAAAGATGGAAAACTAAAAACTATCGACAGAAGTAAAATCCGTTTATATGCAGTAGCCAGCCGGAATCTGGAACGTGCCCAGAATTTTGCAAAAAAATGGAATTTTGAAAAAGCCTATGGCAGCTATGAAGAGCTTTACAATGATCCTGAAGTTGATGCAGTTTATATTGCCAATCCGCATGCATTTCATCTTGAATCTGCTCTCGGTTGTCTTAAAGCCGGAAAACACGTACTTTGTGAAAAACCTGCAGGCTGTTCACGAGATCAGCTTGATAGAATGACTTCCCTTGCCCGCGAAAAGGGACTCTTTTTTATGGAAGCCATGTGGACAGCTTTCAATCCATGTATTGCCGAAATCAAAAAAGAAATTGCAGCAGGAACAATTGGTGAAATCATGAACATAGATTCCCGCTTCTGTAATAGAAATCCTTATGATCCTGACGATAGAAACTACGACCCTCGGCAGGCCGGTGGAGCATTACTCGACCTTGGTATTTACAACATTTACTTTGCAATGATGATTTCTGATTTTGCACCTGTAGCAGCGCGCAGTTCACAGGTTCGCATGCTCAAAGGTGTTGATGCCTGGAACAGCGTAAACCTTACTTTCGAAAACGGAATGGTAACCAGTTTCCAGGATGCAATGGATGTTCCTTCTACAACAGGCACTCACGACGCAGTTATATATGGAACAAAAGGTTATATCACTGTAGAAAACTTTTTCTGCTGTCAGAAGGCCAATATTCACGTTTACAAAAACATCTGGGGAAGCGAAGCTGACCTCGTCCGCGAAATCCGTGAACCATTTGCCGTAAACGGCTACGAATACGAATGTGCCCACGCAACAGAATTTATTCTCGCAGGCAAAACAGAGTCCGACGTACATACCTTCAAAAAATCAGAAGATTTAATTGATATGATGGATACATTGCGCCGCGACTGGAATTTCAAATATCCATGGGAAGCCTAACTGTCATCCCGAACTTGTTTCGGGATCTATGTCATAGATGCTGAAACAAGTTCAGCATGACAAAAACATACTTAAGGAAAATAAAAAAATGTCAAACTACAAAATCACAGGAAACGAAAACGTATTATTCAACAACAACGCCTTTTACTGCATAGGAACAGGCCGCATGGGGCTGGCCCTTCAAAAGCAGTATTTTGAACAGCTCAAATTTGTACAGGAAAAAATCGGCTTTGAACATATTCGCGGACACGGTCTTTTTCACGATGACATGGCAATTTACCGCGAATTCCAGCCTGGAGTAGCAGAGTTTGGACCACATGCATGGGAAGGCCGCGATGAAAAAAAAGTTCAGGTAGAATACAACTGGACTTATCTTGATATGGTAATGGACTCATATCTCGAACTAAATATAAGACCTTTTATAGAACTTGGCTTTATGCCAAAACAACTGGCAAGCGGTGACAACTCCGTTTTCTACTGGAAGGGACACACTACTCCACCGTATAATTACGAACGCTGGGCTGCTCTGATTCAGGCAACGCTCCGCCATCTGATGGACCGTTATGGGGCAAACGATGTAGTTACCTGGCCGGTTGAAGTATGGAATGAACCAAATCTTCCGGGCTTCTGGAAAGATGCTGATATGAAGGAGTATTTTAAACTCTATGAAGTTTCTTCTAAGGCTGTAAAGGAAGTTGATGAACGCTTTAAGGTTGGTGGACCTGCTGTTTGTGGTGGTACCGACAAAGAATGGATAAAGGCCTTTCTAGAATTTGTCCGAGAAAAAAAATGTCCTCTTGATTTTGTCAGCCGACATCACTACACAACAGAAATGCCGAATTATGACGGCCACTACGGCTATCCAAAACTTCATCCTAAAGAGAAATGCTTTGAACAGCTGGATTCAACCCGCGGAATTGTTGACTCATTCAAAGAATTCAAGGGCATGGATATTAACGTTACAGAGTATAATACTTCTTACATTCCAAATGCACCGGTTCACGATATGAATCTCAATGCTGCCTACATTGCCCTTATGCTTTCTACTTTTGGCGACAATCACAAATCTTATTTCTACTGGACTTTCGGTGATATTTTTGAAGAAGCAGGAGTTCCATATACTCCATTCCACGGAGGCTTTGGACTTGTTGCAAACGGGTTGATTCCAAAGCCAACCTTCTGGACTTTTGCTTTTTACAAGAAGCTCACCCGCAATTATGAGAAATGCGTCCTCAAGACAAAAAACTGCGTAGTTGTAAAACAAACTAACGGTAGTTATTCTGGAGTAGCCTGGAATGTTGATGAAGAAATGTCAGGCAAGGAGTTCAAGCTTGATTTGACCTTCCCGCTCGAAAACCGGACAAAGGGAAAAACAGAAGACGAAAAGCTTCCTAACGTTTTGATTACAGAGCTTGTAGATGAAGAAGTCTGCAACCCTCTTAAAGTCTGGCATGATTTAGGAGAACCAGCAAATCCAAGTCAGGAACAGCTTGAAATTCTTCGTGCAGCCGCCCAGCCTTTCATTCAGACAAAACGCTGCGGTAATAAAGTAAATCTTGTACTCAAAGAAAATGCAGTGTGCTACTTTGAAATTAAAGCCGCACCGATAAAGAGCGACCGTGGTTACACCTACGGTAGACTAAAATAACCGTCACCCTGAACTTGTTTCAGGGTCTCAAATAAATAGATGCCGGCACCTTCGCAGCACAGCTGCTCGGAGACTCGCTAAAAATGCTCCACCGGAGCATTTTTACGGCTTGCAGCCGTCGCTCCCTAAGTTCGGCATGACATCATCAGGAGATTTCAATGAACTATTCTTCTAATTCCGATACCATCACCCGGGACTTTTTTGACTCACTTTTAATCGAACCCCGCTACATCGACTCAGACTTGCCGAGCACAAAGTTTGAGCTATACGGCCGTAACTTTGACACCCCGATTATGACAGCTGCCCTCTCCCATCTTGGAAATACCGCAGAAAATGGTATGGTAATTTACGCTCAGGCAGCAGCAAAAGCAAATGCCGTTCACTGGGTTGGAATGGGAGAAGATAAAGAACTCGAAGACATCTGCGCAACCGGCGCTGCTACAATCAAAATAATAAAACCTCATGCAGATAATAAAGAAGTTTTACGCAAGATTGAGCACGCTAAAAAAGCAGGCTGTTTTGCAGTTGGAATGGATATTGACCACGCTTTCAACGGAAACGGTGATTATGATAATGTTCTCGGACTTCCAATGAAAAGCAAATCTACAGAAGAAATGGCAGATTTTGTAAAAGCCGCAGGTGACACCCCATTTATCGTAAAAGGAGTGCTCAGCACAAAGGATGCTGAAAAATGCCTTAAAGCTGGCTGCCGAGGTATTCAACTTTCACATCATCACGGAATAATGAGCTACGCTGTCCCACCTCTTATGATGCTTAAAGAAATCCTCGAAGTTGTTCACGGTGAAATTCCTGTATTTATCGACTGCGGCATCGAAAGTGGAATGGACGTTTATAAATGTCTTGCCCTCGGTGCAACAGCTGTGAGTGTTGGCCGTCACCTTATGCCGCTTTTAAAAGAAGGTGCAGATAAAACCGCCGGCCACATAAAGGAAATGACAGGCGAGCTTGCCGCAACTATGGCCCGCACAGGTGTAAAAGACCTCAAGAGCTTTGACCCGACTGTTATTCATCAGAGAAATTTTTAAACACAACACGTCATGCTGAACTTGTTTCAGCATCTATAACATAGCCCCCGAAACAAATTAGGGGTGACACGACATAGGAGACCACAATGTACTTAGGCACATCATCCCCACTCGCCCACACAAGTCCAGAAGACTGGGCTTCAAAACATAAAGCACTCGGCCTCAAGACTGTAAACTTTCCACTGGACTGTAATGCCGGGGAAGAAAAAATTATGGCATATAAAAAGGCCGCAGAAGATGCAGGTCTCACAATCGCAGAAGTCGGAATATGGCGTAATACACTGGCCGCAGACCTCACAGAACGCCAGAAATGGATTGACTATGCTGTAGAAGAACTCAAAATGGCTGACCGTATAGGCGCACGCTGCTGCGTAAATGTTGTGGGAACTCCTTATGGCCCACGATGGGACGGCGGATACCGCGAGAACTTCAGCGAAGAACTCTGGCAAATGGCTGTAAAAATGATTCAGGAAATAATAGATCGCGCGGCCCCACAGCATACGAAGTTCAGCATTGAGTCTATGCCGTGGATGATTCCTTCAAGCCCAGACGAGTACATCCGTCTTATGAACGATGTAAACCGAGAAGCCTTTGGTGCACACCTGGATGTTGTAAACATGATTACCAGCCCGGAGCGTTATTTTTTCAACGACCGCTTCCTCGAAGAATGCTTTACAAAACTCAAAGGCCGAATCTGCAGCTGTCACTTAAAAGATATCAACTTAAAACAGGAATACACCTTCCAGCTGGAAGAATGTGCCTGTGGCAAAGGAACTCTGGATATTGAACTCTATGCAAAGTTGGCCACAGCAGAAGATTCCGAAATGCCAATGATTATCGAACATCTGACAACCGATGAAGAATATATTCAAAGTGTGGAATATGTAAAGAAAAGACTTTCTATTTAACTACTACCACAAGTACCCGCCCGCTCTCAACGCTCACCTCGGACACTTTCCCAGGCAGTACTTCGTTACTGATTCCAAGTTGAAAGTCCGGAGTGAGGCTTGCATTCTCCAGCAGGTACTTTGCGTTTTTTATATTCACGCCGCTAACATTGCCGGCAACCGTAAGCACGGAAAAATAAGAACAGGAATCTTCTATATACAAAGGCTCTTTGCCGGCAATCTGCATTATAGAATAGTCATCTATCAAAACAGCCTTTTTTCCAAGCTCGTTCAAATACAAAAGAATGGAAACATTTCCAAGTGCGTGATCAAAGCGGCCACCCATTGCACCAAGCAAAATAAAATCACAATAACCGCGTTCAACGGCAAGCTTTACGGCAAACATAGTATCAGTGTCATCTTTTTCACGCGGAAGCTGAATGATTTCACTACGCTCTTTCCACCACTCCAGATCACCAGGCTCGCAGGAATCAAAATCACCAACCACAACATCAGGCTTTACACCAAGCCCGCCTGCATGAGAAAGCCCGGCATCACAAAAAATAAAAAAATCATCGTCTCGTAAAAAAGCGCGGGCCCGCTCATAATTGTGAATCTCACCGGCTGAAATGATAACACAACGTTTTTCAAACATCACACAGCCCCACCGTTTATTATTTCCATCCAGCTGCGATGATCACGCTTAGAAGTATCAAGACCAAACTGTTCCATAAACTTTTCAAGAGCAGCCCGTACATCATCTGCAGCATCAGCTCCATCAGTTACTTCTACTTCTATATATTTAAGCCCGTTAACCTTTTCCAGTTCAAGATGAAAATCACAGCCCGGCAGAACTACTGACTCACAATGAACACCATAAGCATCCTTATTCTTTTCAAAAAACTGATGATAGCCGGAAAATAAAAGAAGGTCGCGGATAATTTCAGGCTTTTCCACAAAGGTTTCATCCTCACGATTAAACTCTATGCCATTTTCAACTGTCTTTCGTTTTATACAAAAGAACGAACGTTCGTTAGTTTTATCCCCTACAGCAACTTCACTTCTGATTCGTATAACCTGAGGCTCCCCTGCTGCCTTACTTTCTTCGCGGGTATTATAGCGAGAAAAATAAATATCAGATTTTATAAGATGTTCTGGCTGTCCCAACACTTTCACACCAGTAAGAGGTTCAGCACCGGTAATCACAGAAAAAATCTTATCATACTGCTCATCTGTCAAAGGAATCTTAATTTCTATCTCGCGCCCCATAGTTTTCCTTCTCACTATATTTTAGAGGAATCAGCAATCTCTTTTAATTCAGCATAAAACTTCGGATACTGTTTTTCAATCAGAACCGGTCTTCCGTTTGAATCCAGGAAGCAGTGAGTACTCTTACCCAGAAATACAACTTCGCCCTTACACTTAAACTCATAAGAAAATGTCAATTTGGCAGCAGAAAGCTTTTCTATGCCAACCATAATTTCAATAACATCAGGGAAAGTTGTAGACTTCTTATAAACGCCCTCCACGGACATTACAGGCGAAGCCATTCCCTCGTTCTCAAGCTTTATAAAGCTCCAACCCATCTGATCCAGAAAATCAACTCTGGCCTCTTCCATATAACGGATATAATTTGAATGATGAGTAATTCCCATTTTGTCAGTTTCGTAATAATTAACTTTGTGCAAATAAGGTTTAATAGTTTTCATAAGCCTATTTTCGACATTTTCCCTCTTTTTGTCAATCTGGAACATATAGGAAAAAAATACCCTTTAATTGGAAGACTTCAGTATTTTTATTATTATTCTCGGAGTAGAAAATGGCCGAAGACAACATCATCCCGTTGGCTGAGGACATTTTCTACGGGAGAGAATAATAATATATGTACGATAAATACTTTTAACTACCAATTAAATAGGTATATTTTTGCAAAAACTGTTGTTTTTAACCTATTTTTTTACTATATTATAACTATGTTATTAGATGTACAAAACCTAAACGCAGGTCTTGAAGATGGAAAACAGATTCTCAATGACCTTAATATACAAATTGGCCAGGGCGAAACACACGTTCTGATGGGACCAAACGGTGCCGGAAAATCATCTCTCGGAAACACCCTTATGGGAAATCCTGTCTACCATATTACTGGCGGAAAGATTCTCTTTAAAGACACAGACATCACAGAAGAAAGTGCCGACAAACGCGCAAAGCTCGGAATGTTCATGAGTTTTCAGAGCCCACTCGAAGTTCCAGGAATCAGTCTTGAAGCCTTTATCCGTTCTGCAATTCAGCAGAAAACCGGTGAACACGTAAAGCTCTTCCAGTTCCAGAAGGAGCTAAAACGCTGCATGGAGCTTCTGGATATGAATCCAGATTATGCACGCCGCGACCTTAACGTAGGTTTTTCCGGTGGGGAACGTAAAAAGTCAGAAATCCTTCAGCTTCTTATGCTAAAACCGGACTTCGCAATTCTTGATGAAACAGACTCAGGTCTCGATGTAGATGCAGTACGCGTAGTTTCAAAAGGAATCGAAGAATACCGCAAACTTACAAACGGTTCTCTCCTCATCATCACACATACAGCAAAGATTCTCGAAGGCCTCAGCGTAGACAAAACTCATGTACTTGTAAAAGGCCACATCGTAAAAACTGGCGACGCTTCATTATTCAAGAAGATTAACGAAGAAGGATTTGAGGAGTTTATAAAATAGGTTATAGGTGCCAGGTTTCAGGTTATAGGGGATAAGGGGGAAGTCTCCCCCTCGTTCGCATTCGCAAACTTCGTTTGCGCTTGCTCCCTACCCCCTCTGCGGGCTCAAACGCCGCCCGCAACGCCTGCTTCCCTAAAACCTAAAACCTAAAACCTAGAAGCTAGGACCTGGAAAACAATATGGAAGAAAAAACAAACATACAAGATATAAACAGAGAATTTTACGATTTCCGATATGCAGAATCAGAAAAAGATTTCTACCGTATCGAAAGCGGTCTTACACCAGACATCGTAAAGAAAATCTCAGAAGAAAAAGGCGATCCGGAATGGATGAGAGAATTCCGTCTCAAGTCGCTGGAATTATATAATCAGCTTAAGGTTCCAAAATGGGGACCTTCTATCGACGGGCTCAACATAGACAATATTGCAACCTATGTTCGTCCAAAAACTCAGATGAGCGGCAAATGGGAAGATGTTCCGGATGATATCAAGGAAACCTTCGAAAAACTCGGAATCCCTGAAGCAGAACGAAAATCCCTTGCCGGAGTTGGCGCCCAGTACGACTCTGAGTTAGTTTACCATAACGTACAGAATGAAGTTTCGAAACAGGGTGTTGTTTACCTTGGCTTTGAAGAGGCCTTAAAGTCTGAAGAATGGGGTCCAATGGTAAAAGAATACTTTATGACCCTCATTACTCCAAAGGACCACAAGTTTGCAGCCCTTCACGGAGCTGTCTGGTCGGGTGGTTCTTTTGTATACGTTCCAAAGGGAGTTCACCTTTCCTTCCCTCTTCAGTCTTACTTCCGTTTGAACGCCCGCGGAGCCGGACAGTTTGAACACACACTTATCATCGTAGATGAAGGCGCAGACCTCCACTTTATTGAAGGCTGTTCTGCACCAAAATATAACGAAGCAAACCTGCACGCAGGAGCCGTAGAACTCTTTGTAAAAAAAGGTGCCCACTTAAGATATTCAACCATCGAAAACTGGTCTAAGAATATGTACAACCTCAACACAAAACGTGCAAAAGTTGAAGAAGACGGTGCTATTGAATGGGTATCAGGTTCCTTCGGTTCACATGTAAGCTATCTCTATCCGGAAAGCGATCTTGTTGGCCGCAAGGCAAAGGCAGAGTTTACGGGAATCACATTTGCCGGTGCAGGACAGGAATTGGACACCGGTGCAAAAATGGTTCATCTTGCACCAGACACATCGAGCCTCATAAGCACAAAGTCAATTTCTAAAGGCGGTGGTGTATCCATTTACCGTTCAGCAGTTTACATCGATAAAAATGCAGTTGGAAGTAAAACAAGTGTTTCCTGCGAAAGCCTTATGCTCGATTCAGAAAGCCGTTCAGACACAATTCCTGCAATGGTAATAAAAACCGACGAGTGCGATGTAGGACACGAGGCAAAAATAGGCCGCATTTCAAACGATGCAATTTTCTACCTGATGTCCCGTGGTATTCCGGAAGACGAAGCCCGCAGCATGATTGTAAGCGGCTTTGCAAATCCGGTAAGTAAAGAATTGCCACTGGAATATGCAGTTGAGATGAATAATCTTATTAAACTTGAAATGAAGGGTAACTGCTAGAAGTGGATTGCCACGTCGCCCTGCGGGCTACTCGCAATGACGATAGTCGTGCGGGCTACTCGCCAAGACGTCATTATCACGTCGCGGGGAAGCCTCGCAATGACCTTGTTAGCACGCCCTTTGTTTGATGTCATTGCGAGCCCGAAGGGCGCGGCAATCCACCTACACCTTACGCACACCCATAATAAGGCGGTCTTCGCCGTTTTCCTTTGAAAGAACACATCTGGTTGCAACCATAACCGGTTCACCATTTATAAGCAAATGGTGCCGGCTGGTAAACACTCCATCAGTTTCTATATTCTTTAAGATAGTTTCTTTTGTGTGCCGCTGCTTAAATACTTCACGGTCTTCTTCTGCAACAGCCACTTCCGCATTAATCTGAGAATCAGCAAAAAAATCACCTTCATGATTTTTTACTCCAATTGACTGGAATTCAGAAGTTGCCTGAAATTCAATATAGCTGTTATCTTTAGGATTAATTACATAAATACAAAGATAATCACCAGAAAGAGACATAAG
>CAMNIU010000097.1 GCA_946540605.1 uncultured Treponema sp.
ACCTTCGCAGCATAGCTGCTCGGAGACTCGCTAAAAACAGTCCACTGGACTGTTTTTGCCCTGCTACGCAGTGCCGCTCCCTAAGTTCGGAATGACAGAGGCATACTATTCTTGCCATTTTGTATATTTATCACACTCAAGTATTTTTCTTGCGTTAGCAACTCTTTCGAGAGTTGGGCTTTCCAAATCTTTAAGAACGTAATCAATTCCAAGATCCTTGTACTTCATTGCACCAAGACCATGATATGGAAGGATTTCTACACGTTCTACATTATGTAAAGTACGTATGAAGTCTCTGGTCTGTGTGAGATATTCATCATTATCTGTAATACCAGGAACAAGAACATGGCGAATCCAGATTGGTTTATTGATTTTATCGAGGTAAGCAAACATCTCGCGAATATTTTTTCCGCTCTTGCCGGTAAGCTTAATGTGTTCTTCTTCATTTATATGTTTGATATCCATCAAAAGAATATCTGTTACATCCATAAGTTTCTGGAACTTTTCGAACCATTCACCTTCCATTGTAAAAGGCGCACCTGAAGTATCAATACAGGTATTAACTCCAAGCTTTTTGAATGCAGTAAATAGTTCAATCAGAAAATCAATCTGAAACAAGGGTTCTCCACCGCTTACAGTTACACCACCCTTCTTGCCCCAGTATTCCTTGCAGGACATTGCTTCATTTACAAGTTCTTCTACAGTATAGAGTTTTCCATCTGTCATTTTCCAGGTATCAGGATTATGACAGTAAAGACAGCGCAGAGGACAGCCTGAAAAGAAAATAATAAAACGGCTTCCAGGTCCGTCTGCACAACCAAAACTCTCCAGCTGATGAATGTAGCCTTTTGATTCCATGAGGTCTCCTTATTGTAGATTGCTTCCCCCATTCGCTACGCTCGGGGTCGCAATGATTGAAATGTCAGGTGTCGCAGCCCGTAATAGCGAAAGTATTCCTGCGTCGTCATTGCGAACGCAGCGAAGCAATCCATATATATAATATATCTATTTCCTGTAATTTTTTCCACTTTTAATAAAGTCCATATGGGCTTTATCTTTTGCAGACAGACGGCGCTGACCAAGCTTTAGACCTTCATCATGAGGGTGGCTCTGGTGCCCATGTCCACTCCGATTTTCCGGCAAATCCCAGACAGGCTTTTTTGGATGAACATCGCCTTTTAAAACATACTCTCCCCACTCCTGAGGTTCAGGAACTTCAAATTTCATATGTTCACCGGTAAACGGATGATCAAATTCAAGAGTGCGGGCATGAAGGCAAAGTCTTCCAAAAGGATCTGTATGAGCACGATGTTCTTCATCCCCTGCAAGAGGATACCCATGAGCGGCAAGGTGCGCACGAATCTGATTTTTCTTTCCTGTATCAAGAGAAAGTTCAAAAAGAATATGAGTTTTTCCCTGTACAATCATTTTATAATTTGTACGTGCTTCAACTGTTTTAAAATCATGACCGGAATGATCCTTATCTCCTTTTTTTGGAACAAAGCCTACATTATGTGCATTCTGTGCAAGTGGATCATCTATTAAACCAGCTTCCGGCAAAGGTTCAGCATTGCGGCCTATTTCTGCAACTGCGTGATACAGACGTTCTGTTACCATATGATGCCAGTTGTTCATGATTTTTTCCTGAGCCTGTTCCGTAAGTGCAAACATCATAACACCACTGGTGTCACGGTCGAGTCTGTGAACCACATAAGGCTTGTGTTTAGCATTTGCAATTCCCTGTTTACGAAGCATATCTTCAAGAACAGCCTGTGCAGTTCTCGCCTTACTACCAGGGTAAGGGACAGAAAGCATTCCGCTTGGTTTATTAATAACTGCTATCCACTGGTCGTGATATAGTAATTCTATTTTTTCGTGCCCGTAATCTGCTTTATGAGCTCTCTTATATTCAGTTGATGCTTTTACCATAACGAGCGCTATTGTAGCATTTTATAAGCTATAATTGAAGTGGCTAAGGCCAAAATCAATTTAATACGAGGAGATCATATTATGACGTATGCTTACATTAGAGTTAGCACCGACAAACAAACGGTAGAAAATCAAAGATTCGAAATCAACAAATTTCTAAAAACAACTGGTCTGAAAATTGATTTCTGGATTGAAGAAACAATCAGCGGAACTGTATCACCTAAAAAAAGGAATCTTGGCAAGATTCTTGAGCATGTTCAACAAGGAGACATAATTATATGCTCTGAACTTTCAAGGCTTGGTCGTAACATGTTTATGATTATGTCTATCTTAAACATACTTATGGAGCGCGGCGTTATCATTTATACTGTAAAAGAACGATATAAACTCGGAGAAGATTTAACAAGCAAGGTACTTGCATTTGCATTCAGTATTTCTGCTGAAATTGAACGAACACTTATTTCTCAACGAACGACAGAAGCCCTACGCCGTAAAAAGGCAGATGGAATTAAACTGGGAAGGCCAAAAGGCAAAAAGAATTCTCACTATAAACTTAGTGACTATGATAAAAAAATTAAGATAATGCTGGAAGAAGGATATCCAAAGACTTTAATCAGCAAGCAGCTCAATGTTTCGACTTCAACTCTATATAATTATCTAAAAAGAAAAAAGATTCAAAATTAAACACTAAAAATCAGGCTTACAAATTATATTAATAATTTCACCACTGGTGGGATGGTGAAATGTAATTTCAGTCGCATGAAGCATCAATCGTTCACCTTCTTCAAAATGTCCGTAAAGAGAATCGCCGACAATAGGAATTCCAAGACCACCAAGTTCTGCAGCACAACTTGAAGCAAGTCTCAACTGATGTGTTCGCCCTGTGCGTGGTAAGAACTCAATTCGAGTAACTTTTTTCGCGCTGCCTGTAACAGGATTTTTGAGAGTTTCTACCCTGATTTTCTTCCAGTCTGTAATTCCATACTTTCCGTTTATTGCATCATAAATTTGATGAGGACGATTTTCCGGATCCAGGCGGAAAGGCAATTCTGTTCTTCCTTCACCTTTTCCATAAAGAATACCATCAAGCAGGGCAATGTATTTTTTTTGCACGAGTCCTGCTGCGAACTGTTCGTTTAATGCACGATGACTCTGTGGATTCAAAGCAAGAATTAAAATGCCGGAAGTTTCCATATCAAGTCGATGAACTGCACACTGATTCGGAGCTTCAGGAAATAATTTACGGACTCTTGATTCAGCGCAATCCTGTTTCTCATCCCCCTTTCCTGGCACAGAAAGAAGCCCGCCCGTTTTATTGATTACAACAATATCTTTATCACGATAAAGTATTTCAAGACCAAGAATTGAAGGCAGTATATAACCGCAACGCTCGTCACAAGGCGGATATGAAATGCCATTTTTCTTATTTGCCGTATCGCGGCCATAATAAACTTCATCCATACTAACAGGTTCTAAGCCCAGTTCAAAAGCGTAACTAAAAAGTTTGGGAGCACAGCAGTCGCCGGTTCCTGTTGGCGGAAGTTTATTCAGGTGATTTTCGATTATCTGATTCAGGCTGATTTTCTTACCATCGAAACGAGTAAATTCATATAACGAAAAAACATTCTTTAGTGATTCATCGGTGAGAACCGTTCTCTCTGAAATCAATTTGTTTCGTTGGCTACTAACTAACGGTAGTTTGTTTATTTCATCTGTAAGCTCATGGATTTTTTTATCATTCTGTTTAATTGCTGAATCTATGGCATCTTGAGAAACTATTGAAGGAACAAAAAATGTTTTTTCTTTAAGTAGATTTTGTAAAGTTTCATCAGTTGAAACTTTAAGAACTTTACTGTTTCCGCTTACAGCATAAAGGATTACCCGTCGGCCGCCTGTATTATTACTGGATTTTTCCCAGCAGACAAGGCATCCGACCATCAGCCCCTGTCCCTTTCGCTCTTCGCTTTCCCGAGAAATCTGCTTTAGCCCAATCTTACCTTCATCAATCAAAGAAATGAGTTTCTGACAGTAATGGCGTGCAGATTCCTGCGGGAACGGCGGAAACATTTTTATGCAGCCTTATTTTAAATTTCTGATTTCTACAGAGCCGTCTTCTTTTGAAATGAAAACAATCGGTTTATTCTGAGTAAACAGTCCTGTTTCAACTACACCTACAATCGAGTTGATTTTTGCTTCCATTTCTGGAACATTAATAGGCTCTTTCCAGGTACAATCGAGAATCTGATTTCCGTTATCTGTGATTACAGGACCAGCCTTGCGTACCCCTTCGCGGAGAACAGCTGTAGCACCAAGGGCAGCAAGCGCATTCATTACAGGAACGCGGGCATCGCCAATAATTTCTACAGGAACCGGAAACTTTGTTCCGATTGTCTGAACTGATTTTGAAGAATCTGCAATTACAACAAAAATCTTTGCATTATATTCAACAATCTTTTCGCGAACATGAGCTGCACCACCACCTTTAATGCAGTTGCAGTCAGGGTCTACTTCATCTGCTCCATCAATTGCAAGATCAAGCTGACCTCCTATAATTCTGTCATTCATTGAATAAACAGGAATACCATAATCCTGGCAGGCATTCTGTGTCTGGAAGCTTGTTACTACAGCTTTGATATCTTTAAGTTTTCCGCTGTTGATGTGCTCAGCAAGACGTTTTACTGCAGGCATGGCAGTTGAGCCGGTTCCAAGACCGATTTTCATTCCGCTGAAAATCAGTCCTTTTTCTATAAGCGTGTCAACGGCAGTGTTGGCAACAAGTGTTTTCTGTTCTGATTGTGATAAAGCCATATTATACCTCGTTTTATATAGATCCTAGAGCTTGTCCCCACAAGCTTAATTTTCGTAGTTTTGTCCGGTGAACAGTTTGAACTGTTCGTAGCCCTGATACTCAAGCATTTTAAATCCATTGCAGACACGGCAGCCTGCAAGAGAAGCTCTTTTCATAACCGGTGTTGTTGCAGGTTCATAAACAATATCAAAAAGCAGCTCATTTCCACGGAAATCATAAAAATAAATCGGATCATTCTCGCTGTTTGAAGGACCTTCTGCATTCATTCCCACCGAAGTAGTCTGAACGATAAGCGTAGAATACTCATCGAGTTTTGCAGCACAATGAGCATCAAGCTGACAATAATTAAATCCATATTTATCAGCAAGTTGAGCCGCAGTTTCAACAGTACGGTTAAAAATACATACTCGCGCACCCATTTGTTTGAGTACATATACAATCGCTTTAGCTGCACCACCTGCTCCAATAACTGCAACCTTTTTATGCTTTATTTTTACAGGTCCGAGAAACTCTTCAAGTGCCCGTCGGAATCCAGGTGCATCTGTATTATAACCAAGCCATTTATTATTTTTTCGAACAATTGTATTACAAGCCCCTATCTGTACTACTTCAGGAGACTGCTCATGAAGATAGTACAAAACAGATTCCTTATGAGGAATTGTTACAGAAAGTCCCTTTACTCCAATTCCTTCACAAAACGAAAGAGTATCGGAAATCAGCGGTGAACGATACGGAATATAAACCGCATTCATACCCTTTGCTGCATAGCCCTTATTATGAATTTCAGGACTCGAAGTTTTTACAAGCGGCCAGCCGGTGATACCATAAAGGCTTGTATCCTGATTAATAGAATGAAAGTGATATACATCATTTATTGTTACAGGATCAATATGGCCTATAGCTTTTGTATTTTCAAGAACTTCCTGTGGTGAAACATAGGTCAGAAAAGAATTTGTATAACTTGCAAGAATACGAGAAGGAAAACCAATAGGGCCCATTGCACAAAGGATGTGTTCGTACTGAGTCATACGTTCTCCCTCTTTTATGAGATTCAAAACATCAGAAAGAGAATGAGGCATAAATGCAATCTTTGGAATTTCATAACCAGTTTTACGCATTATATCGCAACGCTCGCGAATATTAGTAACCGGGTCTTTCATATTATGATAGCTTCTGATAATTTTTACACCAAAAGCCATTGCCGCATCCTGAATGCTTGGAATATGAAAATCATCTTCAAAATCCACAAAGGCAAAGTTTTTTGATTTATCCGGATTTGCAAAAGCAAGGGCACGGGCGTAAAGATTTGTTCGGGCAAACTCTCCACCGGTGAACAGTCCGCCATCTATATCTCTTCTGATTGTAAGAATACAAGGCTGGTAAATCATTGCCGGAAAACGGCGGGCATAAAGCTGTTCATCTTCATCAAGATGATCCACACGCAGTTCCACAATATCAATATACTTTTCGTATTTTTTTACGAGCTTAAGGTCCTCATCAAGAGTTTTTCCTGTAAGCGTCATGCATACCAGCGGCTGATTCATTTTTAATTCCTTTTAATTAACTAACGTTAGTTAACAGTGCGGCGAGACACTACTTTATTTACAACAGAAAATTCCAGTGTAGTTCCTGCAGGTACAGCATATGGAACCGTTACGTTTCCACCCGGATGATTGAAACTAAGCAAGGTATAAGAATTACCTTCTGGTGGATATGCTTCTATCTTCATTGGAACTGGATAAGGGTAATCAACAACTTTTTCCTCAAAAATTCCATATATGCTATCATTATATTCACCATCCGGCATAGCCATTTCAAGTGTAACGCGGGTATAGTTAGGAACATATTCACTATCAAATGCCTGCTGGTCTACAACAGTTCCAACCTTTTCATCTGCAGAAGCTTTATGTGAAGTTATATCAAATACAAGTTTACTGCGGGTAATAATCTGAAGAAGGTCATTTACACTCTGTCCAATAAGATATGGAGCCTTAGTATTTTCAAAGTTTGGACCACGGCTTACTACAAGCTGAACTGTAACAGGTTCTGAAATGTGAGTTCCTGCAGGAGGATCCTGTTCAAGAATTGTTCCTGCATCAGAAACATCAGGTTTATATTCAGGTTCTGCAAGGACAATAAGAGGCTTTGTCTGACCGGCAAAAAGAGTCTGAAGCTTCATACGAAGATCTTCAATATTCATACCTGTATACTCATCAATTTTATCTACAATAACACCACGGCTAACAACCAGAGAAACACGGCTATAACCTTTTACAATGGCACCGGCATCTGGAGACTGATCAAGAATAGTACCTTCATCACCAGGAACATCAGAATAACGCAGGCTGATTTTTGGATACAATTCCTTTACCTGCATTTCCAAAAGTGCATCTTCAAGATTCTTTCCTACAACATTTGGAACAAGAACTTTTTCCGGGCCCTTTACATTTACAAAGAAAATGGCGAAGGCTGCAAAACACATTAGTGCAAAAGCACAAAGGCATATTCCTAAAAAAGCTGGAATACTTGTCTGAAATTTTTCATAAGATTCAGAAAAGCTTACCTTCATATGAGGGCGTTTCATATTCTTAAAAGAAAACTTCTTTTTTGTAGATTTATTTTCAGAGATTTCATTTGTAGAGTTTTCAATTTCGTTTTCGCTCATAATTTCCTCTATATTTTTATTCCAATACTGTGCCAATAAAGTTTCTGGCACCGTTCATAAAACTCTTGTAATCCATGGCATTTTTTCCCTGCCTCTGAAGTTTTCGGACAGCAAGAATTCCTTCACCTGTTTTTATAAGAATACCGTCACTTTTTGAAAATGCCAAGACCGTACCAGAAGCAGCGCTTTCGACATCAACTTCGCAATTACCAGTAAAGAGACGGGCTTCCAGAATACGAAGTGTAGTTCCATTTTCAATACACCAGCATCCAGGATCAGGATAATATGCACGGATTTTTGCTTCAGTTACAGCAGCACTTTCGTTCCAGTTGATTTTACCGTCTTCTTTTGTGATTATTCCGGTATAAGAAGCTTCTCCAGACTGTGCTTTACCAGCAGGAAGATTTCCATTTTTTGAAGTTTCTGAAAGAAGTCCCGTAATAAGCCGAGCTCCCTCTTCCGCACTGTAATTCAAAAGTGATTCACCAGTTTCTGTACCCTTGAGTTCTACAATAGTCTGGGCAAGAATATCACCTTCATCCATTTTAAGTCCAAGAGTCTGAATTGTAACGGCAGTCTGACTATCACGATTCAAGATAGCAGCAGGAACTGGAGTACATCCTCTGTATTTTGGAAGAAGAGATGGATGAAGATTGATTCCGCCAAGCGGAAATAATTCTAAGAATTTAGGACCAAAGATATGACCGTATGCAAAGCAGACAAGAAGATCTGCCCCAAGAGGCCGAATCTGATCTCGGGCAGCAGAGTCTAAATGTTCAGGAGTGAATACAGGAATCCCCTTTTCGGCTGCAAAAGCGGCTACAGGAGTTGGAATCAAATCCTTATGACGTCCCTTTGCAGACGGAGGATTACTAAGAACTCCTGTAATTTCAAAACCACAAGCTGTTTGTGAATCAATGAGTTTTTCTAATGTGATTCTAGCCGCTTCCGGGCTCCCTGCATACAAAACTTTAATCATTCATTTCTGCCTTTATTTTGCTTTTTTAGCTTCCTTAGCAGCAAGTTTTGCAGCAATTTTACGAGCCTTTGCTTCTTTTTCGCGGGCTTTTTCTGCAGCACGTTCTGCACGTTTCTTAAACTGAGCTTCAGTTTTTTCTGCAAAAGCTTTATCACCGCGGTCTATATACAAAATACCATCAAGATGGTCGTATTCATGCTGAATTATTCGTGCAAGAAGTCCATCTGCTTCAAGAGTAAACGGACGACCTTTTTCATTAAGGGCCTGAACTGTTACACGTACCGGACGGGTAATTGATTCATAAACCTGTGGAATACTCAAACAACCCTCTTCATAATCTGCAACTTCTTCTGAAGTTTTGATAATCTGAGGATTTATAAAGACACGCTTTACATCATCATCAGCCATTGCAACAAACATACGGATGCTCTTTCCAACCTGAGGAGCTGCAAGACCAACTCCATCTGCATCTATCATTGTTTCGAGCATATCATCAGCAAGCTTTCTGATTTCATCGTTTACTTCTGGTACAGGTTCTGCCTTTTGACGAAGAACCTCTTCACCAAGCTTTGTTATATTAAGAATCATTTTTCACCTCTTATGCGGGCTGCACGTGCGTGACCTGCGAGACCTTCTGAATCTCCAAGATAACCTGCAGCAGCAGTTGATTTTAAGGTTCCCGGCTTTCCTTTTACTGCGCGCAAAGTAGTAACAGTTTTAAGGAACATTCTTACGCTGAGGCCGCCTGTATAGTGAGCGGCTCCAGAAGTTGGCAGTGTGTGGTTCAATCCACCGGCATAATCCCCAAGAACTTCTGCTGAATAGTGTCCGATAAAAAGCGAACCGTAGTTGTGAACGGCCTTTTCAATTTTATTGCGCAAAGTTCCTTCTTCCATTGCAAGTTCAAGGTGCTCAGGAGCCTTTTTATTTGCGATTTCAATTGCATTTTCAAGTTTATCCACAATGATAATCTTACCATAAGTATCAATACTCTGGCGTGCAACAGCCTTTGTTGTAAGAGTTTCAAGCTGATTCTCAATAGCTTCGCTTACCTTTGAAGCAAAATCCATATCATCAGTTACAAGAATCGGCTGAGCAACAACATCGTGTTCTGCCTGAGCAAGAAGATCAGCAGCAACCCATTCTGGATTTGCAGATTTATCTGCTATAATCATAACTTCTGTAGGACCGGCAATCATATCAATGCCAACAACGCCGTAAACAGCTTTCTTAGCAGAAGCTACGAATTTATTTCCAGGTCCAACAATTACGTCTACCTTAGGCACACTTTCTGTACCATAAGCCATAGCACCGATAGCCTGAGAACCGCCAACTGCATAAAGGTGATTTACACCACAGATATAGGCAGCGGCCATAATTCCTTCATCAGCATAAGGCTTACCACCAACAAAAGCTTTTCCTGGGATTCCGCTTCCTGTCTTACCAGCCTTTACTTTGTCATCCGGGTGAACACGAGGAGGAGTACACATAATTACATTTGGAACACCGGCTGCAACAGCTGGAGTTACTGTCATGATTACAGTAGAAACCAAAGGGAAACGTCCGGCTGGAACATAACAGCCAGCTGTATCTACAGGAATTGTCTTCTGGCCCGTAAAAAGTCCAGGCTCAAGTTCTTCTTCAAAATCCTTAAAAGACTTTTTCTGAAGCTTTGCAAAGCGGAGGGCAAGGTCGTGTGAATAAACGATTGCATCGTAAACATCTCGCTTTTCTATCTTAAGTTTTTCAGCAGCAGCCTTAAGCTCTTCCTGCGGAACTTCAAACTGAGCAGGTACTGCAACATCAAATTTCTGCCCATAAAGACGAAGTGCAGCATCGCCGCGCTTCTGCACTTCCTCGAGTACAGAAGTTACTACTTCGTTTGATTCACCAAAAGCGCGTCCCTTAAAAAAATCGGGCTCTACGTCGGTATATTTCTGTATATTAATCATTGTAAAACTCCTTTATGTCGGCAGGCACAGCCTGCCTCTGAGCCATTTTTTCGATAATCCTAAAACGACCCTTTCGGCTCTTTTTTTAACGGATTTTCGATTTTAGGCTTTCTCCTTGTGACGTCTATCAAGTTCATCGTATACGTCTTTCCAGGTTACACCTTCTTTGTACATAAGTACGTTTACAAAATAAATAAGGTCTGCAGCTTCCCAGATAACTTCGTCGCGACCATCTGCCTCGCACAATTCTTCTGCTTCTTCTTCTACCTTTTCGCGAACACGTTTTGCATCTAAGGTTGCTGTATAGCTTCCCGGTTTAGGATTAGCAAAACGGTCTGCAATAATATTGTAAAGGCGTCCCATACTTGACTTTTCGCCAGGATCTGTTGTAAAGCAGGTCCAGCTTCCAGTATGACAACTTGGTCCAACTGGAAGTACGGTAGCAAGAATACAGTCACGGTCACAATCAGCACGCATACGTACTAACTGGAGATAATTTCCACTTGTTTCACCTTTTGTCCAGAGCTCGTTTCGTGAACGGCTCCAGAAAGTAAGCTTGCCACATTCAAAACTCTTACGAACAGCTTCTTCATTTGCAAAGCCCTGCATAAGAACATCCCCGTTTACACTCTGTGCAATTACAGGAATTAAAGGCATTTTTTCAAAATCAAGACATGCAACAAAAGAATCTGTAAGATTAACCTTATTTGTATAAAGAGCCATTCCAAGCTGAACATCACAATGAAGTTTTTCAAGTTCGCGGATTTCTTCAACCGAAGAGATTCCCCCGGCTGCAACTACGCGGCAATGAACAGCCTCACGAAGCTGGCGCACATAATCCATATTTGTGCCCTGCATACAACCTTCTTTTTCTACGCAGGTGAACAAAAGTTCAGAACAGAACTTTTCTGCCTGTTTTGCACCTTCAATCAAAGGAATATCTACAGTTTCGGTCCAGCCCTTTACGGCAATCTTTCCGTTTATTGCATCAACAGAAATAATGATTCTGTCTTTGCCGATTGCTGCGGCAAGTTCATTTAAGAATTCTTCATTCAAAACTGATTCACCAGGCTGTGGATTACTCTTCCATGCGCTTGAACCGATAATAACTTTTTCTGCACCCAGGCTGATAAGCTCGCGGGCACGTTTTACGGTACGGATTCCTCCACCGGTGCGGACATTTCCATGATGGAGTAGAGATTTCAAAAGATGGGTATTTACAGTATTACCCTTTGCATCTACATTTCCCAAGGCTGCATCCAGATCAATTACAGCAACCTCGCCATACATGTCAAACTGGCTGATAAGTGCATCAGCGTCATCTCGCTGCAAAACCAGTTCCTTGCCGTTCTTAAGTTGAACGACATGTCCGTTTTTCAAATCAATTGAAGCTATTACCATAATGACTAATTTTACCAAATTTCGAAAGTTTATACAAATAGATTAATATATAGAAGATTCCTGTTAAAGAACGCCGCTAAAAAAAAGACTGCCGGGAAAGGAGGAAAACGGCAGTCTTTAATATGGAGGTATTTTTTTCTTGTATCGCTTTGGTGTTCACTAATATAACCATTCTGCTGGATACAGGTTACAAAAATAATGAAAAAAGTTATTTTTTTATTATAGATGCAAGAAATTTACGTGTTCTTTCTTCTTTTGGAGACGTAAAAATCTGATTTGCATTCCCCTCTTCTACTATAACTCCACCTTCCATAAATACCACATGGTCTGCAATTTCCCGGGCAAAAGACATTTCATGCGTTACAATTACCATAGTTGTTCCTTCATCAGCCAGAGTGCGAATTACAGAAAGTACTTCACCAGTAAGTTCCGGGTCAAGTGCTGAGGTCGGTTCATCAAATAGAATCACTTCCGGATTCACTGCAATTGCACGGGCAATTCCAACACGCTGCTGCTGACCGCCTGAAAGACTTACAGGATAAAAATCTGCACGGTCCTTGAGCCCTACTTTTTCCAGAGCCTTCATTGCAATATCTTTTGCCTGTAGCTTTGGAATTTTTCTTGCAATTACAAGACCTTCCATTACATTTTCAAGAGCTGTTTTATTGCTGAAAAGATTATAATTCTGAAAGACAAAGGCAGTTTTTCTTCTGATTGAAAGAACTGTTTTTTTAGAGACCTTCTTTAAGTCCAGTTTTTCATCATCAAAATCCATTTCACCCGAATCAGCTTTTTCAAGAAAATTCATACAGCGGAGAAGAGTTGTTTTGCCGGCACCAGAAGGACCAATGATTGCAGTAACACAACCTTTTTCTACATTCAGCGAAATCCCTTTTAAAACCTCTACCTTTCCAAATGACTTATGAACGTCAGATAGTTTTAGCACGTCGCACCCCCGCAAACACAACCCGTCTTTCTATTTTCTTAAATATCAATTCTACAGTAAGACATACAAATATATAAATGATAAAAATATCAATGTAAGATTCAACGTAATTATAACCATAAGCAGCTTCGATTTTAGCCACCGCTGTAATTTCCTTTACCGTCATCATAAATGCAAGAGAAGTATTTTTTATCAGAATAACTGTAACACTGCAGAGATTCGGAAGAGCAGACACAGCAGCCTGTGGTAGAACTATTCTTCTGAAGGTCTGAAATGGAGTAAGACCTGCACACAAAGCCGCTTCGGTCTGGCCACGCGGAACAGCAGAAATTGCAGAACGGAAAACTTCACTTAAAGTTGCCGCAGAATTCAAGCCGAATACGACAAAGGCATAAATAATCGGGTTCAATTCAAAAACATTTACAGAAAGTCCCGTTTTTTTTACAAAAGAATTTAAGAGACTTGGCATAATGCTGTATACAATCAGAATCTGCAGAACCATTGGGGTACCGCGGATAAAAGAAACAAATATTCGACCAAGCTGATCCAGGACTTTTACATGATGGATACGGCATAAAGCAATCAAAAGAGCCGGAATGACAGCAAGCAGCAAAGACACAATTGTAATTTCAAGAGTTACTGGAATTGCTTTTATACAGAGCCAGAAGGTTTTAGCAAGGTATGAAAAATCAAGCTGCACGATTTTCCTCCCTGCCTCTGCCATAATGTTTTTCAAGGCGTAAAAAAATCTGTTCTATAATAAGAGTAAGTGCCCAATAAATAATAGCAAGGGCAAGATAAGTTTCAAGAGAATAAGCTCCGTAGTTTCGGGAAATTATAAGATTACCCGCCCCCATCATATCAATCAAACCGATTGTAAAAGCAAGACTTCCCTCTTTAAAAAGAGAAATCAAAGAATTTCCAAGATTTGGCAATGCATACACAAGCCCCTGCGGAAGCATAATGCGCCACACAGCCTGAAAAGGTGTCAGCCCGATTGAAATAGCCGCCTCATACTGAACTTTACCCAGTGCAAGATAAGCCGAACGGATAATTTCAGAAAGAGTGGCAGAATAAATGAGTGCCAGTGAAATAATTACATAAGTAATTTTTGAAGAAAAGTTCAGGTCTATGGCAAAAAGTCCGAGAGCAATTTTTGGAATTCCGTAATAGACAATAAAAAGAAGAACGATGCTGGGGGTACAACGGATTACATTAATGTAACCTTCGGCAAGAATACGAACAAAACGTTTTTCACTTTTTTTCTGGATAAATAAAAGAATTGCAAGAGCTGTGCCTAGAATTATTGTTCCAAACACAACTCCAAAAGTAACACCGGCATACGGAATGATTTTCAGAAAACTATTCCAGATTTGAACTGGCGAAAATGGTCTGTTCATTCCGTATGTACCCCTTAGTCAGTCACAAAATTAAATACGTCTTCTCCAAAATATTTCTGTGACAGTGCTGATATTGTACCATTTTCTTTCAACTGTTGCACGGCCTTATCGTAGGCAGCAGCAAGTTCAGTCTCTTTTTTGTTGAACAATGGCCAGGTTGGGATTCCTTTATATGGAACATAAGCAAGTTTATCTGCAAACTGATGATATGGACCTGTTTCTTTCAAAACATTCTTTTCAAAAGAAAGTTTGAGTACAAAGTATGCATCATAGCGGCCTTCGAGTACCCAGAGGTAAGAATCGGCAATATCAAAAACATCAGATGGAACAAGCTTAATCTGATTTGAAGGATGCTTTTCATTGAAGTCCTGAATTACAGAATACTGAGCACTCTGTGGAGATATTGGAATCAATTTTCCTGAATAGCGAGCAAAGCTTTCGAGGTCTTTAATCTGGTCAGCATTTTCTGCACGGAAAGCAATACCAATTACACTTGCAGCAAGAGGATTTGATGGAATCAAAAACTTCTTCTTGCGCTCTTCTGTAATCCAGGCACCCTTTGTTCCAACCTGATATTTTCCAGATTCTGTACCGATTAAGAGTTCTTCGTCGCTTACGCCATGGAACTTAAATTCATATTCCGGAAGAAGATCATCAACTGCTTTAAGTACGGCAATTTCAAAACCATCTGCATTTCCCTTTTCGTCGAGAAAATCGTATGGAACATTAGTAACAGTGTGGGCAACATTAATTGTACGCACTTTTGACTTTTTTGCTTTTGCTGATTTTGCAAAGCATGGTGAAATGGCAAGC
>CAMNIU010000098.1 GCA_946540605.1 uncultured Treponema sp.
TTGTTCCCACCGTTATATTTACAATTGTCGCCCACAAGACAGGCACTGACCAGGATTTTCATATTTTGCTCCGTTTGTATGAGGGGGAAGTCTCCCCCTGGCTTCAGCCCGCTAAAGCGGTCTTCCGCCACCCTCTCTCCTAGGACGCTGCGCCCCTAAAACCCAGCAAAATCAATTCTTCTTAAAAAATCACATTTAACGAATTTTGATTTTAGATTCTGAAATTTTAACATCCTCCAAACCAGAAGACTTTAAGAACAATTCTAAGTCTCGTTTGTTTTGTTCACATTTTGGTCCAAGCATTACTTCAGTTATAATTCCTTTATTCCAAATTGAACTGATATCCAAGAATCTACAAGAACGGATTCTGCTATTTATAAGTTTAAAGTTTAATTTGTCCAGTCCACTATCTTTAAACAATTTATCAAAATCCGGGAACGGTATATTTTTATAAACTTCTTGCAAATGTGGCATCTTTGAGAAAGTATCCTTTGTTAATGTATCTTCATAAGCAAGCCGGACCTCGCCTTCATCTTTCCAGAAATTATTCTTTACAAAATATTTCATCTGCCTGTAACTATCTGATATAAGAGTATACCCCATATCCTTACAGAATAAATCAAGAGGAATTTCTGAAAAGTCAATTATCTTATTTCGGTTTTTGAATTTTTCAATTAGATCATTGCCTAAATAATCTAATCTTTGTTCATTTGTATAAATTATTGGATTTATCTGCACAAATCTCATTGCAACAAATGGAATCAGCAATAGCTTTGAAATATCAAATCCTATACACACACCGCATCTGGAATCCGCATATCTGTCCCAATGTGCAAGATTATCATATCTTTCAGATAGTGAAAAAACAAATGGATTAATTTTAGGTGTTGCAAGTTCTTCAAAATCTTTTTTATGGGGAAGATAGGCTTGCTCATATAGAAACTTTATAAAATCATCTTCCGAAGAAAGTGTTTTAAAATCGTTTTCGAAATCTGTAATACTGTATGAAGCTTCTTCTATATCATTTAAGCTTTCTACACCACTGAGTAAAAGTGATTTATTCCTAACGATTTCGTATAACGACGAAATAGATGTATAATGATAAAAAATTAAAGATGACAGTTCCATACTTTAAGCAACTTCTCCCAGCCATCCATAATGCTGAACAGACATGTCTACAAAATGATTAAGCAACAAATTGATTTTTGAATCAAAAGCATCCTTATCAAAACTCTGTGGTAAATCTGCATCTAATGAAGAAATAATTGCGTCTTTTACTGTTGTTGAAGCCTGCTCATCTTTATACCAGTCTACAACAAAGAGATTTTGCTTTTCTTCTGTAAGTTTCTTATAGAGATTCTTAGCAGCGAGCTTTACTTTCTGTTCTTCTTCTTTTGTGAGCTTTCGACCTTTTATAAGAAGGTCAAACATTTCAAGTTCTTCTTCGGTAAGGCCTTCCGTTTCTGCACGCTTATCTTCGTTTTTCATGTCTTCGATAAGCTGTAAGAGTTGTTCATAATAATCTTCGTTTTCACTACCGCCGGCGTTATACTGGTCTATGATGTTTTTGAAGCGTTCACTGAAAGATATACGGGTTGTGTTTTTGTTAATCATAATTTGCAGCATCTTCTGAATGAACTCTTTCATATCATCTATTTCGATTGCCTTATATTGTGCCTTATGTATTTCTTTGCGAAGTTCTTCGACATCAACTTTAGAAAGGTCTATGACCTTAAACTCGTGAATGAGATAATTGCCTGATTTTTTACCGTTCGTATCGCTGGTATCTTCAGGTTTTTCTGAACTCACAGATGTATCAAGTAGTGCCTGCATTCTGGCCTTTGCACGGTCAAGCTTTTCATCATCTACATTGTTATTCATTAAATCGTTCAAATACTTTAATGGCTTAAACTTTTCATTATGCCAGCCCATTTCAAAAATCTCTGGCTTACTGGCCTCGTAAAGATTTAGCATTGTATTTGTAATTACTCGGAACTTTTCTTTACCTTCATCTTTCTGATAAATGATTTCCAGAGCATTTCGTAAAGCTTCAAGTTTTTCTAAGTCTCCGGGAAGCTTATTGATTTCATCAAGACTGATATTAAGTTCGCTTAAAAACTCATCTGCTTCATCAATACTCTGTCCGATTAATTCAAGAAGGTATTCAATATCTTTTGCAGGGAATTCATCGCCATCGTCGCCGGTTGCATAATCGGTAAGGGCCTGCTGCATGTACTTAAAGACATTTACATAATCAACAATGATACCGCTTGTCTTTCCGGGATAAACACGGTTTGCACGTGCAATTGCCTGCATGAGGGTATGTCCTTTCATAGGTTTATCAAGATAGAGTGTAGAAAGATTTGGAACATCAAAACCTGTAAGCCACATTGCGCAAACAAATACAAGCTGTAACGGATCGTTCTTATCTTTGAAGCGGTCTTCAATATCTACTCCGTCGACAATCTTATTCATCTTATCGCGGTGCGGTTTTATGTTTAGTCCCTGCTCTGCAAACTTCTTTTCTTCATCTGCATCTTCAGAAATGATTACAGCCATTTCTACATTGTTCATGTAATCCAGGCGGGCTGTAATTTCATCGCGTTCTTCTTTTGTGGCAGAACTATTTCTGTCTTTTATAAGCTGTTTCTTTTCTTCTTCCCAGTAATGCTGAACCTTGTCGTACATTTTTACAGCAGTAAACTTATCTACAGAAACAACCATTCCTTTTCCAAGGAAGCCTCGTCGCGGGAAATGATGTGCAATATCTGCGGCAATTTTATCAAGACGTTCATCTCGTTTTAGAACTTCAATTATCTTGCTGCCGGAATCTTCCAGTTTTTTTATTTCTTCTTCATTCAGATTTTCATCTTCAATAATGTCTACAATATCATCATCAAGAAAGTTATTTGTAAGACCGACTTCAGGCACACGGCGGCTATAGAACAAAGGAACCGTAGAACCATCTTCTACCGACTGTGCAAAATTGTATTCAGAAACATAATCTCCAAACCACTGGTTCGTCAGACGTTTTGAACCAAGCAACGGAGTTCCTGTAAAAGCTATGAAGTTTGCATTTGGCAAAGCGGTGTGCATGTTTTCCGCAAGGTCTTTGTACTGGGTACGATGTGCTTCATCAATCAAAACAAAAATGTCGTTTCGCTCACTAAGAACCGGATATTTCTTTCCCTTGTCATAACGGAACTTGTGAATCATAGAAAAAATGAATTTCTTGTTGCTCTTAAGATATTCACGAAGCTGCTCTGAATTCTTTGGCTGACATTCTTCTTTATTGCCGATAACTTCTGTACGTACAAAGTTCTTATAAATCTGAGTATCGAGGTCTGTACGGTCTGTAACAATAAAGAAAGTGAAATTGCCTTTTAATTTGCGTGCACATTTTCTTGCAAAGAAAACCATAGAATAAGATTTACCGGAGCCCTGAGTATGCCAGAAAACACCAAGCTTTCCTTTTAGCTCTTCGCGGCGTTCAACGTTTCTCATAAGATTATTTACACCAAGGAACTGATGGTTCTTTGCAATAATTTTGACTTTCTGATTCTGGAACAAAATAAAATTTTCAATGTAATCAATTAAGTGTTCTTTTTTGCAAAGACCGCGGGCAAAGTATTCAATGGATACACCGCGCGCTTTTATATCCTTACGGTTCGGTTTTTCATTTTCACTTTCAACCTTTAGCCATTCAAAGAAAAACTCAAAATCTGCATTCCAGGCTCCGAGACGAGTTTCAAGTCCGTTGCTCAAAACACAAATCTGATTAAAGGCAAAAAGATTTGGAATGTCTTTTTTGTAATCCGTAAGATTTTTGTTATAAGCTTCTTCTATCTTGATTATGGCATTTTTAAGTTCAACAAAAACTACAGGAAGTCCGTTTACAAAAATAATAACATCCGGTCTGCGCCAGTAGTACTGCCCCTGAATCCACATTTGCGAAACGGCAGTAAAAATATTGTTTTCGGGATTTTCAAAATCAATAAGTTTTACGAAATCGAACGTCTGTTTGCCATTCTGCTTGAATTCAACTTTACGGCCGTTTCGAATCAAATTGTAATTATCGTAATTGGTCTTTACCATGTCGCTGCCGGTAAAGTCGCGACACAATTCGCGGATTACGGAATCTATATTTTCCGAAGGAATATCCGGATTAATTTTGTAGAGAGCCTTTCTTACAATTTCCGGCAAAACACATTGTTTTTTAGAAGTTCGGTTTGTAGCATCAGGTTGTTCTTTTAGATTGGGATTTGGATCACACTGAATAAAATCATAATTCAGCTCATCGCTTTTAAGAATATTTATAAGAGAAACTTCAATGTCATCTTCAGTAATGTAATTTGCCATAAACTTCATCCTTTTTTATTTTGACAAACGGTGTTTTTAATGTTAAATTGTTATTAGATCCTATTAAGGTGAAAGTGGGCTTCATGCCATGCGTTCCGAAAGGAACCTAGCCTTATACTGGGTCTATTTTTTTTGCCTCCAGAAGATTTTTCTGAGTGTAATAATTATTCGGATATTTATCTTTATCAAAAATATCCATTACAAGACTGATTTTATCTTTCAGATAATTGCAATAACGGAACTCACCTTTTTCATAAGCTCTTTGAATTGTCCACAAAACATAATCCACTGCCCAAAGCATAGGTTCTTCACTGCTTTTTTGAACAATAACTCTAATATTATTTGTATTGTCTTTTTTCCATTTTTCTTTAAATGCAGCAATAGCATCGTTTATAGCTTCCTGCATATTATCCTGACGAACAACACTACCCATTGAAGAAAAATAACAGTCAATTTCTGAATAAAGATGTAATCTATTTTCCAAAAGCTTTGAAACAAGATACTTATATATTTTCGCTTCTTTTAAATCAAACTTTTTTCGAAACAATTCAAGGTTCTTTCTTGCAACAATACATTGAAAATCAAAATCCTGAGATTTTAGAAATTTAAATACTTTTTCTCGAACCTCTGCGCAATCCATACAGGCATGAAATTGAATACTTGTACATTTTGAAACAGAAGGAATATCTTTTAAATACTCATCATTTATGATTTCTGATTGCAACTGAAGTAATGCTTTTCTAAACGCTTTTGGATCTTTAATACCAAGATAACCAACTATAAAGACTTTACTTACTTTCCCTTCGTTTACAAGGTTTACACCTTTACGTCCGAGGATTGTTGTATCACCGGCTTCATCAAAGAAATAATACATCTTTATGTCTTCAGGTTTCTTCATTATATTATTATATCATAATATCTTGAAATTATGTATCCATTATTCTATTTCGCAAAATCTATATTTTTTCAATTTTGCGAAATGAAAACATGTTATATTTTATCTTAATTTATAGTTGTTGGAATAAAATCACTATTTCGATAGTCATAAAATCTAATAAAAAGATCACATCCTTTTTTATGACTCTTATATAATTCTTCATTCACATTAATTATTGATTCTATTCTGTTTTTAGCAACTTCTAAATCACAAAACAATATAAGTGCATTATAATTAAATCTATCATTTTCAAAAACCTGATTTCCTGTACTTGATTTAGCAATATAAACCATTTTATCAACAATAGTTAGGAAATCATTATCTGATTCCATTTTTTTACTTGCATATTTTTGGAAAGACTCGGTGTCTTGTGTATTCCAATAAAAACAAATTCTAGTATAAAATTTACTATTTATTAAAGAATCTTGATGATCTTTGATTTTTTGTAATAGCAAGAGGTTTAATTCATTATATGATTCTTCTGTTGTTATCATTTGCTGATAATTCTTCTTTTCTATACATTCTTTATCCATATAAAGAATATGAATAAACATAGATATATCTTTTGTAGTAGCCATAAGATTTTTCAATAATTCAGAATTCTGTTCCTTACTCCTTTCTTTTATTAAGAAATAATAGATTCTGAAAACAATTGTATCACTTCCACTCAAAAAGAAATCATTCCCATCAGGCAATTCTTCTGTAACATCAAATAAAGCAGAAAAATATGGAATAAAATTTTTTTCTTCTATAAATGAACCTGAAAGAGAATTGCTTTCCAATAATTTTACTAAAGACAAAGCTTTTCCGTCGCTAATGTATTTCCTAAAGCTTTTAATTAGTTCATCATAATTATCAGATAATGATTTAATTAACTGTACATCATAGTTTGAACAATCATTCTTAGGAATGCCTAGTACATGATTAAAATACACATCAAAATATTTTTCTGAAGCAATAGAACAATATTTATCATTATTATAATACGATGTTGGTGCCAGAATACTAGATACATCTTTTGAACAATATCTAATAGCTGGAAAGATTTGAGCTAAGATGCAATCTAAACAATCTTTATCATTTTCTGTATATGATTCATTAAAACTTTCGGAAAACCATTTATCATATTTTTCTTTTTTGTTCGGAATCTTATATTCTAGACTTTCTTTAGAAGTAATAAACCATAGTTTATTTTCTCTGATAAAATCATAATACTCTGGGAATTTCAAACGAATAAACTCAATAGCTAGAAAATCTATAAGATTGATTTCTAAAACGCCTTTATTAATATACTGTGATAATTTGAATTTAACGGCATTTACATATCTTTTGATTTCACGAATAGTTGTAAGATTTGAAACAATCGAATTATATACATAAGTCCATTTTGTATTTTCTATTTCAAAAATTGAATTCTGTTCTTCAGTAAAATTCTGGGCAATATTTTCCAATTCGTCCATTAAAATTCTGCTTAATGTAGATGATGGAATTGCAGGCAAATCATATTCAATATTAATAATCTTTTCCAAGTATTCTCTACCATCAATTCTATTTTGAATATCCAGACTTTTTTCTACAATTTCTCTATCAAAGGAAAGCAGGTATATTGTGTTTGGAAAATCAGCATTAGAACGTACAATTCTAAAAAGCTGTTTTATTTCTTGTGATGATAATCTGTCAATGTCATCCATAATGATGATTAGTTTTCTATTTTCTTTTCCTAAAATATTTCCTATGTCTTTTTTGATTTTTGAAACAGATTCGTCTAGGTTTTCATTACGGACCTTAATAATGGAGAGAACGATGTTGCATACAATAATTATAAAAGAAACTATAAGTGTTATTGGTGATATCCATTTTGAAAGTTCCTTTATTTGTTTACAAATATTTGGAAACAATTGAGGAAGACTTATTCCTAAAAAAGATAAAACCATTGTTATAGCTGACCAAAATGAAAGCATCGATTGTTTTGTAGGAGTTAATTTGATTAAATTCAAATATAACTCTAATTTCTTTCCAAATCCTTTTATCTTATCAGGTCCTTTTAATGTTGCTTGAAGCTGTCGTATAAATGGTTCTAATAAATCTTCTGTTTCAGAATATCCCCAAGGATTAAAATTAATTACGATTGGAGATTTCTTCTTATCTTTTGATGATTTTTTTTCTTTTTCGGAAGACAACTGTTTCTCTAATAAATTTATAATGGAAGTTTTACCAGAGCCCCATTTTCCAAAAAGGCCAATTACTAATGATTTTTTATCATTCCATGAAAGCAGAGAAGAAGAAAGATTTTCAACGAAACTTTCTCTGTTTAATAAATCGTCATCAAAAGAATTAATGGCATCATCGTTTAGAATCTTACTACTCATTTTTTAACTTCCTGATTAGCACTTTTCTAATATTTGAAAGCTTACATTATTTATTATGTTTTTCTGCAGCTTCTAAATGTTTCTTTTTTAAGCAGTCAAAATCATAATCTCTCTTCATTTTTTCAAGAATAGTCGACACAACTTTATATATATCTTGGCTTTCCCTATAATCTGCCGGACAAACAAAATTCACCCTATCATCAAGAATTAATTTTTCTGCGATTTTTCTTTTTGATGAATCTTTAGGTTTATAAACAGCTATAGAATAACCTCCATTTGCTTTTACCATTTTCATACAAGGAATGTCAGTTTCTCCATCACCAAAATAAATCATCCTCTTAAATGGAATAGGACGATCTTCTTCAGGAACATATTCATTTATTTTTTTATTATCACTAACCTCTTTTATACCTTTGTTTATTTTGAAAACAAACTGTGTTTTTGTCGTATAATCTACAGCAACAGCAGGCCATGTTGCAACTCCATCTTTATCATATATAAAAGAACATGCATAAATATTTTTGAATTCTTTTGCAATCGGTGTTCCTTCTATCATTTCCTTTAAGCCAGAAGAATTAATATAATGTTCTATATTTAATCCTATTTCTTTTCCCAGTTTATTAATCAGTAAAAACCATTCTTTTACACCATTAAACAATTCTACAGTTTTACCATAATTAGCAAACGATTCTCGTTTTACAGAAATTCCTGCATGCTTTGCTTCTTCAAGCATCAATTTCATATAGCATAATATTCCACTAGCATCTTGAGCTCTTGATAATTGAGTAGATTTACCCCAAAATTGAGAAGGAGTCATATTTAGTTCTTCCATAAAACTATATTCCTGCATATTTCCAGGAGATAAAGTACCATCAAAATCATAAATCAATGCAACTGTTGGTTTAGTCATAGTTTTCCTCTTTACGACATTTTATTAATAAGAATCTTGGGAGGTTAAAATTTTTTCCTTTTAATTCTTTCATCACTTCGATGTTTAGTGAATTCTTTTGTAAAATATTAAAATAAAATTCCAAAGGTCTATGAAAATGAATAGTTTTTTGTTCAATTGAAGTATTTCCAATTCTAAAATTATTCTCAATAATCAATTCTTTATTATAATCAAACCAATCTTCTTTATAATAGTTCCAATATATCGGCCAATAGCATGGATGAGTAATAGAAAAAATGAACTCTCCATTTTTTATCAATAATTTTGAAATATTACAAACAATACGATCAACATTCATTACATCCATTAATACCATATTTGAAATTATACAGTCATACTTAATATCATTATTAAATGTCTCTGCATCAGCAACAACAAATTGAGTATTATTATTTAGTGGAATGTTCCCTCTGGCAATTTCAATATTTTTTTCCGATAAATCAATCCCTATAATTTCATTGGAATGAGATATGAGATTACTTGTAAAAATTCCATTACCGCAACCTAAATCTAACAGCTTTTCGTATTTCTTTGAAGATAATAAAGAAATCATATTTGGGACTAAAATATTTGAAAAACTATCATCTTCACCATTTTGAATTTGATAAAATCTTTCTTGTGCTATTAGATTCCATTGTTCTATTATCTGTTTTTTTTCTATTTTATCTAATTTCCTCAATTACTTGATTCCTTATGTTCAGACAAATTATCCAATAATTTTGATATTAATACTGAAACTTTTATATAATCAATATCCTTTATATTATATTCTTTTACATAATGCTTGTTTCGAATATCATTTCCTATAGCTACAATACAATCAGCTCCTTCTGGATTTACAATCGACCAACTGGCAAAATTTTCAATATTTAGCTCTGTATATGTAAAAATATTACCCCCGGCCAATTTCAATTCCTTTGTGTATTCGTTCTCTCTAGGAACAATAATTGTTAATTGTTCCTCTTTACATTTCTTTAATAACGATTCTTTTATTGTTCCATAATTGTACCATGTCATACTCCCTCTTGAAAAAATATAACAATGACCAGTTTTTTGATATAAACCTTCTAAATACTTATATATCTTATCTTTTTTATTGTTATTAAATGATTTTGGTCTTCCAATGAGAAAGAATACCCAAATTAGAACAAGTAATAGTCCTATTAATATGCAAAATGCTACAAAAGAATAATAAACTCGTCCAATCCGTAATTCTTTTTCAATTCCCAAATAAGAAATCAACGCAGCTAAAAATGTAGCAATAATTAAACATGAATCAATTATTTTTTCTTTCATTTAAATTTCCTTTTTTTTTTACTTTATATTTATTGTACCACTCATGAGACGTGGTAACAACAAGTCGCGCTGTTGGGTTAGGTTGGTGATTTGTTGCTGTAAATGGTAAACCTTTTCAAAAAACATAGATTCCTTTTCCTCAAAGATTTCTAATATTTCTTTATTTGGGTTTACAATCTTGAGTTTATTGATTAGTACCTGGCTTAAATTTTGCTGTGCAGCTCCGTTACCAAGTCCGATTATGAATTCTCTGTTTTCCTTAAAAAAATGAAATAAGTAGTAAATACCAAAAGCTTTTTCTTTTTTAGGTCTTAATACACAGCAAGCCTGATTACAGGTTGCTTTCATTTTATTTATTCCTAACTGTCCAATAGTTGCACCATACATAGCAATTATTAGAGAATCTTTTTCAAATAGTTTTGCAGATGAATGATTTATTGCTTCGTCTGTAATAGATTCTTCTGTTTCAATTATAGGACAATCTTTTAATTCCCCTGTTTTTATCCAAGGATAAGTCCCATTTTGAAAGTATTCGTCATGTTCTCGACTTGGAGTTCCACCAGATGTTGAATCATATAAAGTTCCTATTCTTTCTACCTTCCACCCCTCTGGAATTCCATCCTCAAACTTTGTGGTTTGCCAGCCAGGGAAGCGAAAGCGGACGAACCATTCTTTGTAGAGTTCGCTGGCGGCGGTTTGCAGGGCTTCTATCTGCTTTTTGTAGTTTTGTATGAGGTTGTCGTAGGCTGATAGTATCGAGGCGATTTTTTGTTGTGTGGGGAGAGGAGGATTTGGAACCTTAAACTTACGGAGTAAGCTAAGTGATAAAAATGGCTGACCAGTTCCTTGTAAATAATTTATAATAACCTGTTGTGTATAATTAGTACTAAGAAAATAATGAAGCCACTTAGCCTTTACTTCATTTCCTCCCATTTTAAATAAAGCTATATTTTTGATTGCATAATCAGGATTACTTTCGACAATCGCAGAACGCCCTAGTCCATTTCCAATCATTGCCATTAGAACATCCCACTTTTCAACCTTACTGCGTTCATTTATCTTCTTATAATCATCTTCAGAAATATAATATGCATCATCTGGTTGTATAAGACCATCTTGAATATGTTTTGATGTAACTAGTTTATAACCAAAACTTTGTTGTTTTGGTGTATCATGAGTTCCATCTCTTACAGATTCACAAAATTCATCAGCTCTTATTGAATTCCACATATTGTTCTTCTTTCCTAAATCTCTTTTATAGATCCCGAAACAAGTTCGGGATGACAAGTTTTAACAGAGACGCCGTTAGGCGGCTCGAATCCGTGTGATATCTTCCTGCCCGCTTGCGAGCTTGCATACGCCTTCGCAGCATAGCTGTTCGGAGACTCGCTAAAAACAGTCCACCGGACTGTTTTTGCCCGGCTTCGCCGTGCCGCTCCCTACGTTAGGGATTGTAGGGGCGGCGTAGCCGTTCTCGCGAAGCGAGAATGAAGCGATAGCGGAACCCCGAAAAGCCCGACCGACGCGAAGCGGCGGGAACGCCCAACTTATTTTTTTCAACTTTTCAATCTACATTTTCAATTCATCCTCAAATCAGCAAGGCTTTTCTGTAGATACGAATCAAAAACCTCTGGCGAAGGAAGTCCTAACTCCCCGGCACTTTTACAGTTTTCTTCTGGTAGAACATAGTCTATGCTTACCTGCTTTTCACCAATTATAAAAAGAAGCCCGACTGCGTTATTTTCTCCTTCACGCTTATCTTTTCTATTGAAAAATTGTATCTGTTCTTTAAACTCTTCTTTTTCCTTTTGCGTCAGATTCTTTCGCAAAATCTTTAACAGAACATTTCTTCTGGTCGGAATGTGATAATAAAGCTGGTCAATTACAAAATAAGAATCTTTATATGGAACCCGGAGCTTTTCATTGCTGAATCCAAATGAAAGTCCTGTCCCCAAAATAAAATTTCTGACAGGCAGATAAAGCTGCTCCTTTTTTGATTCAATCTGTGCTTCAAAATAATCTCTTGCATTAAGAGGCGTAACGATGCTTCTGCCTGTTTTGCTTTCAAGCTCTCGACGAGCTACGGCTGCAACAGTTCCGCCTTCGTGGGCACAAAGGGCATTTTCTTCCAGAGTTTGCGGATTCTTTGCCTTTGTTATACTTGTAGCAGAAAGCTCTGCCAGCATGTTCAAGACAAGCTCTTCGTTTGTCATGTTGTCGCGGAGATTTTCTTTTTTTAGACCTTTGAACTTCTTGTATTCTTTTGCTGTTTTGCCAGCCCATGCCTGATAAATTATATCTGTAAGGGCTGCATATTGAACACCTTCTTCTACATTGTGTTCTTTCCACTGGTCTGTAAGGTCTTTTCGTATTTCGATGGACTTTAAACGCTGGTTAATCCAGTCGTCAGAATAGCCAAGCCTGCGGTAATCTTCCAAGCCCTGTTTTATTGAAAGCTCCGGGTCTTGCAATTGGTCTAAACGTTCCGCTCCAACTTTGGCAAGCCACTGTTTGAATGGTTCTGCCTTTTTTGATGGAATTGACTGTATTATGCGGAAAAGGCCTTGTGTGTTGGCAAAATTTGTTTTCTGCTTTCCTCCAGCCGTTTGAACTGAAAGGGGGGTGACAATTTGTCCCCACCCTTTGCCAAGTTCTTCATCGCGTTTGCGCATTTTTTTGATGTAGTCAGTTACATTTGTTGAGTCGGTTAAAATCTGAACCACATCATTTACCGAGAAAAACCACTCTTCTTTTTCTTCATCCCAAACAGAGCGGACAAGTTTATCTTCAAAAAGTTTAATTGAATTCTTTTTTGCCATCAGTTAAACAACTCCCTCAAATTATCTGCAATCTGTTTTTCGAGAGTTGAGGCTTCTTTGCTTAAAACGGTAAGTTCGGTGTTGAGACCCAGCATTTTGGCTTTGAACTCATCTTCTGTCATGCCGTCGTCTTCGATTACAACTCCTACGTAGCGGCCGGCGTTGAGAGAATAATCTTGGTCGCGGATGCCGTCTTCGCCTTCTATGCTGGCGGCTTTGCAGAGGCCTATTACATCGGTGTAGGTGCCGTTTGGAAAGCGTGCATTGAGCCAGTCTATCTGAGACTGCCAGTAAGCTTTTGTTTTAACTTCTTTATCGTCGCTGGATTCTGGTGAGGCTTTAATGGCGGCGGTGTATTCTGCTATGAGGTCTTTAAAAGCCTGGGTGTCGCCATTGTAAAGCCGGGTGATGATGCCCAGATTTTTTATCTGTTCGTCGCTGAACTTTCTGTGAGCGCGGTCTACCTGGGTAAAGATTGAGCGAGCATCTATAAAAAGGATTTTGTCTTTTTTCTGTTCGTCCTGGGTTTTCTGTTTGTCGAAGAACCAGAGGGTTGCAGGAAGGGTAACAGAAGAAAACATATTGCTGGGAAGGGTTACCATCTGGCTGATGATTCCTTCTTCTATCATCTTTTTGCGAATTTCGAGTTCTGAGCCGCCGGCATCGCTTGCGGAGTTTGCCATAACGAGGGCTGCTTTTCCTGTAGCATTAAGGGAGCTTGCAAAGTAGCTTATCCAAAGGTAGTTTGCATTTGGTACTGTTTCTTTTTTGTCGCTGCCTTTTTTGGCGGTTTTTGATTTGTTCTTTGGAACGCCATAAATGTTAAATCGCGGGTCGTCTTTTACTTTGTCGTACACAACTTCATCTACGTTGAATGGCGGATTTGCCATTACGTAATCAAAGTTGCCTACTGCGTTGTGAGGGTCAGAATAGAAAGAGTTGGCTTCCACGATTTCGCCGCGGACATTGTTCAAAAGAAGATTCATTTTTGCAAGCTTTACGGTGTCGGGTTCTTTTTCTACGCCGTAGCAGCGGAACTTCATTACTTCATCAGAA
>CAMNIU010000099.1 GCA_946540605.1 uncultured Treponema sp.
GGAACACTCCTGTCCACACCGGTCCTCCCGTATGCGGCAAGACACCTCATGAGTTCCATATTCCCCAGATGCGAACCGATCAGAAACGCTCCTTCCCCGCGTTCAAGGCGTTCCTGCAACTCCAAACCGGCCCCGCCCTTGTAGTCAATGCCGCCCTTATCCGCGTCTCCCATCCATCCGGAGATTTTCTCAACCAGCGAAAGCGAAAAAGACAACAGCTGCACAAACGATGCAAAATACACGCCTTTCCGACTGCCGGTGAAATCCCTCATCTGCCTCTGGAACCTTACGGCTTCGTTGCGTGCCCTGGGCGAAAAAATCCAATAGAAGATGCTCACGAGGATGGTCACAATCCCCATTACCCAGAAAGGGAGAATGCGTATCAACCATGTGAGAAATTTTATGGGACGGGAAGAATGCACGACTTCTTTTTCTTCATTCCATCTGAGTTTATCTTCAGTGCTTTGAGATGATTCCGTCAATTTTTTTCTCCGAGTCTGCGTATGATCAGAACAGGAATACGAAGAATCATGCCTATGAAAAGCCTTGCGAATGTGGATGAAATACCGAGATTGTCGCGCACCATACGGAAATTCGAAACCCCGTCTGCAGGGTAGGTCACACGCACGCCCATGTTCACCAGCGGCACTCGGTCCCACAAAAGATGCACCAGTATATCCACATCGTATCCCATGCGTCTGTGTATCCAGGCATGCTTCCTCAAAACCTTAAGGTAACTGTCAACAGGATAAATCCTGAAGCCGCACAAAACATCCTTTATGTCTTTGTTCCAGGTGACCAGACGCGCCCATCTGTTGGAGAATTCTCTGCCGTTCCTGCGCATTTCCGGCACGGTCTCGTCGTAAACAGGATAACCGCATATCACTGCAAGAGGATTTTTCTCCGCTTCCTTCAGAAAGTCTCCGCAGGCCCCCGCATCATGCTGACCGTCCGCATCAAGCTGAAATGCATGTGTCCATCCCAGTTCCCCGGCACGGACAAGGCCCCTGTTCATGGCAGCACCCTTTCCGCGGTTTTTTTCCAAAGTGACAAGCTCCACCTCGGGATGGGAGGAAGCCACCATATCTATGAAATGCCTGTTTCGGGCATCGTTTCCATCGTCAACAACTATCACGGGAAGAGAATATATCCTCAGACTGTCCACCACAGCCTCAAGAGTGGAGCCATGATTATACACCGGAATTATGAATCCTGCCTTCACTGTCCACCCTCCTTTTTTTACGGCAATCCGCAGAACCTCCCACCACAGTACCACAGAAAACCGAAAAAATCAACAACCCGCTTCCCGCCTGATTTCAATGCAATAGACATCCTGACAAGTCTGTGATAATATTGGAAGCGCAATGAACAAGATTTTCGCATCCAGGCCCTGCTGCTGGGCTCCGGGACTCGAAACGCCCTCCGACTGGCAGGAATGGCTGTCCGGGAACAAAGGCATAGAAAACACAGAAGACGCCCCCTCACTTTCCTTCACCTCCCCCCTTTTCAGAAGAAGGCTGGGGCAGCTCTGCAGGATGACTGTACAGGTGGTGCACGACATTCTCGAGCAGACAGGATGCGGAGACATAAAACAGGTGTTCATCTCAAAACGGGGAGACATAAAACGGGAATTCACGGTAAACAAAACACTGATTGAAGACAACACAGTCCTTCCCGCCGCATTCTCCCTTTCAGTGTTCAATGCCCCGATTGCGCTCGCAAGCATCGCCTGCAATTTGAAAAGCGGATATTCTGCAATCTTCCCCTCGAACGGCATCTTCTCAAGCGCAGTCCTCGCGGCGGCGGCCCCCGTGCTAAGCGGACATGAAGACAAAATCATCCTTGTGTACGGAGACGAGGCTGTTCCCGTGGAATACGGAAAACTCTCCCCTGAAGACGAATTTCCGATGGCCTTTGCAACAGTGCTTTCCGCAAAAGAGGATTCCGTCTGCACCATTCCCACAGCCCCGGACACTCTCCAGGACTGCACTGCAGAATCATTTCTCAGGCACATCCTGAAGTAAACCTAATTGCAGTTATGTGGATGTCCGCACTGGGACGCTTAAGGTAAAACTATGAAAGAAGTTCTAATAAATCACATGTATTCTGGAGATTATCTCGAAAGAGGAAACATCGGACATGAAGTAATTAATTTATTTAAACGTGATAATGAAAATCATTATATCTATGCAATGTCTGCAGGCGATTATGATACAAAAAGACATCTCAATACAATAAAAAAAGTAATTCTTGTAAGGAATGTAGATCAATATAAAGCAGAAATTTTAGGAATAGCAGATGTTGAAGAAGAAATCTTTGCATCTGAAGTGGCTAATCCAAATACATATATAATGCTTCCGTCTGTAAAAGATTTAGTAGAAAATGATTTTATGAATCCAAATAATCCAGATGGTTCTCCCAAAGATGCAAAAATCATACAAAGAATAAAAATCTATAAAAACGTACATGAAGCACAGAAAAAATATATTGATACTCATTTAGTAACGTATGGTGATGTAAGCTTATATGAGTTATTTGAAAATAATAACACGGCTAAATCAGGACATTCTATTTACCTCACTTTTAAAGCTGCAAATTTTAGGCGGCCTAAGGAACTGCTCTATTTATGTGATAACAGATATGATAATAAAGCTAACGATCCTCATTACTTTATATTGAAAAACAAAACAACAATGTGTGGAACATGTGTTGCAGCTTATGAGAGCTTAGATGATTCAGAAATTCAAAGACTTATACAATCACCTTATTGGGAAGAAAAGGATAATTCCCCTAAAGTTGACATTAAAAATATAAGTATAAAATCTACCTCTTTGTTAAACATAATCAAGAAAAATAATGACGAAATTACATATTCAAATTGGATTGCTTATTATCTAAAAAATGATAAGGAGTTATTGAAAAGGTTTATTACTCATTTTACTAAAAACGAAAAGATAAAAGAAACCAGCTTTGAGGATGTAGAAGTTATCAGAGAGTCAAAGAATAACATCGATATTTATTATGAGGATTCTAAAAGTATTTTTGTATTTGAAAATAAAATAAAGTCGTCTATAAATGGAACTAAGAAAAAAGACGGAAAAACAGAAGAAGAAAACGATTTTTCACAATTAGAGAAGTATTATACTTTTGCAGAAAAAGAAGCTGAAAAAGCAACACCAAAAAAGCAAACGGGTTATTATCTTTTACTTCCAAATTATGCCTATAAAGATACATCAAGGTTGAACAAATACTCTAAATTTGACAAATATGAGATAAAAAGATATAGCCAGCTTTTAGAATTTTTTAAAGAAAATAGTTGTAATTTGCCTTATTATTCGGATTTTTTGAAAGCACTTGAATATCACGCATCTGAATATCTTAATGATTTGTATTCAGAAATGTTGGAAAGATTACAGTCTGTAATATCTTTAAGGAAATAAAGTGTATTAGAGGAATCTATGGAAAAATCTTTTCGGCTTAGAATAGAAAGAGGTTCATCTTCAAAAACAAATTGGTTCTATGATACAATTTTTACAATCCATGAAAATGAAAAAAGAATCGATTTATCAGATGGTGATTGTGACTCACATGGCGGAGACGTTGAAGAATGGGATTTCGTAGATTACGAAACAATTCCGCATGTAAATGAATTGTTCAAAGATAAATATCCAAATTTAACGGAAGATTTCCTTTCTGACGAACAGAGAAAGTTTTATGATGAAGTTGGAAATAAAGATGTAAAACAACTTTTCCTTTATCTGGTTTGTTTCTGTATAAATGATAAAGGTTCAATGAGTTCATTTAAAGAATTGCTTGATGAGAACAATATAAAAAATGAATATAGTAAATACTTTTCAAGCGAGGATTGGTAAATAATCGTATAACAAAGGTTCGTAGCCGACAAACCGGTCAAGCCGCGTGCGGTTTAATTTTCAGTTATGTGGACGCCCGCACTGGGACGCAGTGCTAAAAAATTACAAGATTAAAATATTCCTGTACCAATGGATGAGAGAAACTTTATCTGTTTCATTGTTCTATTTCTAGTAATTCTACGATGAAACTAATTTCTAAAAAATATGGTATAATGTTGAATAGGGGAGTTGATTATATGAATAAAAAAATCGGTATGATAGGATCAGTCATTAATGTCATAACAGTATTGTTATTTGCAATTTTTTTGCCAGCTGATTTTAAATTTGGATATTTTTTTGTATGCATATTATTGTCATTAAGTTTTATAATGATGATTGCTGGATTAGAAAATGAATGTACAGAAGATAATAAAGTAGCTGGTAAAATTGCACTTATACTTGCTGGTGTTTATTCAACATTAATTATGATTGTATATTTTACTCAATGCACAAGTGTATTAAATGATAATTTAAGTAAAGAAGCATTAAAGGTACTTGATTATAGTAATATGGGATTAATGTTTAATTTAGATTTACTTGGTTATGCTATTATGGCATTATCAACATTCTTTATTGGGTTAACATTAAATGTTAAAAGTAAGAAGGATAAAGTATTAAAATATTTATTATTAATACATGGTATATTTTTTATAAGCTGTTTAATTATGCCAATGACAGGTGTGTTTGCTAATAGCAGCGGTTCTAATTCAATGGGTGGAGTAATTGCTCTAGAGATATGGTGTTTATATTTCTTACCAATAGGAATATTATCATATTTTCATTTTAAAAATAATAAATAGTCGTTCGGAAGATTAAGATATTAATACTATAAGGCAGGTGTAAAAATCTGTTTTTTTAAGGAAATTATGTTAGGTTGATGGCGCACTGCGCCACTTATTGTTAATAAGGTAAATCTTCCAACATTTTTTCATAAATATAAGGAGGTTTTAAAGTGAAAAAGAAAGAAAATGAAAAGAAAATTACAGGGAAGGAAGTAGTAAGATTTTTCTCTATAATAGGATTCTGTATTGGAGCATTTTTGTTTGGGTATAATGTTTACCATCATAATACACCGCAGATAGTTATATTTCTTCTAATCATTCTTGTTTGTGCCGGCTTTTTTGTTGGTAGTATCAGAAGTAATGTAAAAAAAAGCAACGATTAAAACATCTGTATACTGAGAAAAACCTCAAAAAGAGTATAATTTTAATATGAACAGAATGCCAAAATCTTATAATTTTATTGATTTTCCACCTCTTACTGAAGAACAAAAGAAAGAAGTTTCTGAATTATCAAAGATGAAAGATTCTGAAATTGATACATCGGATATACCGGAAAACAATCTTTCCAACGGTCAGTTTTACTATGCAAATGCGTTAAAAATCAAAAAAGAAAAAATATCAACAAATATTGATAAAGATAATCT
>CAMNIU010000100.1 GCA_946540605.1 uncultured Treponema sp.
GTTTCCTCCATCTGGGGGCTCGGCAAAGCCGACCGCTACGTCCTCCCTTAATCGAAGTTCCGTTAAAAACGACAGTCCATCGCGACTGTCGTTTAGGAACATCGAAGAATGGGGGTGTGAGATTTATCGAGCCTTCGCTAACGCTCATCCTCCTCGCTTCGCTGCGGTGGACTGCTTTGCAGGTGCTCTCATCGCTGCCCCTTTCATCTCAAGTATATGATATATTTTTTTAAATTTCACCCGACTTCTCGTAGGAATTGGTAGAAATTTTGGTTTTAGAGTAGAATTCTACTCTGATAAGGGTAGAATTAACAATCACTTCATAGATTCATAAAAAGCTGTCTATTAATTCATTAGCTCAAGTCTTGCACTATATTTTACGATGTTATGGAACTGGATTAAGGAGAGGAATAAATAATAAGATCCAAAGTCTTTCCGGGTACGCCAGATTACTTTTCCTTACTTCTCAAAACAGTGCAAACTTTTACTGTGTCAAAAAAATCTTCCTCTGAAATACCAAGAGCCTGTATATCCGGCCAGACGGCGGCTTTATAAAAATCCACAGCTTCTTTTGCAAACTCATCGAAAATCACATAGGTACGGGCATAATCAAAAACAGGAGAAGCAAGGCGGGCATTCATCCAGTCGATAATTGTGTATTTGATTTTATCTGCAAGCAGCTCAGCATCTGACGGAATCATAACGTTCAGAAAATGCATATCAAGATGGCAGATACAATTTTTGTACTTTTGGGAGAGTCGTTCGATTACAGGAAGCACTTGGGATTTTTCTACCTCGGTAAGCATGAAGCCTGCTGCTGCTTTTTTTCAAAAGTAATCCATTCAGCAGGATATGATTCTTTATAAACCTTATAGGCAAAACCATGATATAAAAGCACTTCTGCCTGTGCACCCTTTCCAATTACTTTTTGACTGCCATCGAATGTCATTGTTGTTCTCCGTTATTTTATCGCTTTCTGTTTTCAAAAGGATTTATATTCAAAATCCTTGTTATCACAAGTCTTTCACCAGATGATACTTCTTATTTCCCTCAGGAATGTTTTCAAGTTCACCAATAATTCTGTAACCATATTTCTTATAAAAATCAGGTGCCTGCCAGCTCATTGTATCAACGTGCACTGAATGACATCCTCGGCGAACTGCTTCCTCTTCTGCCGCCTTCAGTAATCTGGATCCGATTCCTGATTTACGATATTTCTCATCAACCCATAGAATATCCAGATGCATCCAGCCCCAGTAAGTTCCACCAAGAATACCTGCAATCACATTGCCTTTGCTGTCATATTCCACAATATTCAAAAGTTCATGATTATCTGGCCCAACTGCAGTATTGTTGAATTCTTCCAGAGCATGATTTACAAAATTGATTTCTTCTTGTGATGGATTGTAATTCATTGGTATATCACCTTCTGTTTTGGAAAGCTATTTAAGTTTGTCTTATATTTAGTTTACCACAAAATTTACCGTAAAATCCTGGATTTTGGCTTAGTTTCAGCAAAAAGTCATATTTTTTTAATGAAATTGGTAAATTATATGATAATTCTACTGGCGAAAGATGCGGTTTTATTTAAATTGTCATATAATTTAATAAAATTCTCAGAATTATATGACAGTTGTACTAACAATACAGACGTTTTTGATTCAAATGTCATATAATTACACCGAATTCCACAAATTATATGACAGTTCACTTTCAAAACTTGTAAAAATCAGCTCTCGGGATTGAAAAAATGGCCACTTTCACAAGTCTTTGTCATATAATTTAAGAAAAATCACGAAATTATATGACTTTTCTTCTGTAAAAATGGATTGTTCCAGTTGAAATGTCATATAATTTCACTAATAAAGGCATTTTATATGACATTTCCACAAAATCGCCACCCATCGCATCCGAAAAATCTGCAATATCAGAAATATCCCCACCTAAAACTTCGCTTCACATCAGCTTCTCCAGCTCATCTTCATTTTATGTTTTACAGCTCCAACAATTAGAATTGAAAATAAATAAATTACCCTTTATGCTTATATTATTGGTCTTCGACAGCAGAAAAATCATAAAAAAAAGTGGAGATAAAACAAGGTGCAAATTGAATATAGACAAGTTAGAAAAGAAGACGGATATGAATGGTATACTCTTTTAGATGAAGTCTGGCGGGCTACATACAGTCACATTTTTCCAAAAGAAGTATTTAATGGCCGTGATTATGCCAGAGAAGAAAGGGCCCGCAACTTCACAGAAGAAAAATTCATTGGTGAAAGAAAAATTGCCTATGTAGCTGAGTGCGAAGGGAAAATAGTGGGGCTGATGTTTGGTACTCTCGATTCAGATTATGAGCATTTCAAAAATGACTACGCCGATTTGACAGCGCTTTATGTATATCCAGAATTTCAGGGAAAAGGAATCGGTACAAAACTTAGAGATATTTTCATTGAATGGGCAAAATCAAAAAATGCTGATAAGTATGTCATAGGTGTATTAAAAGAAAATACCCGGGCCAGAAAGGTTTATGAATCCTGGGGTGGAAAACTATCCGAACATGAGCATGATTTTGTTGTGATGAATGTTGGTTACCCGGAGAATTTTTACACTTTTGAAATATAAGAGCTGGCTCTAATGGTTTGAGAGGAATAAATATTGAAAAAACTTGAACAGGCTATAAAACTTTTTTCTCTTGAAGATTTTGATTGCCATAAGGTTGAAGATCACGAAGGCGGTCGCAATAAGATTTTTATTTGCAGTAAGGGTGGCGAAAAAAAGTTCGTGCTGCGGATTTCTGCGACTGGTGACAGAACTGAAAATGATTATCTTGCGGAAACGGAGTTTGTGCGCTTCCTTGCAAAAAATGAGGCGCCTGTTGCTGATGTAATTCCCAGTGTCAACGGCAAGCTGGTTGAAGTTCTTGATGATGGTGCAGCCCCAGTTTTCCTCTCGCTTTTTGAATATGCAAAAGGAATGCTGCTTGCTGACAACGGTTACCGTTACCGCGATGGTGCTACACTTGAAGAATATTTTTTCAACACCGGAAAAACGCTCGGAAAGATTCACGCGCTTTCAAAAAACTTTGAGCCAGTTGCTGCTCACCACCGCCAGGATTATTTTGATAAATACAATATGGAGTATCTGGGTCGTCTGATTCCAGACAAATACAGCGAACTGAAATCAGCCATCGCCGCCCGCCTCGAAACCTTCCGCGTACTGCCAACCGATGCACAAAGTTACGGCCTGGTTCACTTTGATTTCAGCGACGGCAACTACCACATTGACATGACAACTGGCAACATCACAGTCTTTGATTTTGACAACTGCCTTTACTGTTGGTACATGTTCGACCTTGCAAATCTCTGGCTTCACAACGAAGGCTGGACAAGACAGGAGACAGACCCGAAGAAGCGTTTCGCGATAATGCAGAAATGCTTTGACCTTCAGTTACAGGGTTACAAAACAGAAACTGAGCTACCGGACGAGCTGCAGGAAAAACTCCCGCTCTTCATCGACATGGTGTTAATCGAAAACATCGTAGACGAGTTTGAATGTGCCGCCCGCGAAGGACAGGAACTTGACTATGAAGACATCGAGGACGCGGCAGAGTGTCTGATCAACGGGATTCCTTATGCAGGATTTAGAAAAGAGGAGGCATAACAATGACAATTCTAAGCAAAACAAAATACGAAGCTTCAATGGAAAATGCAACAAGAAAAAAACTGGCAACGATTGCCGAGAAAGCAGCGGAATTCCCTTTTCATGGTTATATTGAAGGTAAAGAATCAAACCTTGATCCGATCATTCAGTTTTTCCCAAAGTGGACTCCAAGAGAAGCCGACGGATTATGGTGTGCAGCGTTTGTATATTATTGCTGCCGACAAGCAGGATTTGAAATCCCCATCAGGCCGGATGAATGCAAGACCTGTCATCTGGCTGGCTGTATTGCCTGGGAAGAATTTACTCAAGGTGATATTCGCAT
>CAMNIU010000101.1 GCA_946540605.1 uncultured Treponema sp.
CCATAAAAATCACTCCTTTTATTGGGTTATAGTTTTTCTAACTCTCCCTCGAAAAACTTTTTACCTATAACAATATTTTATCACACTTTTGGCGATTGGCAAGAAATAATAGATTGCCACGTCACCCTTACGGGCTCCTCGTAATGACGGTGGCCGCGTAACTATACGAATTCTTCGCCAAAGTCGCGGCACAGTTTTTGTACTGCCTGGCGACCGGTATAAACTGCAATTGGTAAGCCGCCCGGCATCTGAATACGCTGACCGGCAAAGTAAACACCAAACAAAGTTTCCAGTTCCTGCGGATAATTATACTGTTTACCACCTTTTTCCCAGACACTCATCCAGCTGCCTTCATAAGAACCGGTGTATCGTTCATAAGTACAAGGAGTAGCAACATCAATTACTTCAAGATTTTCGCCGATTTCCGGAATGAACTTTGAAATCTCTTTTACAAAAAGCTCTCCTAATTCCTTCTTTTTATCTTTATAAGTTCCATCGGCTTTTGCAGCCTTCCAGAAACCATAGCTTTCACCAATTAAAAGACAGGTAACTGCTGTACAGCCATCTGGGGAATGATCCTTATAAGCCGCATAGTTGTAGATTCTGAGTTCTGTCCACTTTGCACCCGCATATTCAAAAGGCTTTTCAAGCGGATATACACAACAATACGGAAGATGAGATAAATCAGCTTTTACACCAAGCCCTATAAACATATTCTGTTCCGTAAGGAGATTATGACGCATTGTATTTACCCAAGGCTCATCAATCATTGTATCAAAAAGGTTATCTACCGCAGCCCTTGCATCCTGAGTTACAATAACCGCATCAGCTTCCAGTTCAGTAGTTTCTCCACCTCTTCCATCGCTAATAACTACGCCGCGAACTTCATAATCTTCTGTATGGATATTTTCTGCCTTTGTCTTAAACAGGATTTTTCCACCCAAAGCTTTATAAGTTTCGAGCATATTATTTGCCATCCTGATTGATCCACCTTCAGGATAACCGCAGTCCCCACTTGCAAATGATCCCAGAGTATAAATGAGAGATAAAGCATTATAGCGATAACCGATAACACTCTGTAAAAGATGGCGTACATTTTTATTCTTAAATTTAGAAATATATTCTTCCTGACTTATGCCTTTAAGATACGGCACTCTAAAAACTGCAGGAAGCATCTTAATAAATTCCATTGGATTGATTTTTACCGGATTACGGCATTTACACCCTTTTGTATCAAAAACCGGCATATGGAAATTTGTAAAATCTTTTACGGCACGACAGAATTTCTTTATCATTCTTCTATCTTCCGGAGCATATTCCAGCAAAGCCTGCTCCATCTGCGGTAAAAATCTGTAAAGACAAACTTTTTTACCATTTTCATCAAAAACAGTATAAAGAGGATCTCTAAGTTCTATTGGATTGTTTTCCTGTAAGGCACCTGTTTCTTTCCAGATTTTGTTTAAGGGCATTTTTGGACTGGAACCTGTGAGCCAGTGCATACCACCTTCAAAATAATAGCCTTTTCGGCTCCAGCTTGTAGAAAGACCTCCAGGAATATTGTGCTGTTCTATGATTGTTACATCAAAACCTGCGCGAGCTGCATAAATTCCTGCTGAAAGACCAGAAACTCCCGCTCCAATTACAACTAATTTAGTCATGACAATATTTTATACACCAATTTAGATATAATCAATCAAAAGTTTTCCTAAAATTCGTGAATACCTTATATTTGGCAGATATTTTACATTACTTGACTTTCCATACCATTAAGATATAATTTCATTGATATGTCTCAATGGTTATTTATTGTTTTGGCTGGCGTTTTATCGTTTGTCTCAATGCCTTTAATCATACTTTTCTGTAAAAAATTCAGTTTGTATGATTATCAGAGTGCACGAAAGATTCATTCGGGAAACATACCACGACTTGGTGGAGTTGGAATCTTCTTTTCTTTTATGATTTCAGCTTCAATTTTTATTGCAACAGATAAAATCACAAACATACACAGAATTCTTCCATTAATTATTGCTGCAGCTATTATTTTTGTTTTTGCCCTTCTGGATGATCTTCTTAATCTTCCGGCAATTATCAAACTGATTGTTCAGCTTATTGCAGTTTCAATTGTAGTTTTTAATGGTTTCCGTTTCCGACAGATTTTTGGATGGATACTTCCCCTTCCTGTAAGTATTATTTTGACTTTTGGATGGATTCTTGGAGTTATTAATGCCTATAACCTGATTGATGGTTTGGATGGTCTTTGCGGAAGTTTCTCTATTTCTGGAATCATTACTCTTGGAATTCTTTATACCCTGACTGGAAATGAAGAAGCTATTCTCTGCTATATTCTGGCTGCTTCTATCCTCGGATTCTTGTGCTTCAACTGGCCTCCTGCAAAACTTTTTATGGGTGATGCCGGTTCTCAGTTCCTTGGATTTATGATTTCTGTATTCCCGCTTTTTGATTCAAGCAATGTATTTGAATACAATAAGCTTTTGATTATGATTGTAATTACTTCATTCCCGGTTTTTGATACAATTGCAGCTATCTGGCGACGAATTCGCGATAAGAGACCTATTATGTCTCCAGACCGCTCTCATCTGCATCACAAACTTTTGAATATGGGATATTCAAAATATACTGCTTTGTATCTGCTTTGCTTCCTTCAGTTTTTGCTTTGCGGTTCAGTTATTATTTCATACTTCTTAGGTTCAGGACGCGGCATGGCATTGCTGCTTGAATCTACTACATTTATTATTCTTTTCTTTAGTTTTGTACATTACACAAATCGTGCAGTCATTCACAAAAATCAAAAGGTTGCTGTGGAAACACTGGAAGCTTTGAACAATGCTAAGGTCGAAGATATCGGCGAGACATCAGAAGGGCCAGAGAAAAAAGAATAATCCTAAGCCTTAAAAATTTCGTTTCGATGTAAAACGCCAAGCTCGTGAATGTTAGATTCCAGCGTGGCGTTTTTTTGTGCCTCTGCAGATTTCTGGTTAATATATTCTCCAAGGTCGATTGTAAAGCGGTTCATTGAAAAATGCTGGAATACAAAAACCTTTTGCCAGGCTTGTGGAGTACAGGCTGTCTTTAAAGTATCGCGGTAAGAAGCAAAAATACCTTTTTCTTTTAATTCCGAATAACCTACAAGCCAGAGTTCTGTGCCAAGTACTGCGTGAAGTTCTGCAGTGCGCTCTGCCATCCAGATCTGGCTTTCTTCTATTAGACTTGCAATTTTAGCACCACCCTGCTTTGCAATAGTTTTAAGCTGTGCAGTCTTTGCACTATGAACTGGAGTTTTATTCAATATAATAACGTTTCGACGGAAATCAATTCCAAGTTCCGGATTGCGGCGGAAATATCCTTCTGCAATTTTTCCTGCCTGGCCTACAAGGTAACGGTTATTTTTTGCAAGCTGCTCATCTTTTCCAGGATTATCTCCTATTACAATCAGCTTAATATCATCATCTTTAGTAACTTCATCAAGTGACCGGTTATAAACAACAGTTGTTTCAAACGGATATTCAGGAATCTTGGCAAGAATGGCTGCATCTTTTTGAAGCTTAGTTAGCTCCGGTGCTGAAGCTTTCCATTCCTCAATCTTATTGCGTAAATCATCCTTAAAATCACAAAAATATTTCCACTGCTGTTCTGTCATTACTGTTTCCTTTTTCTTTTACAATTTTTTGATTATAGTATAAAATATATACATTGCATAAGCAAATGAATGAACAAAATATACTTTTTGGAGGAATTATGAAAAAACTTCTTGCACTCGCTCTTACCGCAAGCCTGAGCCTTTCACTTTTTGCGGCAGACATCTTTACATACGCTCCGATTACCGGCAACGTAAAAGCCTACACCGAAACAGATTTTTCAATTGCTTCGCGATTCGGCACATTATACAGAACTCCAAGTTCAAAAATTACACACAGCTTTGATTCTAACGGAAAAGAAATTACTTCTTCTGAACTTACACCAAAGGATGCTGTAATTAATACAATTGCTTCAGAGTACGACAGAACTGGCAATTTGATTGGTCAGGTTTGTACAAGTGCTGACGGCGAAATTGTATGGAAGAATACTTATACTTTCAAAAACGGCTTTAAGCTGGATGCTTCTGAGTATGACAGAAAAGGTAATCTCCGTGCCCGCACAATCTATACTTACGACAACAATCTTCTTATTGATGAATCTTGCTACGATGGCGAAGGTGCTCTCATCTGGAAGACAATTTACAAGTATGACGAAAACAACCGTCTTGCTTCTGTAAATGAATATAATCCTGATGGTTCCCTCAGCGAACTTACTTCTTACAATTATACAGAAGCTGGTGCAATTGATTCTCTTTCTAAGCTTGATGCTTACGCTAACCGCCAGACTCAGTTAGTTTTCCGCTACGGAACAAACGGCTTGCTTAATGAGATTACTACTTATAATGCTGAAAAGCAGATAACTAAGAGAACTCTTTTGAAGTATGATGACAAAGGAAATGTAAATAAGGTTTCTGAATATGATGTTGCTGAAAAATTTGGAACTACAGTAAACGAACTTGTTTCTATGTCTGAATTCAGCTTTGAATATAATGGCTCAAGCGCTGACGCAAAATAAGTCGTAATTACGAGGCTAAAAGCCGAACAACAAAAAAACCGATGTCTTATAAACATCGGTTTTTTTTATTTAAGTCGCTCGATTAATCTCGCTCTGAGCCATTTTTTCGATGAACCTAAAAAAGCCCGCTTTCGCAGCCTTTTTTTTAACGGTTCTTCAATTTTAGGCTTAATAGTTCTGAGCTTCAATCTGGAAATAAGCCTGTGGGTGTGCACAAACAGGGCAAACCTTTGGAGCTTCTTTTCCAATTACGATATGACCGCAGTTGCGGCACTGCCAGATTGCATCGCCTTCGCTTGAGAATACAAGCTTATCTTCTATATTCTTAAGCAACTTGCGGTAGCGTTCTTCGTGGTGCTTTTCGATTGCTGCAACGCCTTCAAAAAGTTTTGCAATGTATTCAAAACCTTCTTCACGGGCAGTTTTAGCAAAGCCGTCATACATGTCTGTCCATTCGTAGTTTTCACCGTCTGCAGCTGCCTTAAGGTTTTCTGCAGTTGTACCAACACCGCCGTTCAAGAGTTTATACCACATTTTTGCGTGTTCTTTTTCGTTTTCTGCAGTTTCAAGGAAGATTGCAGCTATCTGCTCGTAGCCTTCTTTCTTAGCCTGACTTGCGAAATAAGTGTACTTATTGCGTGCCTGAGATTCACCTGCAAATGCTGTCTGCAGATTCTTTTCGGTCTGTGTTCCTTTGATATCCATTTTTTACGCTCCTATAAAGATATTTATTCAAATATAAACTGAAAACTTTCCGCTGTAAAGCAAAATAAAGGCAAAGCGCATTATGTAAAGTAAAATAATGAAAAATTATATCGTTGGTTGCTTTACAGAAAATGTGGCACTGACTGCTTATCTCTTTTATAGCAGGAAATCTTTTATCAGGTTTTCTACCTGGCGGGGACTTAAGGGGCAGTCTTTTGTTTCCATTGTGACTATGAGGTTTCGACCGACTTGAATGCTGTTCTCGCTGAAGACTTTTAGTTTACTGACTGCCTTTTCTGCATAGGTGGGATCGTCCATCATGCCAAAGTGCTCCCAAAAGTATTCTTTTCGTGTGCGTACGTTGAGGCATAAGAAGTCTGGATGGTAGGTGCGCTCATTTTTTATCTGCAATGGATATTCATAGCGATAGGCAATTTTGTAGCGTGCAAGTATGTCGGCAATGATTACTTCGGATTTTGAGCGCACCTGTTCACCTCGGGCTGTTGTGAACTTTAGGTTTTCAGCGGCAAAGGATGCTGCTGGCCAGGTTACCTTATTCCACTCTTCTATGTACTGGGCATCTGTCAGTGTTACTGGTTCTATAAGTCTTTGCCGCGCCGGGCAAAGCTTTGTATAGAGTTCTGCAACTTTTTTTTCATACACTTTGATTAATTTTTCGAGGGCTGTAATTTGGCTCTGCAATATTTTAATGAGTTTAGCGTCATAGTCTTTTTGAGCTAACCTTTTTGCCTGGCCTGCCTGTGAGACGGGAATGTAAATACCCCGCGGATTCGCCTTAGGCTTACAATGATAGTATTGGATTTTACGGCCGCCTTTCTTTTGTTCTATTCTCAGATGTCCCGGCGGGGTATTCTTTTGCCCTTTTAGTTTTAGGGAGAGCAAATTGTGTAATTCAAGGCGGCGTGCCCTGAGCTGCGGGGTTAATGTGTCTGGTGACAAAAGCTCGTATTTCATAGTTTCCTCCTTAGGAAGGCTACCCAAGGGGTGGCCTGTATTTTTAGAAATCTGCTGTTTTAGCAGGCCTTGTGGACGTTCTGAGAGGCGTAGGGCGGCCTGCTAAATATGAAAATTGTGGATTTTAGCAGGCTGGCAATTCTGTTGAAGTAGACTAGTAGGCCTGCTTTTTTGAGACTTCTTTTATTTAGCGGGCCAATACTGCATTTATTTTGAACCTGCTGACCTGCTAAATGGCAAATTCTGCAAAATAGCAGGCCCATTTGCCCACTTTTCTTTCCATGAACTGGCAGTCACGGCAGGCTGAAGCTCATTTTGGGCCCGCTATTCTACAGTTTTTCTCATTTAGCTGGCTTGGCACTATCCAACAGGCAATCTGTGAGCCTGTTATTTTGAGAAATCTGATGTTTAGCGGGCTCGTACTGCATATCTTTAGAACAAGCAGGCCTGCTAAATGGAAAGAACTGCAAGTTAGTGGGCCAACACTGCAGGTATTTGGAACTCACTGGCCTGCTAAATGACAATTTCTGCAAATTAGCAGGCCGCCCCGCCACACTCAATCCACAAAAATTTCCTTTATATATATATTAGGTTTCATATGCACTTTTTGGACAAAATTTTGGAAAATTTGTATAAAAAACCGCGGAATTTGATTGCGTGGCGGTGGAGTGTCTGCATATGACACTGAATAGTTACACGCGGGCTAGGGCATGGAGGGGTGGCGGAGCCAGCGACCGCAGGGGGCGGCGGCCGAAGGCCGGCGCAACCGAGGACGCCGAGGGTACCGAGCCCCGGAACGCCCGACGGCAGGCGGAACGAAGTGGAGCCTGCCGGAGCCTCCAAATAAATTTGAATCCCTCTCTGAAAAACACTTGAAAACTGATTTATAATGTTTTACCATATAATATTGAGAGGAATTATATGAAAACTATTGGCATCAAATTAGCGGACGGGTCTTTTTACCCTGTACTTGAGGATAATACTCCTTCGGAAAAGAAGCTTGAACT
>CAMNIU010000102.1 GCA_946540605.1 uncultured Treponema sp.
AATAGCGGGCACGCAAAAGTGTTCCCCCTTTCCCCCCCTAAGAACCCCCTCTTTCCCCCTCCCAAAAAATAAAGAATGCAATATACCTTAGGGGGGGGACAGGGGGCACCCTTTTGCTCAACATTGCAGTTGTCCCGCTATTTTAAGATGCTCAGTTGGTCTTACAATGGCGGCCTTTTTGGGAATTCTAATTGGTGTGGGAAAAATGGTTGCCTCAATCGCCCAGGGGTCAAGCCCCTGCGCTCAATCGGCAAGGCGGCAACGTCCGTGTTGCCGCCTCTTACAACGTTGAGTTTATCCTCCAAAATGAATATGGCTCTTACAAGTGTCGCTCTGGTCGCGCGTCCGTGCGCTCCCGACGCTCAGTGGGCCGAGAATTCTTCCAGCTCCAGAAGCAGACTTGCCAAAAGTTATGGCCGCTTCGCGCCCTTGGATTTGAAGCAAGACTGCTTCTTCCGTATTTCTTTGTCAAAGCAACATCCTTCGTACAGTCCGCCTTCGGCGGACAGCTCGATTTCTTCCGCTCGTGCATTCACCGTGAAGCTCCGTTCAGACAGCTTCCAAAAGCTGCGGATGCTTCGCAACCGCTTGTGTTTGAAAAGCCGTCTTCACTTCGAGTTGTTTCTGTCTGATGTCGCCGCTGTCGCGGCGACGTGATGATTTTTCAAAACCACGGGGGAGCGTGCGCAGCAGTCAGAAAATCTTCTAAAAAGTTTAATCCAGAGTCTTTAAATAAAAAGCACACATTTAAATAGAAGATGCATTTTTTATATATCTTTTATATGGCATATAAAAATATTTTTAATTTCTTTAATAAAGTGTTCTCCAAGAAAAGAATAAAAATAAAGGCTTTTCAAAATCAATCAATACAATTCAATCAAACTCAATGACAGTTAAAGCAAAGAACAGTTTTGCAAAAAGACGTGTTCTATTCTGTGCTAAAGAACACGTTTTTATACTTCGAGAAAAATGTTGCAGTTTTTCAAAAAGTTTTCTTTCTTATTTCCGGGAACACTTTCTGCTCTGCGAAAAACATTGGGGGCACGGGGGAAAAAGAAAAATCAAAGTTTAGCAGCCATTTTCTTTACTTCTTCAGCATACATTTCTTTCAATTCCGGCGGATTTATAACAGTAACAGAAGCTCCAAAGCGCAGACACCAGTACAAAGTCTCCTGCATCTGGTTAGATTCAAAGCTCAGATAAACGCTTCCGTCTTCATTCTGTTTACATTTCTGATTCTTATGCCAGGTACGTTCAAGAATATAAGTGTTCACAGACTTATCAAAAAACAACTCAATTTTCTGAGGCTTAGAATCGTTGTTCCAGATTCCAAAACTCGGGTCAATGTGAATCTTCTTTTTGTAATCAGGATCAGGCTCAAAGTCTTCTCCAAGTTCTATGCTCTTCATACGTGCAAGCGTAAAGGTGGCAAACTTCTCATATTTAGTTGAATATCCCAGAATGTACCAGTCTCCTTTCTGATTATAAATCTTATAAGGATAAAGCTCATGGACCTTGTATTCAGTAGAACTTAAAGAGCGGTATTTGAACTTCATAATCTTATGAAGCTTTGTAGCCTTAAAAACATCATTAAAAACTTCTTCAGAAATAACAGGAACAGGGTCTGCAATAAACTCAACATCATTTGCAAAGCTGGACTGAACTTCGACCTGATTCGGCAACATCTGTGAAAGTGTGTCATAAACCTTTTCTATAGTTTTCTGCAGCGGAGTGTTTTTGTAACGTTCCATGAGTGGAAGGATTCCGGTAACTGCAAAGACTTCGCTTTCTGTCAGCATCATGTTTTTTACAAAATAAGTATTATCACTGTAGTAATAACCTTTTTTAAAATAATCATATTCAATTGGCGCATTGTAATAAAGTTTAAGCTGTTCAATGTCGCGAAGAATTGTTCTACGGCTTACTTCCAGCTCTTTCTGTAAACGTTCAACACTTGGATATCCTAAATCCTGAATAGCCTGTTCAATTTTGAATAAACGAAGAGGTTTTGTATGATTTTCTTTTTTATTGCTCATAAATACATTTTATCACACTTTTTTGAAAAATAAATTTAATAGTGACAATTTTTGGCACTCTTGACTTATATAATGGCACGTAGAAAGCTGAAAAAGGAGGTCCTTATGCTGTTTTTATTTATTTTAATAATTGTTGTCATAGTAATTGTGGCAGCAAGTAATAGTGATAATAAATCAAGCTATTCACGTTCCTCTTATGGCAGAGCTTATGATTATGACGACGATGATGAAGATTTTGAACGTGAAATGTTTGATGACGATGATGGCATTCACGACACTGGTGAAATATTTAATCGTTTCCAGGATGGGAACTGCAGCAAGTCAGACATGGAACTTCTGATGGAAGACGATGACATCAGAGATGAATTCTACGATGACTTTTAATTTATCTGGAGGCTTATTATGGGATTTGCTTTTTTGACTATCTTTTTACCGGTTATACTTCCTCTTCTGATTCTTGGATATACAATTCTTTTCAATGATGACAAGTGGACTGGTAAAAAGAAAGATACACAGGATTACATGGAAGCTTATTACGATGAATATGTACACTCAGATAACAGCCCGGTATATAACTCACTTGATAAGGAGGAATAGCCATGAGCGAGAAAAAGAAATCAACTAAAAATGAATACAATTGCAGCATCACATATAACGGTAAAACTGTCTGGTATAGAAGCGGCCATGAAACTCCCGAAGTAAAAGAAATGTATGCTCACATGATGGCTGAACAAAAGGCTGCCACAGAAGCTATACAAAGACGTATTGAAGAAACAAAGGCAGAAACTGAACGAATACATCAGCAATGTATTCGCCTTGAACAAAAACGAAGAAAACTGGAAGAGAAAAACTTCCAGAAGCAAATTTGGGATCCAAATTATTATAAAGCAGGAGGAGATTATATGTACAATAATTCAACAGTTTCAAGCGTATCTGATGCAAGACGCGCTCAGCAGATTCACGATTTCAATGAAAAGGTAAAGAGATTACGTTCAGACATTGAATATCATATGAAACGTAAGCTCGAGGATAAAACTCCAGAACTCCAGCAGGCCAATGCCTTTATGGCTGCCGAAATGAAGAAACTCCTCGAACGTCAAATCTATAACGAAAAGGATTATGAATACGTTTACTGGCTTTTCAATTATGGAGATTTACGAACTGAAGCAGAAATAAATGCACGACATAAAGCAGAAAATGATGCGCGTTATGTTCTTTCCGGACAGTATGAAAGAGACTGCTTCGCAAATAAATCTGTCTGGGGCTGGGGAGCATTTTTCATTGTCTTCTTTTTGTGTCTCTTGTTCTTCTGGGAAAGCCTATGGATTTTAGCAATCCCAATTGCGCTTATGTTTGCTCTCATTGCCTCTTTAATAGGAATGGCAATCGCAAGTAAACAAAATATCGACAATGCAATGGAGCATGGAGTTCCATCAAATCATCCAAGATTACAGCACGATAAAAACGAACTCAAAATGGCCGCTGTCGGCAGTATCGCAGCAGCCGCTTCAATCGGTCATCACGCATACAAAGCCGGTAAAGATCTTGCAGATGTAGACCATTGGCCAAAGTCTAAATAATTTCAAGGGGGCAAAACATGTTGGGTAATTTACTTGAAAAAAATGATATGTCATTTCTCGTAGATTCTGTAATCAGAAATCAGAAAGCTGATAATTACAAGTGGCGTTATGCACTTGTAGGAAATTATATTCCTGTTTCTGATACAAATATTTTTGCTCCTTATACAAAAGTTTATTGCTGTCCTATAGGTACTGGCAAAATTGTAGAACACTTTGGGGCTATTGGAAAAACAAAAGAGAATACAAACACCTTTATTGAAACAATTGTTCCATGTGAGCAGATTATCAATTTACGATTAAGGAAGGTTTTTAATCCAGATGTCCTTGAATTAATGGATGATTCTCCATGGCCATATTACGATGATTCTGCAGAAGGTTTTAAGGCTATTACTTCATTATTACTTACAGCAAATCCTTTATACATTATCCATAAAGGTGATAAAAAATATTCTCTCGATACAGGAGAAAATGATCAGCTTAAAAAAGATATTCATAAAAGTTCAAAAGCAATTTGTAAGTTTCTATGTCACGAGATTAAATCAAAAGAAAAATATTCAATCCCTGTTTTACAGAAACTTGAGAATGAAATAAATCTTTATAAATGGACACACATTGAAAGCGAAAGTTTCCTTGATATGTGTGCATGTTATCTTGGCGATTTTATTATTCATAATTTTGGCGGCTATTGGTCAGTTGTCAATAAACGCCTTTGTATAATGATTACAAATCGTACTTGTGTTTTTACAAATGATTTAATCAAACTTTATTATTGTTCAGAAGATGCTCATGGTTTGGAAACAGCAATTCATCAAATTAAGGAGTCTGTTTTATGAGTAATACATTTTATTTTGAATTAAATCCTCAAAAGGTAAACTTTTCTCTAAATTATCTGCAATCATTAATCCAGTATGAGTTAGGTTCTGATTACGAACTTAAAATCTCTCTTTTTGAAAAACAGTTTGGTGGTCACTTTTATATTGATAAAAAAAGCTCTCGTGGTGTTGAAGTATTTTTACACGAAAGAAAGTTTTTTGTAATGAAGCTGAACATTCTTGCAAATGAAGCTGATTATTTAATCTGCGAAAAAATGTTATCAGTATTAGTAAAAAAGTTTGATTTAGAAATTCATTTAGATGAAGAAGACTTAATTCTCGATTCTGAACAATTGATAAAAGATTATTTCCAGCCAGAAAAAATCCAGCATAACAGAAAGATAGAATCCGATGTAATTATAAAATTAATTCTGCGTGCAAGAAACAACATCCGTTTTGACTGCGTTAACAATCCAGTTTATTTTGGTATGGATTTTGTAGAACTCCTTGAAAAGAAAAATGCAACTGATGAACAGACAATAGTTTTATTTGACCAGATAATGCATAAATTACAATGGGAATTACCAAATTATATAAAACCTTCTCCTGCTGTTATAAGCAGAAAAGATAAATCAAAAGAATACAAAATCCGAATGATGTTCAAAGATTATGATTATATCTTGAATGATTATGAATATCTTTTGATTGGTGACACAGGAAACGACGAAATTGTCTTTATAAACAATGATGATTTAAAACAAATAATCAATGAGTTAAATCTTCCATGGCAGCGTCCTGATGGATTTACCGTTATTTCTACAAAACTGAATCAGACCGATTGGAATAAGTTTGTTGAAGCTGCAAAAAAATTGAACAGACAAAAAGAAATTGATGAACCTATAAGGTTTATGTTTGAAGTTACAGATGTATTCCGCCTTAATAAAGTAGATGTTCTATTGGGCAAAGGCAACATTCCTCTTTTTGAAGGAAAGATACGCTGCGGAAATATCCAGCTTGATGTAACACCGGCTTATGGTAATACAGAAGATACGTTGAATAATCTTTCGTTCCAGATAAAGAAAGGTACTGCTAATAAATCAATGATTGGAAAAATATTTATGGAGGAGTAATTATCTCACAAAATTCAAAAACTATGTTATAATATAAGGTAAATTTTATGAACATAGCATCGTCTTCTACTAAAAAAATGTTTTATTCTAATGCCTCGATTGCTGAATTGCATTTGTCAATTCGTTCTACAAATGTACTTTTAAATAATAACATTCATACTATCGGAGAGCTCGTTGAATTATTACGAACAAATAGGAAAAAACTTAAAACTTTTAGAAATCTAGGAAAAAAATCAGAAGAAGAAATTTGTTCCGTTGTTGATAATATTATCATTTCAGGTGTTGATGATAACTTGTATGCAAATTTCATAAGTAATTATAATTTCTCAAAACGAGCCCTATCTGTTTTCGCAAGTAGAAATATAAAAACTATTTCTGAATTAAAAAAATATTCAATTATTGAAATAAAAAATTGGAAAAATATTGGTAAACAGACTTTAGATGAAATAATTGATGTTTTATCTAACGTTCGACTACCAGATAATTTAGATATATGTGAAATGAATAACGATAATGTAAATAAAGCAAAAATAGATTTATTCATTTTACAAACAAACAATCAAAAAGATTACTCAGCAAATAATATTTCTATACAAGACTATAATTTTTCGACAAGAACATTGAATGTATTACAAAGTCATAATATTCACTCTATTGCTGAATTAAAGAATTACTCCTTAGATGAGATTAAATGTTGGCGAAATCTTGGTAGTAAGACATTTGATGAATTACTTGATGCATTGAGTCAATATTCAGAAATCAAAAAAAGCGAGATTAATATAGGACTATGTATTTCTGAGAATGAATATAAATTCTATAAAATTCCAATAGATATATATAATGAAATTAAAAATCAATCATATATAACTTGTAAACAATTGATTGAGCTTTTTGACAAATATGAAACAATTTCTTATTCTGAATCTATAACTTTAGATATACTTTTTGTATCTAATCAATATAAGGAAACTGAACTATTTAATTTCTGTGAAAATGTTGTAAAAGAATATAATTCCTTTTTTTATTATTTAAGGCATACAGTTGCTAGTGTTCTTGTGTGTATAATAAAATGTATCAAATTGGAAAAACTTTCAAATGAAGATGTTATAAATTATCATCCATCTTTTTGTAACATCATTTGTTCAGATAATAAATGTATCGAAATAATAAAATCAAAAATTTTTGATACATTAAGTCAATTAAAAGAACCAATAGAGGAATCAAGGTTATTCGATTTATATCCAGTGTTTCTAACTAAATCAGGTATTCTTTCTTCTATATTAATGGAAATGGAAAAAGAATCTCTATTAAAAAAACAACGTAATATGTATGAAGTAATTCGACCTTCGGTTTCTTCTTATATAAAAGGTGTAAAAGATAAAAAAATAAAGGACATATTAACAAGAAAAATTATAAAAGGACAAACTTTAGAAGAAATAGGAGCAATTTATAATGTAAGCCGAGAGCGTATAAGGCAAATTGTAAATAAATATTTCATAAAACCGACCAAAGATATTATCTTTGCAGAAGATGAATACGCTTATATTTATAAAAAATATAAATTTTCAAAAGATCAAAGTAAATTAATCTTTGGAGAATTAACCTCTAATTATTTTCAAACAAAATATGATTCTCTTGACAATGATTTAGAAGACTGTCTTGATGATAAAACAATTCCAGAAAATATTCGTAGAAAAATACGAACAAAAATAATTTACACAAATTATATTTATGTTGGTAATCAATATGTAAAAAAATATCGTCCAGAATTATATCGTTATTATATAAAACGTTACTGTACAAAAGATATAGAATTAGATGATTTTATAACAAAATATCGAGAATTTTGGGAAAAGCAAGGACTTCCAAAAGAATTATATGATATGGATGTCAGAACAATTCAAAATAAAATATCTCTTCAAAGTAATATCTTATATAAATATCCTCGTACGCTTCGATTTTATGACTTTAAAAAATATGATTTTACAGAGTTATTAGATACACTAAATTTGTCGCAATATGAGAATGTTTTGTTTTCAACAGCAAAATTTGTAAAAGATTACCCGAAATTAATGAAAAAATATGATCTTCATGATGAATATGAATTACATAACCTTTTACGATACTTATTAGAAAATAAAGATAATAATATTACTTTTCATCGTATGCCAATAATTGAATTTGGGAAAGCGGATGTGGATAATCAAGTTATTTCTTTATTAAATGAAAATGCCCCTATTTCTCCGGAAAAATTATCAATTCTTTATGAAGAAAAATATGGTAATAATTCAAATACAGTACTGATTAATTATTTTAAATGTATTAATAAATATCTTCATCGTGGTATATATATAATTAATGCACCTAACCTTTCAAATGATGAAGTTGTATATTTAAAACAGCAACTTAAAAATGATTTTTATACGATAAAAGAAGTAGAAGATATATTTAAACAAAAGTTTTCAGAATTATCTCATTTAAATCCTATATCATTGAAAAAAATGGGCTTTATAGTAAATGTGGATTATATTGTACAAGGCAAATATGAGTCTGCAAAAAAATATTTTGAATTTTTATTATTTCAAAATGATAAATTTCTATATGATGATATACCACAAATAATAAGACAAAAGACTACATTTAATATGGTATTAAATAATTTACTTGATGACTATGAACTTCTTGAATATGATTATCATAAATATATTACATTCAATAAATTAAAAATGACAGGCATAAAAAAAGAAGATTTATTTGATTTTTGCAAAAAAATTTCAACAATAGATTTGCCAGATTATTTTACTATGAATCAAATTAAATCATTAGGTTTTAAACATAAACTTTTTGATCTAGGTTTTGATGATTGGTTTTATGAAAAGATTCTTGCACAAAATGATAACTTATTTTCAAGTCAACAAATAGGTGGAAAAATAATTTTATCTAAAGGAGAAAAATCTATTACATGGATTTCTTTACTTGAAGATATGATTCCACAAAATGGAATGGATATTTATCGCATTGTAGATAAATTAAATACTGAATTTGGAATAAATATTGATAAGAATTATATTTTAGAAAGAATATATGACAGTGATTTATACTATGACAAAATAATGGAAAAAATTTACCGTAGTTATGATGACTATTTTGAGGAGATATAAAAATGAATCTTTTAGATGAAGGCGTAAAAAGTGGTGCTGTAATTAAGACAACACTTGCTAAAAAATTTTCAATAGATGGAACAACACAAGCATTTCCAGTTTATCGCATTCGATTGGATTTGTTATATTTTAATAATCAAAACAATCGAATTGCAACCTGGCTTAGTCAGTATCGTTCTGAGCATAACGGTGAATTACCATCAATTGATGATAAAGAAGCCTATAATTCTATTATTGAAGACTATATCATCAAGAGTAATCCAGAAGCTATAAAACGAACCGAAACAAATATTGAATTGGTTGAACAGAGAGAAGCCGGCGTAGTTTTGGCTGATGGCCGTATTATTGATGGAAACAGAAGGTTTACCTGCCTTAGACATTTAGCTAAAAAATCGGAAAAGTTTAATGCCTTTGAAGCAATTATTCTAGATAGAGATATAGAAAAAAGTGCAAAACAGATTAAGCTTCTGGAACTTGCTATACAGCATGGTGAAGAATCAAGAGTTGAATACAATCCAATTGAAGAATTGGTAGGTATCTATCACGATATTGAAGAAACTAAACTTGTTACAGCAGAAGAATATGCACGTAGTTGCAATATAAACGTAAAAGAAGTTAGACAACGTCTAGATAATGCAAGACTTCTGAATGAATTCCTGGAATATATAAATGCACCAGGCCAGTATTATATTGCAAGAGATTTAGATATTGTTTCCTCTCTTGATGCCCTTAATAATCTTCTAAAAAAATCAATGGATGATGAAACAAAAGAAAAGGCAAAGATTTGTGTTTTTACAAATATAATAATGCACACCGGAGCAGATCTAAGAGCTTTCGTTCGCAATATAAATAAAGTTGCAAATTCTGAATACTTTGATGAATATATAGAAGAGCAGCTGCCAATAGCCGAAAAAGTGGCAAATCTTTTACCATCAGCAGGGGAAAGTAATACAGCAACGATAACGGAGAATATTCGTTCTCATAGCGATATTCGCGTAAATTTGGAAGATTCCCTCGAAAAGAATCTTTATAAAGCAAAGAAAAAAGAAACACGAAATCTTCCAGCTAAGAATATTTCAAAAGCTAAAGAGCTTCTAGAAGATATTGATGTAAATATCTTAAAGAAATTAGATAGTTTTGAATTGGAAGATGTAAAAAAAGAATTAAACCGATTAAAGTTTTATATCTCGGAGTTTGAGAAAAACCTGGATGTTTAATTGTACTTTCTTTTATAAAGGCTACTTTTTACTCAATATCGTTTCAGAAAATCTTACTGAATTTCAAAGGACTTTCTTCTATAAATTAAATCTTAAGGTTTATGTTGAAAGTTCCTATGATAATACGATTGTTTTTAGAAAAGATTTTTCCTATTTGAGATTAAAAAAATTACTCAACACATTTGATTCAAATGCCCAGCGTTATGGGGTAACTTATACGCTTGATGAATCAGTAGTAAATTTCTTAAAAGAAAAAGAACTGCATATAAATGAAAGATATAAGCTTGGAGCAGAATTAAAACATCATGATGATAAATTACTTGAACGGTTTTTAAAATATCAATCGATTGTAAATTCATTAATGATAAGGAAATTACGTGAGCGCCAGATGTGGGATTCCTTTTTTATGTTTGCAATGCAAAAATCTGGAAATTTTTCAGTACCTGGGTCTGGAAAAACTGCTTCTGCTTTAGGAGTTTTTGCATATCTATATAAAACAGAAAAAGTAAAACGCATTGTTGTTATCTGTCCTAAAAATGCATTTGGTTCATGGGTTGATGAATTTGAATTATGTTTTGGTTCTAATATCCCATTGCAAACGTTTTTATTACATAATCAATCCTATAAAAAAACACAAGACAAGAAAAATGCGATTCTTTTTGATTCTGGCCATGCAAATCTTATCATGTTCAATTACGAATCATTAAAAACGTATATAAATGAAATATGCCAAATAATAGATGATGAAACACTTTTAATTTTTGACGAGGTTCATCGTGTAAAACGTGTTAACGGAGAATATGCCGTAAATGCTTTAAGAATTGCGGAGTATTCAAATTTTACAATTGCAATGACTGGTACGCCTATCCCTAATACATATCAGGATATTTACAATTTTCTCCACATTTTATTCCCAAATGAATATGATGATTTCTTTGGTTTCGATATGAATACACTTAAGAAACCGTCTCCAGAAATGGTTCAAGATATAAATGGAAAAATCCAGCCTTTCTTCTGTCGCACAAATAAGAATCAACTAAATGTTCCTATACCAAATTCTGACTTAATTGACTTCTTTAATTGCACTGAAACAGAAAATGGTATATTTAGTATTCTTCTAAAAAAATATAGAAAGAATAAGTTAGCTCTCTTTATCCGTATCCTTCAATTAGAAACAAATCCAAGTTTGTTATTAGAAGCTCTTGATTTAAGTGAGTTTGCTCATATTTTGGATATAGATGAAAAGGATATAAATAAAATTGACTTTGTTGATTATTCTGATGAGATTCAAAAATTAATCAAATCTATATCAGTTACAACAAAATACAAACGCACAATATCTCAGGTTCAACAAATAGTAAACTCAAATAAGCCAGTTATTATTTGGTGTATTCTCAAAGATTCAATCAGACGTTTGGCAAAAGGATTAAAAGCTGTTGGCATAAATGCAAAATGCATTTATGGTGAGGTTGAACTTGATGAACGCCAAACTTTACTAAATGAATTTAGAAATAATGAGTTTGATGTTTTAATAACAAATCCTCATACATTGGCAGAATCAGTTTCTTTACATACAGTTTGTCATGATGCTGTATATTATGAATACAGTTATAATCTTGTACATCTTTTGCAATCAAAAGATCGAATTCACCGTCTTGGCTTACCACAGAATCAATATACACAATATTATTATCTGCAACAAAACTACCTGACTCCAGATGGAGATTTTTCAATGGATAAAAAAGTTTATGATAGATTATTGGAAAAAGAACAAATTATGTTGAATGCTATTGATAATGAAATCTTGGAAACAATGCCAACAAGTGATGAAGAACTTGAAATGATATTCAAGGATTTTGATAGGGATTATTAGTTATGAAGATTTATCATTATACATCGATAGAAAACCTCGCTCTTATTCTAAAAAATAAAACATTAAAGTTTAATTCTCTTTCAAATGTTGATGATATGGAGGAAGGAAAAACTGAAGACTTTGGAGATTTAAGCAAATTTGTTTTTGTTTCATGTTGGTCAAATAGTTCTGAAGAAAATATCGCTTTATGGAATATGTATTCAAATAAAATGTCTGGTATTAGAATTGAATTGGAGTCGAATGATATTCTATTTGAAAGATTGCACGATAAGTCTTCTTTGATTAAAAATGTTTCAAAATTACAAGAAAATGAATATGCCTGGTTATGGGAACAAGATGACAAACCACTAATTAAAGTCGATTATACAAGAAAGAGAACTCCAAAATTGGTAAAACGTGATGAAGATAATTTGCCTATTATTTATATAAATAATATCGCCTCTTATAAAAGAAGCATTTGGAAATTTCAAAAAGAGGTTCGTTTTATTCTTATCGCTGCAAAAACCACAAATAAATCTAAAGTTGGTATACTTAAAGCAATTCTAGAAGAAACAAATACGACTGCTATTAATGCCAATTGTTTATATTTACAATTATCTGAAAAATCGTTTAAACACATGAAAATTTTATTAGGGCCTCATACAGAAGAGTATCATAGAATAATGTGTGAAGCACTTGTTGAAAAGTATCTTCCCAATTATTCAATTCCTATTTCCAATAGTAATTTACAAATTCGAAAATAACTTTTGTTAGCAAGTAAAAAGAAACTTTTAACTCTCTCCGATGTCCAGTAATCGAGTTTGTGGCAAATTTCATACTTTTCATTTGCTCCATTCCGGCTTCAGTACCAGCCCCAGCCAGAGTCTCTGCCCGCAGGACATAAAGCGTTTAAAGCCTTTTTCGCTCATCTGAATAGTCAGCCATTTTTGCGAGCGGATATGCTCATTGTTCGCATTGCACCATTTGATATAAGTATTGTATAGAAGAGTGTTATTAAGCCGCCATTTAAGGCTTGCATCAATTTCAAGACAGTCATTAACAAACGTACCAACCACATCCATATCCATTCTGTACTCAGCATTTGCTTCCCGAATAACCTTAGGCTCTTCGCTCAAACCTTCCTTCCGCCACATTGCATATCCCTGAATCAGCCAGTTCAAAATTCCGCAATTCTCGGCAATCAATTTTTCTGTCAGCTTCTTATCTCTCTGTTCCGGCGGAATAGTCACCGTAAAAGGAATCATCTTAATACGCCGCCAGATTCCGTTATCAGCACCGCGGATTTTCGGTTTATGGTTTGTCGCCATAAAAATCTTAAAGGTCGGTTTAAAAGAAAAATATTCACCATAAAGAAATCGCGCCGTCAAAGCATCTTCTCCGGTTACGCTTTTTATAAGGCTCTCACTAATCTGTTTTCCCTGTTCAATTTCACTTGTAGTAACAAGCCTCAGCCCCTTAAGACGTGCCAGGTCGTTACTCTGTTCGCTGTTCTTTTTCATAAAGGTTTCAATCATCGTGCTGCAGGCGTAATCCCCAAACAGATGGAGCAGAACATTTAAGAAAGTTGATTTACCATTTGCTCCAGTTCCCCAGAGAATAAAAAGACACTGCTCACTCACATCACCAGAAAGTGCATAACCGCAGGCCTTTTGAATAAAACGAATAAGTTCCGAATCCTTATTAAAAATCTGGAGTAGAAACATTTTCCACGTAGGACACTCCGCTGCCTTATCATAAATAAAACGGCTTTTCTTTGTAATCAGATTCTTAAAGTTAGGCTCTTTCGCTTTGCCGGTTTTCAAGTTCAGCGTAAGACCTTCCACATTAAAAAGATATATATCCGTATCAAGCTCCCAGTCTTCAACCTTGATTTCTTCGCTCATTTTCAAAAGACCTTCCAAAGCCTGAATACGGCGGAAGCTTTCACTTTTAATCAGATGCTTTTCAAAGGCCGCTTCCAGCTGCCGGTCAGAAATATAACGCATACCTCGGTACATTTTATGAACAAAAATCTTACAGCGTTCAGCAACACGCCCGCGAGTATCAATATCCCAGTTAGTTCCATTCCAGAAAAGAAATTTATTCCAGGTAATGCAGTAGCGGATTATATCTCCGTAAGCCTTCAAAAAATAATCGCAGTTTGTAACATCTGTAAACTGCATTTCACCAGTTACAAACTTATTTGCCCTAAGGTCGCGGCTCAGTTCTTCAATGGCGAGCATTTCTTTTTCTGCAATTTCTTTTTTATTCATTTATCATTCCATGCTCTTTAAGCAGTCTGTACAATAAAACCATCTTCATCTGAAGCTGATAAAATCCATCCATAACATCATAACTTCCAATTTTCTCATAAATAGCAGTGATGTTTTCATATAGCAAAATCAGTGAATGTCGATTTTCCAAATACTTCTTAAAATCCCACCATGTAGCAAACTTCAAAGCCTCTTCATTCAGATTTTGATTAATGGAGCGGAATTGATTAAAGATATCCACATCACTTGTTATCTCTTCTATAAAGTTTTTTGCCTCGTGACACAGCTCAATGGGAATGTAATCCACCGGAATATTTTTCATACGCTGCCGACCTCGTGAACAAAAACCTTAACCGCACGACCAGCTGCAGTTCTGTCATCATCAAAACTAACCTGCGGCCAGAAGCTCCACCAGCCGCTTACATCAATATCACTTTCATCCACTACGTCATAAAAAAGGATTCCATTTTCAACATCCTTTACAACCGCAGGAAAGCTCACCACATTTCCATCTGGCTTCCTTGCCCAGATAGAAACCGTCTCATAGCCCGAAAGGTCGCACTTAGTATCAATAAGAATTCTTAATTTTGATTTAGCCTTAAAAATCCATTTCATATACTACACTCCAATTCAATCTCATCCGCAATCGGGCAGAACAAGGTAACTACGTTATTAGCTTCCCGAATCTTTCCGCGAAGCCAGTCCCATATTCTTATAACAGTCTGAACAGTACGGAAGAACAAGCGAGATGCAAACGGCAAAGCTTCAAAATCAACTTCATCTGTAAAGCTACGAAAATTATCACCAGAGCGAACAATCAATTCTTCATCATCAACAATAGATTCATATAGCCGCTTGTATTCGGCTATATGACTTGAGGAATCCAAGATTTCATTACTAGAGAACACAGAACGAATAATCAGAAGAAGCTGCTGCAGAGAATCGCTGAAAGTAAATTCGTCAGTATTCTCTATCTTCATCCTATTAGAATGATAGTTTCTGGCATTAATCCCTTCCTGGTCCTCATGAATTCTGAAAAAGAAAATCCTCTTATCTGCAGCATCAGAAAAACTCTTGCTGTCACTTGTAGACCTGAACAGGTGATTAAATCTGAAAGCTCCTGCAAAAAGAACTCCATCAGAAGAAGACTTTCTCTTCCAATCAGATTTTCTTGTCAGCCTCGAACTAAGATTCCACAATGATGGTATATTTCTTTTCCAGACTAGTTTCCGACTGTTGGAAGTTCCAGCTCCAATATTCCCAAGTACAGTTCTTGTATACGCAACAGATTCAATTTCATTTTCATATTGCAAATACAAAGATATTTCATAGTCATTAGAAATATTTCTCTGCTGACTTATAAATTCTGGTGAACTTACATAAGCAATCTGAGAATCGTAATCCCTGCGATGAGCACGAGTCCAGTAAAAATAACTCATGGTTGTATATGGATCTTCGACTTCTCCGTTTGAAGCATATCCGTGTAAATCTGAATACACTCCAAAAACAATTCTTTCATTCTTAATCAGCTTTCTTGTAAGAGTTACATTCAGACTTTTCCAGCCGTTAGCTTGTCCGGCAAAAGAGATTTCATAAAAAGAAGCATTAAGACATTGTGTTAGCTGCCAGTTAGAATCAGCTGCGAATACCACAGGAACAACCGGATAATAATTTACTCCATAATTATAATCCCAATACCATTCGGAAGCTGGAGCGTGATAATAGAAGACTATAGTAACTGTTGTTGAATTAGAATTTTTCGGAACAATCGCTCTGCGTGCAAATATATCCTGTTCATCAACAGTTTCTCCTTCCATATCCTCGTATTCATCTTCATCCTCATCTATACAGACTTCATACCAGGTAAGAAAATAGTCCGGATTCCTGTTGTTTCCAACAATAGAGTAACTCATATCAAGAACCACTCACAGTAATCTGCCAGTCTATCTGAAGTGAATCTGCAGAAGTAACGTTTACTGCAGGAGTAATCTGAGCATAAGCAAGACACTTAGCGGATGCTGTGTTTCCATTCATAAGTGCAACCTCATTAATACCGTTGGCGTTCAAATCACCTGCAGCAAATGAAGTGCGATATAAAACAACATTCTGTCCGGAAGAGCCAAAAGCAGCCTGAGTTTTCGGGAATGTAGAATCCAACTTTTTGAAAGAACCTGTCGGAGTGTTTACTCCAGTATTGTTCTTAGGAGTAGAGCCGGTCCAGCCGGTTCCAACTCTCATATAACCATTTGTTGAATCAACCTTATTCTGAGTCGGATTACTAACCAGCAAATCTGCAATCAAACCATCACCCTGACTTGTAATAGTATTGTGATGTTTGAAAATCATAGGACGTTCTTTCATTCTAAAGAGCGTTCTCCAAAATCCATTCTTAAAATACTTAACGTGACCATTGCAGTCTCTTACTGTAACAGTAACCAATCCTCTAACTTTTCCTTTACTTGCAATCATTTTACTAATCCTCCAATAAGACCAAACACCAGTGAAGTTACAACAACGCCACCAGCACCACCAATCAAAGCTCCATAAAAGAATTGATTCTTTTTCTTTTCTGCAGCTTCCTTCAATTTTTTGTTTTCCAATTCAAGAGCCAGTTTCTGTTTTTCCATCTGGTCAGCTCTCTCTTTTTCAAAAGCAAGCTCGCCACCAACTTCCAGTAAAGCAGCTTTAACTGCCTCTTGAGCAGTACGTTCAATTTCTTCTTCTGCAATTTCCATAACTTCCTCAATTGTCAGCTCGCTTGCAGCGTCTTCTGAATCTTTCTTTTCCGTCGGTAATGGTGTCGCAGACTGAGCCATAAGATTCGCACAAAGTACGAGCATCAGAATTAGAAATACGCTCAATCGCTTCTTCACGTTTAGCTGCTGCTTTTCTATTGATTTCATCCGTGTCATCCTCCACATCATCATGCCGAACTTGTTTCGGCATCTCCTTTACAAAGAGAACCGTGAATATAGCCACAAACACAGCTCCCAGCCAAATAAAGATTTTCTTAATCACTTCCCAAAGCTTCTTCATCCGTCTCCTTCTTTGTAAACTTAAAGTCCTTAAACTTCTGAACCTCACGGCCAGCAATCACAGCCATAGTAACCGTAAGCCATTCAGCTCCACCAATTACCCCAAAAGATTTAAGTACTGTTGCAATAACAAAGATTACAAACTTCACGCTAAGCAGCTTTTCAATCAATCGTTGAAATCTAAAACTAATCATCCGCGTACTCCGTCAATTGCATTTCGTATCTGCTCAAACTGGTAATCAGCTCCAAACAAATCCACGTTGTCATTACTGGCTTTTTGCAAAGCCTCTCTATCCAAGCCACGAACAATTACCCGATAATCATTTGCCTGATAATAAGGCTTCATATCAGAAATAGAACGAAGCTCCGAATAAGGTTCAACACAATTCAGAACAACATCACGTCCACAGACTCCAGCTACATGACATACTTCATTTTCCTTGTATAATCTGGATCCAAGTTTTCTGTCATACAAAGTCACAAAGAAAGCCGCCTGTATATCATTCTTTTCAGGATTCTTCTTTGTAAAATACTTTTTGAATAATGCATCCGCAGTAACGCGAATAGCACAACCGGTAGCCAGCAAGAGGGCAAGACAAACAGAGCCTGAACAATCAGAGCTCAAAAGATTTTCCTTTCCGCTTTCATATTTCAAAAATTGCATTCTTCCAAGAAAGTAGCGGTAACGTTCCGCCTCTGTCAGTCCTTCAACAATTTCTTTTTCAGTTTCCAGCATTAAACGCATTCGCAAATTAGAATTGTCCATATTACATTCTCCAAGTGTCATTCCCCGGCTTGACCGGGGAACCTATAAACCATGCACAATTAGCGTGATAACCGTAATCGCCACATTAAAGCAGGAAATTACACAGGCAATCACAGCCATATTTCTTCCGGCTTTTCCATTGTCAGCCTTGATATGTTCTTCAAGGCGGCGAGCAGTAGCACAAACATTCGGATTAAACTGGCAGGCAGTAGACCTGTTATCCAGACAATCCATCCTTTTCTCAACAGCAGTCTTAAACTCTTTCATTTCAGCTCTGAATCCAGAAAGCTCAACTTGTAAGCCATTCATAGACTTAACTAACAATTCAATGTTTTCTATAATCATCCTCCTTACCACGTCATACACGAGTCACCCAAATCTCCGAAGAGAACGCAGCTTCCTTTTTGTATCTAAAAGTGAGCTCATCAATTCTCACTTTCTTAAATCCACTTTGAGCATTAAGCCGAATATCCATAAAAGCTCCCACACGAGCATGAATCAGAGGAAGATAAGTTGTCAGGTAATATCCGCCTTTACAGTTGATACAGTCCTGCAGAAGATCTTTAGCACGACGCTGGCAGAAAGGTTCCCCGGCAAATAAATCATCACTCAGAAACTTAGAAGTAACGTTACGGACAATCTGCCCTTTAGCCGCAATCTCGTTATCATCTTTTACAAAAATGCTGTAGTTAGTTTCAGAAATAATTGCACGGCCTGTGATGGCTGCTTTACGAAGTCCAATAAGTTTGCCGTCACGATTCAGCTGAATGATTGCGCGGTCTTTATAAGTGCTTGTGTCATACTGAACAATAACAGGCTTATCCTCACCAGTAACTTCCATTGCATCTAGAAAGTCCTGCTCAGAATCCAGCTGGTCCGCATATACAACATTCCTCGTTTTTCCCTCATCATTCTTAGCCGTATAAATTGCCTGATAATCATTGTCAGAAATAATCTTCCTGCTATCATCCGTAAACGGATAATAAGGCCTCATATCCTCGTCATACCAAACCGGCGCATCAGAGTAGGACCAGAGTTCCTGGCGTTCCGTCTGTACATAACGCGTATATTTCAAGCGAACATTATTCGCATATTTATCATTGTTATTAAAAAATCTGTAATGAGTAATCTGAGTTTCGTTCAAAGTAAAATCAGAATCCTCACTGTAATCATTTTCAGTGTCGTAAGGACTCTCAATAAAACTCAGAGTCAAATCCTTACCGCATTCCACAACAGCATCGTAAGCCTTAGCCAGAGCACAAAGCTCCTTCCAGGCAGAACCAGCCACAACAACATAAGGAATGTCAAAAGGAAGCGAACCACAGTTAATTTCATTAGCACGAATGCCACCACGAGCCGCAATAATATGAACAAGAGATTTTTCCGGCTGCAGTCTGTCACAAACAACAGAATGAACAACTGTCTGAGCATCAGTCCAGTTACGCTGCAGCTTAGTGTCATCAAGTTTTGTGCTCAAGTCAATCAGACGTACTTTGGTAGTCTTATCAAGAAAGCCAGTCTCCTGACTCTGAAATCCGCTGTCATCCACAAACATATGAAAGCGGAAAAATGTATTAGTCCTGTCACCAAAGCAATACCATATTTGAACCCCAAGGCCAGGAACATATTCCGGATTTTTCTCTATGTCATAAATACCTTTCAAAAGAAGCTCACCGCAGTTTACAATTCCACCAGCTTCCGTGTTATAAGAAGTAGCAACGCATTCAAGAATGTCAGAGTCCGGAATATAAACATCGCCGCCACTTAGTTCCAAAACAATACGAACAAAAGGACGAGCATAAGTATCGCAAATCTTATTTTCAACTTCAGGCGGTAACTCGTAAAATCTCATAGCACCACCTGTGTGTTCTGTTCACTGTTACGGATATTAAATACAACAATTCCTGTTACTTCAAACTTCTGGTAACAAAGCACTGTATCAGCGCAGTTGATATCTGCCATATCATCCAGAGGCTTCAAATCATAAAGGTCTAACCAGATTCCTAATCTCTGGTCCAATGTGATAGAAAGTTTTTCAATTTTATTCTGAGTCGGATAATGTTCTGTATTTAATGGAAAGTACAGAGTAATCTGATACTTTGCTTTTTCAGTAAATTTGCCTGTAAGTTCAAAGCGGTAAACAAGAGGAAGATTTTTTAAGTCGGCAATTACACTATGACCATCATAATAAAAAGTGCGACACTCACTCCAAGGTAAAGAGGGTGTAGTAATATCCCAGCCTGTTGTAAAAGAATCATCGTTATCTTTTACATCAAGCCTGAAATAAAGCGGTTCATTATTTTCTGCACGAAGTTCAAAATCTTTTACAGATACATTTTTATAAATCAGCTTTTCACAAACACGGTCTACAAGAATATCAAACTTTTCATTTGAATAAAAAAGCAAAAGGAACAGAGCAAGAATATTATTATATTCAAGTCTCGTAACCACGCAGCCAGTGATTGCCTTGCCGGTTTCAACAAGCTTATCTCTGTTCCTTAAGCCAATCACTCCAGGCAGAGCGTAGCCTTTGGACGCAGTGCGTACAGTTTCCTCGCTGTAGGGTAATGGATAATATTCACCGTCTTTTGCTATCGTCAGTGTGCAGCCTCTACCTTGAACTTTCATAGCTCAAGTGTAAGCCCAAAGCCGTGTGCAAAAAGGTTCAGATTTCTTAACCTTTTAGGTCAAATCGGTCGATGCTCAGATTTTTTAATGTCCTTACTTTTTATTTAGGGAATTCTTTATTTACTGTAACATTGACATTAATAGGAATAGGATCTTGCTTTTCTAATTCAATAGGTTCATCTATTTTTATAGGCAATGCTTTCTTTTGTTCAATGTTTTTAACTTCAATTTCAATAGGCTCTTTTTTTATATCTGATATGTTTATATCAACGTTTCCTTTTTTTATAGAAATTGGAACAAATAAAGTTAGCAGGGATATAATAAATGAAGCTACTGCAATAATAGTTGTAGTCCAATATTGGACTTTTTGTCTTTTTTCACTTTTATTTTGTCTAATTTCTAATTTATATTGTTTAATTTTATCCTCTTCTTCTTTCTTTTGTTGTTTTATTTCTTCTTTCCTAATTTTTTGAGCTTCTAAATCTAAATAATCATTCTCAACCATATTATATAGTTTACTTGTAGGATAGTAATATGAAGAAAAATATGGCTTTAACTTCTTTGAAAGTGAAGGTTTTATAAAATCTGTTGTTGTATCACATATATCGTCTTGTTTTACACATAAATCAGCTTCTGCTAAAAAAATATATTCATTTTCTTCCAGGTATTTCATTAAGAGATAATATTCATATAATTTTGCAATTTTATCATAAAATAAATTCTTAAAATCTTCTTGCGTATTGAATCTTTGAGAATTGTAGACTAATTCCAATTCATCATTTCTATTAATAACATGAAAGCCACAGGTTATACTAAGACCAAATATACCTTCTAAATCAAACAAAATATTTTCAGCACAAACTGTTTGATTATTGTTAAAAAGTTTGATTATTAAATCTAATACTTTTTTTTCAAAATCACTAAATTTTCTCATTTTATTTATTCCTTTAATTTTTTATCAACTATCTAACAGACTATTTATACAAATCGCATTCTCAGACTTCAGAAAAGCTGTATGGTAATTCTTTTCTTTCCTGAATATGAAAGCAATAATATCATCATTAAATGATTTCCAATACGGTCTATAAGATTCCCACGTCATTAATGAATTATCTGAATATGCTTGAATTATTTTATTTGCGGTTTCAGCTTTTATAATGAATCCATAATAATTTTCTAGGAATTCTTTTTTTGCATTCTCGTTGATTGTATACTTTGTAATATCAAAATAATAAGAATCATTTCTATTATCAAGCTCATTCATTTTACACATCAATGCAAATCTATGGCTTTTATTACTTGTATTTGCATAAATCTTGTTAGACCAGGTAAGTATTATTGCACCTTTTAATGGATTGCTATCAACCGGGCTTACTGTATTAAAAACTTCATATTTTACGGTTTCGTAATCTGAATATTTTTGTTCATCTTTATTTCGTTCATATTGTTCTTGCATAAAACTTTCAAAAGAACAAAATTCATTTGCGCTTGTACAGTTTACACCATTAAAGTCAGAGAAGTATATTTCTTTTTTTTCTGCTAACGTTTCTTTTATAAATAAATTATTAAGACAATTAATAAGGTTTTTATCTGTTCTGTAATTCTCATCTAAGAAACAGACGCATTGTTTATTTAAAGTACGAAAAACAGAATATAAAGGTTCATAATCAACTGTTAGATATTCCCTAGGAAACTTATTGGAAATGTCCGAAAACTCAATAGTATTCAATTTTTCCTTAAACTTTTTTTCATTTAACATTTTTATTATTCTTTTAATCAATTACTTCGTATTCCATTGTGCAATTTGAAATTGCATGAATTGTACCAACAGTATCGGCACAATTAATTTATGATTTTCCAATAACCGTTTCTGTCGCTTCCAACTCGTTCTATTATATTAAGATCTTTTAGAATCTTTATATGCTTTCGTATAGCTCTATCTGTAATGCCAAGAGTTTTTTCTAAATCGTTTGTAGTAGCATTAGGATTATTTCTAATTGCTTCAAATACAGCAACGGAACTTCTAGGAACTTTCTCGGAACTTTCTAGGAACTTACTAGGAACTTTCTCGGAACTTCCAGGCATTTTCTGTGCACTTTCAGTAAATCCATCAATGCCATATTCTGCTGCAAGTTTTTTATAGGCTTCAGAGGCATTACAAATAGCAGAAAAACCGCCGCTTACAACTTTCGGTTCTGGTAGAGTTGCATTTTGTTCTTCACAAATTGTTTTGATTTTGAAATATCCGCGTCCCCAGGATTCTATAAATCCACACTTAAAGAAAATATCTGCAAGCTTAGGGTTTCTTGGAGCAGAATGATGTAATTTGTAAAGGTCTTCAATCTTTACAGTTTCCGGCATTTCTCCAATATTCCAGATATCAATCTTGTCCTTATAAATCAAAATCTGAATAGGATATGGCTTTGTGTAATCCTTATGAATAAGTGCATTCAGTAACAATTCTCGAAAAGCTCCACGTGGGAAGAAGTAAGTTTCTGCTCTATGAATCTCATCTGGATATGAAATAAGGGCTTTCATATATTTTGTGTAGATAATATCAAGGGCATCTTCAACCTGTGTCATAAGAGAACCGTGAATTTCATCCTGGAAAAGAATGTCGGCATCATTTGCAAAATAACCGATTTTTGTATAAGCGCCTATTACCCATTTTTCTGGATCCGGATGAAAAGCCATAACTGCAGCACGTGTAAGCCGTTCTTTATCAAAGGCTCTAAGATTCTGCAAAAGAGCTTCATTTGATATTTCGAGTTCTTCTTCCTTAAAGCGGTTAGTTCTTATAGCCCATGTCTTAAATACCTTAAATGCTCGTTCATCTAAATCTTTTACAGAAACATCTGGTATTGAAACAGCATCCCATGAAAGACCATATGCATTAAGAATCAAATCATTCAATTCAAATCCTGTAACTTCCTGTGTGGTTGAACCAACTCTTTTGTAGTATTTTCCATGATAACTTACTGGATTTTCATACTTATTAACTTTGATAATCAGATACTTCAAATTATTGTCAGAATCATCAGCAACAGATACATCACATAAAAGGCCCATGCTCTGTGTAATCTTAAGAGGAATTGTTTCGCTTAATTTATGAAAATCTTGAACACCTGTTACAGTACCTTTGTCGTTTACACCAATATAAAGGATTCCGCCTTTAGTATTAGCGAAAGCACAAATCCATTTAAGGTATTCATCCTGCCAGCTTTGTTTAAATTCTATGTCCTGATTTTCAGCTTTCTGTATTATCATATTACAAGATTATTATATCATAATTATTGCTGTTTCTTCTATGTTTCAAAATATTATCACACCGTAATTCTCATAACTATTTTGTTTTCCTTAGAGTTTGTTATTTTACAATCAATCCACATATCATCCTTCTGAATAATTAATGCTATGGCTTCGGAATATCGTGAGAATATAATTGGTCTTAGTTCTATGTTTGGTTGTAGTTTTAATTCAATGCTAACTGTATAAATTGTATTTTCTACAATCCTGTCTTTCTCAGAATATTCAGATTCTTCTATACTAAATATAAATGAAGGTGTCTTAATACAGTTCTCTGAGAGACTTGTATTTTCAAACGGTTTTAAAATAATTCCGTCATTATGCTCCTTGTTGATTTTATCAATACATTCAGGAAGCTTTTGAATTAAGAGATATTCCAGCTCTTTATAAACAGGTTCAAAACTTTTCATAAACATTTTCTTCTATACAATTTGATTACAGACTGGATATCCTGTGGTAATTCAAATTCTGTTTCATCATCAAGATTTGTCTGCTTAATAAAGTCTTTCTTTTTTAGAAGGAAAAGTTTTACTATAACTTCTTTTAAGTCTGCCGGTAATGTTTCTTCTGTAAAACCAGCATTATAATTCAGAAAGACAACATGACCTTCAAGCTTTGGATCTATGAATAAAATACGTTGTCCGTCAATTACGCAATTAGGAACACGGAGCTTTGTTGTCATATCAATGATGTTTATCATTTCAGAAATGTTTTCATGGTCTGTAAAAACCATACAATCTTTTACTGTGTGTAATTCGTTGTAGTTTTTATCTTCCAGTGTGTAGCCCAAAAGCTTTTCAATATAAGAAATTGTTGCTGCAAAGATTAAAGAGTCTGTTTCGATTTCTTCAGCTTTTAGTTCTAATATTTTCTGTAGTTCTTCAAATGTGAAAGGTTTCATATTTCTCCGTCATCGGAAAAGCGGGGCAATGGCTAGTATAACCTCCGTTCAGTCAAATACAAGGCCAAGCCCTTCGGGTGCTACGCAGCCTTGCATTTGCCTTCACTTCGGTTCGGGATTTTTCGCCCCCGCTTTCCAAAGACAAATATTTGTATTTGTCTTTGGGTTTTATTCTGTTGCTGTTTTGAGCAAAACCATATTCTTTTTAGGACGAGTCACAAGGAATCCGTCACGCTTTCTGAAGCGCATAAAGAGCTCTCCATATTCGAGACCTTCGGTTGTTTCATCAAAGCGCTTGATTTCGATTCCCTTGCGGTTACCGTGTATGATTCTTTTTGGATTCATAAAGATGGCAATTACCTTGTCAGCTTCGAGGTCGGCAAGCTGCGGCATCAGGCGGCTTTCAACTACATCATAGCCGTCGATTCTTCCTGGCATTCCGTCACCTGGCTTTCTCCAGATTGGGTTGTGGTTGTCGTCCTGAATGTTTGCGATATGATTCAAAACTGTTTCGTTCAAGAACCATTTGCAATACTTTCTTTCTTCCGGTTCAACCTTGAGCTCTGCAGCTCTAAAGTCGAGGTATGTAAGCTTGCTTTCATCGGTGCTTTCGATTCTGCAAACTTCTGCCTGTTCCATATTGATAGCACCTGTGAATGGGTCATCATCTGCGATGAGGCACTGGCGGTCAAACTCCTGGCCGTAGGCTTCTGTAAAGTCTTCCAGGAACATCTTTCCAAGGTCAACAAAAACATCTTCTCCGAACTCGTCAAAGAATGGTACATAGCCTGCAAGTGTGTAAGCTTTAAGCTCTGTACGAGTAGGCATGTTTGATTTTGTAGCGTCGATTTTCTGTCCGTAAGAAGTAAGCCACTTCAATTCAATTCCGCCGCGGTCACGCTC
>CAMNIU010000103.1 GCA_946540605.1 uncultured Treponema sp.
ATCCACTGGTGAACGGCAGAAATATTTGTTGTGATAATCAGGGTAGAAGTCTTAAGCATGTCCATAATTGTCATGCCGACAATTGTTTTACCTGCTCCACATGGAAGAACTATAGTTCCAAAGCCGGTGCCAGGGCCTTTATCACCAACGAGTGCCTGAGCAGCACCTTTCTGGTATTCGCGGATTTGCAATGGGTGGCCGCTGGAAGTAGTTTCGCGAAGAGAGACATCAAGAGGTTCTCCATCAGCAAGTGCAACTTCATCTTTAACCGGCCAGCCTGCCTGGAGCAGCAGCTGTTTGATAGTGCCCCGGTCTGTGAGCTTTAGAAGGAAGGAGTGTTCCGGTACTCCGTTATCTTCCAGTGTGTTAGTGAGTAGTTTCTTTACAGAATGATTTGCAGCAATTTCCTTAAAAACAGGGAGAGAGTCTGCAACGAGGTAAAGATTATGCTCTATGATTTTTTCTGCAGAGCCTTCTTTTACAGGAACCTCAACGTCAGGCCCTTCAATCAGCTTGATTTTTCCAAAACGACTTGCAGTTTCTTTAATCCACATGGTAACAGACTGTGGAACATCATAGCGGGCAAATTTCTGCAGAACGTCAATTGCGTCATCAGCAGAAAAACCTGCGCTGGCAGCATTCCAGAGTGAAAGTGGAGTAAGTCTGTATGTGTGCAGATGCTCAGGAGATTTTTCGAGCTCAGCAAAGGGAATAAGTGCATTGCGGCATTCTTCAGCCAGCGGTGCATGTACATCTAAAAGAAGAGAACGGTCTCCCTGAACAATCAAAGGGTTTTCATAATTCATCGCAACGGATAATTATAGCAAAAAAAGAGGGATTATAAAATACGATTAAGAAAAAAACTGAATATGGATAAATCTTCGTCAAAAACTTCCTTTTTTGTGATGGTTTGCACAATTATATATATGAGGATTTTAAATTTTGATTTTCATATAGTACGGCAAGAACAGCAAAAGGAGGTTTGTATGAAGCTGGAGCAGTTGCTTCCAATGCAGGATAAGAAAAGTCTGGAAAGTCGGCTGGCAGAATTACAGCGGGTTTTAAGAGCTTTGCATAAAAAGATGGAGTGTTCGGAGAAAAGCACAGAAGTAATGCCGGGCGGGCATCTTAAGATTACGCATAAACATGGGCGGCCGGAGTTTTATCACATTACGGAGCGGGGGAGTTCTCGGGGACGTTATATTCCTTTGGCAGAAAGAGAGTTAGCCGCGCAGCTAGCTCAGAAAGATTATGAAGTAAAACTTATGAAGGTGCTGCAAAGGGAAATCTTTGCCCTGGAAAATTATCTGCAGCAAACGGACGGTGGGCGTGCGGTTGAGGCTTTGTATGAGGGGCTATGTAAGACAAGGCAAGTGCTTATTGAGCCGGTAACTCTGAGTGATGAACAGTACGCTGAACGATGGAAGAAGAAGGTTCTGCCGTTTGCCGGGGATGGGATGCCATTTGCGGATGATTCACAGAAGTATTACACAACGAATGGCGAGCGTGTGCGTTCTAAATCTGAGGTGATTATAGCAGATGCACTTTTAAGAAATGGGGTGCCTTATTGTTATGAAGTGCCGTTGAAACTGAAGCGGGGAGGTGAGGCTGGAAATGTGACTTTTCATCCGGATTTTCTTTGCCTAAATGTGCGGACTCGCAAGGAATTTTATTGGGAGCATTTTGGGAAAATGGGTAATGAGGATTATAAAGAAAATACTGTGGGTAAACTTAATCTGTATGTAGAAAACGGCTTTTTCCTGGGGCGCAATTTGATTTTTACCATGGAATCCGGGGTGGAGTCTTTGGACACGAGAATAGTTGAAAAAATGATAAAAGAGTTTTTGCTGTAAACTTCGTGTGTGATGTGAAATATTCCGTCAAATTGGGCAGGTCTTTCATTTTTGACGGAGCGTTTTCAAAAATTGTTTGGGGCAATATGTGAATAATTCCGTCAAATTAGATAGATTTAGTATTCTTGACGGATAATTTTGGAAATGGAGTGAAACTAATTACAGAGATTTTCCGTCAAAAATTGGAAAGATCGTGATTTTGACGGAAGAATTGAATTTTGATATGTTGGGGAAAGTTAATTTCTTCCGTCAAAATCAAATAACTCTGCGGTTTTGACGGAAGAATTGTTGTAAAAGATTAGATGAAAAAGCAGAATTTCAGTTTTTTTAGAAGAAATAAAAGAAAATCTTCCGTCAAAAACTGGACTTATTGCATTTTTGACGGAAGAATTGGATTTTTAGGTCAAAGCGAAAGGTCTTTTATTCCGTCAAAATCAAATAACTCTGCGGTTTTGACGGAAAAATCCTCACTTCGGCGCCACTTTTTTTAGTTCAATTCGAGATCGCCGTCTTTAATCCAGCCGAGCTTGCGGAACAAAAGTCCCAGAGCCCAGCATAAAACTGCCGGCAGCACTATACAAATCAGCACAAGGCCCAGCCAGTCAACAAAGCCCGGCTGAATTGCTGCGGCACCGTGACCAATTGCAACTTCGCTTGGCTCATACCAGCCGGTGATTACGCCAATCTGGCCGACCAGGCCGCAGGTTCCCATACCAGAGCTTACAGCGGCGCCGTTCATTTCCATTTTGAAAAGGCAGGTCGCGATTGGGCCTGTAATTGCGCTTGTGATAATTGGTGGAAGCCAGGTTTTTGGATTTTTGATGATGTTAGGCATCTGAAGCATTGATGTTCCCAGTCCCTGTGAAAGAATTCCACCCCAGCGGTTTTCGCGGAAGCTCAAAACTGCAAAGCCAACCATCTGTGCACAGCAGCCTGCAACTGCGGCACCACCTGCAAGGCCAGTAAGACCAAAAGCGGCACAAATTGCGGCAGATGAAATAGGCAGAGTCAGTGCAACACCTACAACTACAGAAACAAGAATACCCATCCAGAAAGGATGCAGTTTAGTTGTCCATACCAGGAAGCGGCCTACAGAGCTTGCAGCAGCACCAATGTACTTAGCAGTCAAAACAGTCAAAAGTGCTCCAACAAGAATAGTAACAGCCGGAGTTACGATGATGTCTACCTTAGTTTTCTTACTTACAAGGCAGCCCATTTCAGCAGCGATAATTGCAATCAGCAAAACAGCCAATGGTCCACCCGCACCACCAGTTATGTTAGCGGCGCTTCCAACTGCTGCCAGTGAAAACAAAACAAGGGCAGGTACTCCCATTGCAAAACCAATACCAATTGCCATTGCAGCTCCAACTACATGTGCATCTGTTGCAAAGTTTCCGGCATTTACGAGAAACTGGAAAACTGCATTGTTGTTAAGACGGAGCAGCTGCTGCCCAAGAGTCTTAACGATTGTTCCAATAAGCAGGGAGCAGAAAAGTCCCTGAGCCATACCAGACATAGCGTCGATTAAATAACGCTTAGCGTACTTATTCATTGTGTACCTCTAATAATGATTTGTGAGAAAAAAATAAAAATGTTCAGTAAATTACTTGGTAGATGTGATACGCGGTGCGCCGTGGCGTCGCCGGTAATGCAGGACTCTATGGACTCTG
>CAMNIU010000104.1 GCA_946540605.1 uncultured Treponema sp.
AAACAAAAGACCGCCCAAGTCACGGGTGCGGCTTACCCAACCATTCAAAACAACTTTCTTACCAACATCACTCTTGCGAAGCTCGCCGCAGGTGACTGTACGCTTAGTATTTTCCATAGTAGAAGTATTTTAGCGTTATGATTAAGTTTATACAATAATAAGTTATTTCTATGCTATAATTGAAATATGTCCTTGAATCAAAAAAATAATTCTCAGATTTATACAGCAGCCCTGGTCGGTACAGGACGCATTGGTTTTTCACTTGGCTTTGACAAAAAGCGTGAACAACCTGCTTCTCATACAATGGCACTACTTGGCAACAAGCGCATAAAACTAATTGCCGCCGCTGATACAGATGCCGAACATCTTGCAGAATGGAAAAAAATCGTCAAAGGAGCAGAAACCTTTTCTTCCAGCAAAGCGATGTACAGCGCAATTCCAACCCCTGATATAATCACAATCGCTGTAAACGAAGATTCTCACATGAGCGAGTGTCTTGCAGCTATTGCAGCAAAACCGCGTCTTATTATTCTTGAAAAACCGGTTGCATTAAACAGCATACAGGCTCTTGAGATTGCCCAGGCCGCCGAAAAAACCGGAGTGCCTGTAATGGTCAATCATGAACGCCGTTTTGCTGCGGACTATAAAAAGGCAAAAGCTTACATAAAGGAAATCGGAAAGCTGCAGACTATTCGCGGGGAACTGTATTCCGGACTTCGTATTTATGGAAAAGAATACGAAAAAGACGGTGCCTATAGTCTGCTCCATGATGGAACCCATCTTGTAGATATAATCAGCTGGATTCTGGATGAAAAGCTTACAAAACCTATTGTTACCGGCATTTTCAAAGATGATAAAAATGATGTACGCAACTTCAGCGCACATTTTACAACTGAATCCTGTGCAGAAGTGACAATCAGTATGAGCGGACGAAGCCGCTTTTTCAGCTTTGGTCTTGATATTCTTGGAACCGAAGGAAGAATCTGCCTGGGTAACGGCTATGCTAAATTCTACAGACGAAAGGAATCAAAACTGTATACGGGATTCTTTTCGCTTTTGAAAGACAGGAGTGTTCATCTCCATAAGAAAACCGGATATTTTTCAAATATGATTCAAAACGCAGTTGATTTTCTGGATGAAAGAGAAAAATTGCAAAGTCCACTCTCAGCGGCGATTGAAGATCTGCAGGTTCTTGAAGAGATTAAGGCTTTATTGATTTAATCGCCGGGGGCGTTACGGGGGTGGCGCAGGTAATAGATTAGAAGTAAGTGAATTAAATATCGCACCTGCGCCTGAAGTTTTGCTGTGCAAAACTTCTAGAACTCACTGTTTTATTACCCCCGTTAGAAAGGGTAGCGCAAGACCGCAAAGCGGGCTGGCGCGCAGGGGAAGACTTTCCCCTCCTAATTTTTTTCCAAATAAATCTCAAACAACTTCATAAAATCGTTAGGTTTGTACCATATTATATATGGGGTTTTATGAAAAATATGACGGGAAGTTTTGATATTCTGATTGGCGATTTTGACGAGGACTTTTTTAAGGTTGATTTTCCGGAGCGCTTTAACGAGGCGATGCTGGATGCGGTAAGAAAGGTGCCCGGGCGGATATGGAATCAGGAGAAAAGGCTATGGCTGATTCCCTTCAACAAAACTGCGGCAGCTCAACTTTTGAAGAACATTTACGAGACTGGGCTTTTTAATGCTGATGAAAAATCTGACTGCATACCCGGTTGCCGGTCGGTGCCCCAAAGTGAAAAACATATTGATTACCAGATAAGAAAAATCAATGAAGCGCTTACGGCCCGGCACTACAGCGAGCACACAAAAACGAGTTACAAAAAATGGGTTGAAGATTTTCTTATTGTGAATCATGGGAAAGAAAATATCGGCGAGAGGGAGATTAATGAATATCTTAAGAACCTTGCACTTAAAAAGAATGTAAGCGCTTCGACACAAAACCAGGCTCTGGCTGCCCTGCTCTTTTATTTCAGATTTATTCTGAATACTCCGGTGACTGAACTGGGCTCTGTTATCCGCGCAAAAAAGTCTGAAAGGGTTCCTGTTGTTTTTAGCCGGGATGAAGTGAGCCGGGTTATTGGGAATCTTTACGGCCAGAAAAAGCTGATTGCAAAAGTTTTATATGGGACAGGAATGCGCTTGAACGAGGCTCTGAGCCTGCGAGTGTTAGATTTGGATTTTGATCAGAATGAAATAATTGTAAGGCATGGCAAAGGTGACAAAGATCGGCACGTTATGATTCCACAAAAACTTGTTTCAGAACTCAAAGAGCATATAGAAAAAGTGCGTTCTCTTCACAAAAGGGATCTCGCCGATGGCTGGGGCTCTGTTGCAATGCCAGGAGCTCTTGCCGGAAAATATCCTGCCGACAGCAAAGAGTTCAAATGGCAATGGCTCTTCCCTCAGAAAAACCGCTGGAAAAACCCCGAGACAGGTGAAGAAGGTCGCTGGCATCTGGACGAAAGCCTGATGCAACGGGCTGTCAAACAGGCAATTTTGGAGGCAGGAATTAACAAGAATGCGAGCTGTCATACTTTCAGACATTCGTTTGCGACGCATCTTCTGGAGATTGGGTATGATATAAGGACAATACAAGAGCTTCTTGGACATAGTGACGTGAGTACGACGATGATTTATACACATGTGTTGAATAGAGGAACTGGAGGGGTGGTTAGTCCTTTGGATAGGTTGTGAAAAATTACATATAGGTCTGTTAGTTCATAGTGATTTATCAAATCGCTTGACTTTTGAATTAACTCAAATTATATTTTAAATAGTCCTGAAGGTTTATGGACATAAAGCTTGTCCATGTAAAAATAAAGAAGGCTTAATTGAAGGTAAGGACATAAGTCGTGTCCTTGTAAAACTAAAAAAGACTGATTGAAGGACTTTTCAGACCTTAACATTTTTATGTTAAGGTCTTATTTTTTTTTAAGGAATACATATGGAGCTCCGTTATTTATCAGAAGAATTTTTCAAAACTCATAAGGATTATCCTGAATTAATGCAAAAGGATAACAGACCTTACGTTATTCTGGTCATTCAAACTGAAACCATGAAATTTGCAATACCGTTCAGAACTTCAATGAACAGAGCAAAAAAGTATTGTTATATAACTGATAAAAATAAAAATTCTGGCCTAGACTTTGAAAAATCAATTCCCATTATTACTGATAAATGGTTAAAAGAAAATGACTATCCTATAATCAACGAATACGAATTTAATTATATCAAGTTTGACGAGAGTAAGATTAAGTACCAGTTTACAGTATTTCTTAATGCATTTAAAAAGTATATATCTCGAAGAAAAGAAAATCCAAATATCCCGGAAAATAAAGATTTTCAGTTCTGTACATTAAAATATTTCCTTAAAGAACTTGGACTATAAGTCTTACATGTATCCACATAAAATTCTATCCTTTTCATCTAACTTGTTGTACAATGGAGATATAAAGATTCCGAATCCCCAACTTATACTGACAGTTCCGCGCAGTAGAAAAGTATTATGGTGGATATGGATAATATTTGTTATGACGACAGGCGCACTGGCCTGCCGTTTAGGAAAGAAAAAATGAAAAAAATAATTTTGAGTATTTTTATATTATTTTTGATAATGCCTGTATTTGCTAGAGATATTTTTTCTGAGCTAAATTTACTTTGCAAAAATGCTTTGCCATTAATTGAAGACAAGAATGATAAAGTAGATATTTGTACCGGAATTGAACTTATTAATAAATTTTACAAAAAAGGAAAAACAGAAGTTCTTTTATCTGAACGACAAAATTTTGATATTTATAAATATGATGATTTTGAGTTAAAAACAGCATTTGCAGATGGAGCATATAAAGGAGCTGCTGGACATCATGTTACAGCTATATTTTACTATAAAAAAAATTATAGGCTTATAAGTTTTTATATTTGTGATGATGATTGTGATTTAATTATAAATATTGCAGACGGTGGAAAACACCATTTTTATCAATTTAATACAAAAGAAAATTTTGTAAAGTTAACTGAGTATTATTTATATTAGAGGATATAATTTCATCGAGTCAAGCTCGATGAAATTATGAAATAGAACTTTAGGGTTTAGGCGAAGGAGCGGTTTAAAAATGAATATTTTAGAAAGCAAGTCGAGCTTGCTTTCTAAAATGAAATTGAATTTTAAGGCGAGGACGAAGTAGCGTTAATACGCGGCTTAGGAAAAGTATAATAATAGAAGCATACGCTTCAATCGATTGCACAGAATTTTCATAAAGAAAAAAGTAATTATGAAATCTAATTCTGTATAAGAAATATAACTTGTCATAACAAAGGTTATGGCGACAGGCCACTGGCCTGTTTTTTTAGGAAGGAAAAATGGAAAAAGTATTTTTAATATTTTTATTGTTGTTTATTTATTCTTTTGCTTTTTCACAAGAACCAAAATATCGAATTGATGGGAAATCATACTCTCAACAAATTTATGATGAAAATAATAATCAAATTACAAATTTTAAAAATTGGGAATACATTAAGGATTTCTACATTTCTCCAGACAATAAAAAAATGCTTGTTTATCACAAACCTAATAAAGCTAAAGCATATCTAATGACGCTTTATGATTTGGAATCTATAAAAATAATAGCTGAATGTGAGCCTGGCTGGGCATGCCATGACGTGAAATGGACAAAAGATTATTTGATAAAAGTTTGGAGTACTTCTGGTGGAGGAACAAGATTTGAATACAGAAGTTATGAAGATCTTTCAATTGTAAGAGAAGTAGTATCTTACCATCCATTTGAAGATGTAGAAGATAGTATTTTAATCAATCCGGATTCCACCATGAGAAAAATTGAATTTTATAATTATTCCGATGGAACTGAAATAAAAACAATTGATTGTCTTAGAGAATTAGCAGATAAAAATATTTTTGCTGGTTGGATACAAATAAATGAAGTTAAAAAAGTTGGAAAGCTAAAATATGAATTTTATATTGAAGGCAATCTAAGTATTGAAGGAAGAGAGGAAGAAGAATTTCAAACCATTATCGAAATTCAAATATAGAATATTTTAGAAAGCAAGTCGAGCTTGCTTTCTAAAATGAAATTGAACTTTAGGGTTTACGCGAAGATGCGGTAGAACGCGGCTTTACGCCGCTTAGAAAAAGTATAATAATAGAAGCATACGCTTCAAATGGTTGTACAGAATTTTCTTAAAGAAAAATAGAATTTAAGAAATATAATTCTGTATAAGATATATATAT
>CAMNIU010000105.1 GCA_946540605.1 uncultured Treponema sp.
TGGAATCCGTGAGCAGATTAAACGCCTTGTTCCAACTGCAGAACTCGTAGACAACTACGACTGGTGGAAAGACCGCTCATTCCTCGACACTTTACGCGACATTGGTAAATATATCAGCTTGAACTACATGCTCGACAAGGATATTATCCGCCGCCGACTCGAAACTGGAATCACTTTTGCAGAGTTCTCATACATGCTTCTTCAGGGCTTTGACTTTGTTCACCTCTTCCAGGATAAGAAATGTATCATGCAGGTAGCAGGAAGCGACCAGTGGGGAAACATCACAACTGGTGTAGACCTTATCCGCAAAATGCTTGATGGACAGGCATATGCTTTCACCATGCCACTCATTCTTGATGCAACAGGAAAGAAATTCGGTAAATCAGAAGGAAATGCTCTCTGGCTTAACAAGGACAAAACTTCTCCATATGCAATCTACCAGTACCTCATCAATGCAGATGATAACCTGGTTCTCGACTACCTTAAGGTATTCACCTTCCTTTCTAAAGAACAGATTGAAGATGTTTACGCTCAGCAGCAGGCCGCTCCAGAAACACGTATTGCTCAGAAAACTCTTGCCTGGGAAGTTGTTAAAGACCTCCACGGAAAAGAAGAAGCTGATAATGCCGTTATGGTTTCTGAAAAACTCTTTAAGGGTGAATTCAAAGGTCTTTCTGTAAATGATATTCTTATGGGACTTAAGGGAGTTCCAAACTTTAAGTTCACAGAAGAACTTCCTCTCGTTGATGTGCTTGTAAACAACGGCATGGCAAGCTCTAAACGTGAAGCCCGTGAATTCATTAAGAACAACGCTATTTCTATTAATGGTGAAGTTGTGACTGACGAAACAAAAGTAATCACCAAAGATATGGCACTCGAAGGAAAAATTATAATTTTCCGTCGTGGTAAGAAGAAGTATTATATTGGTATGATCTAGTTCCTAAAATCTGCCACTTTCGTGAAAAAAAGACCTGCGCCAACGGGAATGATGTTGTCGCAGGTCTTTTTTTCACTACGTGTCAGATTTTCAATAAAAGTGATTAAATATAATTCTTCGTGTCTCCAGAAAATTATATTTTTCGTGAAGAACGGAACAGGCCTTTCAAGGCTTTTATTACGCCGCTTATACCATTCACAATTACGCCGATGCAGATTATTGGACCGAATGGAATTATTATCCATGAAAATCTGAAGAAAGTGAAACCTACAAAAGTCTGTATTGCTTTTAAGAAAAGCATTGAAAAATAATCTCGCTTAGTTTCCGGCTCATTTGACGTGCGGTTTGAATAATCATATTGATTATAATAACTATTTGTGTTCTGAGTCTGTTGATTTCTAGAACGGAATTGTGCACTATTAAACCACTCCCAGAAATTATCATCACCAAAAGGATTTGAATAAGTATACTGGTACTGTCGCTGATACTGCTGATTTCCTGCAGATGAACTTGAGTAACTATCTGTAGAATAGCCCATATCATACTGTCTGCGCTTAGCTTCATCACCAAGTACATCGTATGCGGCACTTATCTGCTTAAATTTCTCTTCGGCTTCAGCATTGCCCGGATTTCTATCCGGATGGTATTTAAATGCAAGGGTTCTGTAAGCTTTTTTTATTTCGTCTGCTGTGGCTGTTTTTGCTACACCAAGTGTCTCGTAATAGTTGCTCATATCTATAAAATAATAAAAACTCAGTCAAGTTACAAGGAAAAATATATCAAAATTTTGTTAGAATACAAATCTTACACCAACACTAGTCAGACAGAAACCTATCAACGTGCAGCCTAGGAAGCCAGGAAAATTAGTTATGTTCAAATTCTGAATATCACCCTCTACCCTTTCTGCAGGCATAATCATAACAGGAAGCTTAACTCTCCACAAAAGTCCAAAGACCTTATTAAAATTATAGGTTCCCTTATAGAACAAAGAAAGGCTATGAACACCTGGAAGTTCATCTTCATCTTCAATAGTATTATTTTTTTCAACCGTTTTGTTCAACATATTTGTATAAGATGGAGTCAGATACATATATTCAAGACCGAATACAGCAGAAGTTCCTTTTTCAAAGGGGTTTGTATTATAGGCAACAGAAAACGAAGGAGCAACTCCAAACTTTTTTCCATCCAAACCACTGCTGAATGCACATGCACCTTCCAGTTCAAGATTATAAATATTCAAAGCAACAGTAGGTTCTACACCTAATACTGAAAAACGAACGCCAGGTGCAACACCAAAAATCTTATCAGATCTATTAGTAACTTCATATTCATCTGGTGAGGCAAAAACAGCCGGCAAAATAAACAGTGATAAAATCATAGCAAAAAGAATCTTTTTCATAAAAAAAACCTCCATCGGTCAATTATTTTTATAAAAGCTTTGAATCCTAAGAAAGTTTACACCCTCTATAGATAAAAGTCTACTTAATAATTCAACAGATGAAGGTTTCAAATATGTCACTGTAAATCAAAAAAAGTCAGTCGTTGCTAACAAACTTCTATTTAATTCTGTAAGTCTCTGGTGCACCAAGATAAGATTTTGGCATCGTCTTGTTTGCCTCGTGAATTACGATTTTTTCAAGAACGATGTTTGGAGTTACAGGACTCAGTTTTACAGAATTCAATCCGGCATGACAATCTGCATAAACTGTTGCAATTCGAATATTGTTAGGAATATCTTCACCCCATGGGAACTGATTATCACCAACAGCAAACTTTTCAGGATCAACAGCATCTTTTAAGATTTTTTCACCATTAACATCTGCAACAAACTGAAGCTTGTTATCTTTATAAGCCGGATTTGACGGATTGATGTAGAAGTCAAAAGCCATAACACCGCCTGTCTTTTCAACAAAATCCGGAGTAAGGGCAAAAGCGTACTCAACAAAAGGTGCATCCTTTGCATCTGGAGCAAAGCTTTCAGTTGTTGCGGCAGCTTTTACTGCACCAAGAGTCTTTCCGTAACCTTCAAGCAAATCAAAGCCGTTTGAATGAACAAAATGAGGAGCCTCAATGCTCACATAATTTGTTGTCTGAACAAAGGTATTCTTCACCCCGTCATTCTGAACTTGTTTCAGAATCTCAGGCACGTTAGCATCAATATGAACC
>CAMNIU010000106.1 GCA_946540605.1 uncultured Treponema sp.
AAACATAATGAAAATCCAATTAATAGAATAAATACTTTTTTCATTTTTTTTCTCCTCCAAAAAGCGCCCCAGTGCGGGCGTCCACATAACAACTGGTTGTACCGCAGCGGGCTTGACCCGCTGTCGGCTACGAACCTTTGTTATGACAAAAATATTTCTTATACAGAATTATATACCTTAAATCATTTATTATTTAAGAAGATTCTGTACAACCATTTGAAGCGTATGCTTCTTTATTTTTTGAGCGGCGTAAAGCCGCGTTTACAGCTACCTTGCCTTACCCTAAAGTTAAATTTCATTTTAGAAAGCAAGCTTGACTTGCTTTCTAAAATATTCCTTATTCACATCACGCTGACTGAAAAAAGGAACTGTAAGATTGATAGTTTTCAATTTAATTACCTCCGAAAAGCCAACCAGATTTTCGAAATTTTATATCTAATTCACTTAAAGATGTATCTGAGTATTTTGATCCTTGATATACTGCTGTAATCTCAAACCAAAGCCAGCCAGGGTTCGAATTAAAATGAGAAATCTTTTGAAAGGTTAATTCATTATCTTTACAATGAAAAAGGATAGGTGTTGTTTCATTTTTCCAGTCATATTGTATAGCATTAATCCTATTATTCAGGAGATATAGTTCTTTATTAGATGCATATCCATTTATTAATTGAATTTCATCAATTATCTCATTTTTATGTATACTTGAATAATTCTTAAAATCAATATTAATTTCAAATAAATCGTTTTCACTATCTTCAACATAACTTGTTGAAGGATCACCATCGAAAGCATTCTGGATGGAATATTTAAACGGGTTATTGGAATCAATTAATGGATAATCAACTTTTACTTCACAGACTGGAGTTTTATCTATTAGATTATTAATACCCATTCTGAAAATAAGATTTTCACTCTGTCGATCCATTTCATATGTCATAGTTTCTTCATCCAAACCATGAGTTGAATGTGTTATCCATAACTTTGTTTTAAATACAAAAACATTCTCTCCACAAATCCTAAATTGATAATTATTTGCTTCTACGCCAATTGTACTTTGTAAGCCCTTAAATCTTACATCACTAAAATATATCAATTTATCATACTGAATAAATTTTCCATTTGATGGAACATACAGAATTTGTCCTAAACATTTTCGTTCTGTTTTATCATTTTCATTAAGATTAAGATTTGTTGTTGTCTTAAAGTCATACATTATTCTGTATACAGACAATACAAAATTTCCTGTTTCATCTGGAATATCTTCTCTATAGCATCCCATTAATTCTGCATATATGTCATGATTCCAAAGCACAGAATCTTCTTCTTCAGTAAAAAATCCATAATGATCTTTCTCTTCTAGTTTTGGAACTTCATAAATCCTTTTTATTGAATTTTCCTTAACGAACTTATTTTCTTCTTCAAGAGTCAGTTTTGTAAGTTTAGAACTTTTTCCTACATATGGAATTTCATAATAGTTCTGGGCAAATAGAGTGCCACACAACAAAAATAGACATGGAAAGAGTATTTTTTTCATTATTCCTTCCTAAAAAAAGCAGGCCAGTGGCCTGTCGTCATAACAATGAGTTAAACCGCACAGGCCTTGAGTCTGTGTCGGCTACGAACCTTTGTTATGTGATATTTTACTTCAAATAACCACCATAGCACCAGCCTATAGTACCTTTTTTTATAGGCTTGCCATCTCTATCTTTTGCATTCGCTTGAACTTCAACTTTTACCCAGTTGCTGTTTATACCGTCGATTGTTTCGGTTTTTCCAAGTTGAATGATTTTTACTTTTGTGCCGGCTGCCATTACAGTTATTACATTTGATGATGTTGCTTCGCCGGAGCGGAGTTTTAGGCTTTCAGTGACAGTCTTTGATTTTTCTGTTTTGGCTGTTTTAGTTCCGTCATAATCACAAGCTCCGTCTGCGTGGCTTGGATATCTGATATTATTATAACTCACAGGAAGATTATCGTTGACCCTGGCAAAAAAACAAAGTTGACGTACAGTTTCTGAATCTGCATAACAGTATGTTCCCAAATGATTATCCGTAGAATTCAGGTAAACATCCATGTATTCACCATCAAGCTTTATGATTAAATCAATTTCTGAAAAGCGCTTTATTTTTCCATAATCCGATGATTTTAGATATTCTTTTCGCTCCTTTTCATCCCATTCTGATGTATTCCTTCGTTTTGATGTAATGTAATAATAATCACCTTTTTTTTGAATCTTATCTATATAGTAATATACATTGCCATTGCAGAATGTAAATTTTGTGAAATAATATGCACCGTAATTAAATTCAAATTCTTCTCCCCATGACAAAGGATATTCTCCATATGGATCAGGTTTCCAGCCTTTTCTTTCATCCCACCAGGGTTCGTGCTGTAAAATTATTTCAGGATTTTTTGCTTTTAATGCATCAAAATAATATGAATGTATCCATTCTCCTTTCAGCAATACTTCTGGAAGATAAGTCGATGAATTTGTAAAACTAATATCATCAAAATCAATATACAATTCTTTTGTTTCATCGACCAAACCAATAACCTTATCAGATCCGTCATGCAAAAATTTATAAGCAAATATGTTGACATTCATATCTTTTTCATAATGTTGATTACTTTGGGAATAATAATAAATTGTACTTTTGTCATATTTATAATAACAACCGTCTTTGTTTGTTTTATATAAATATTCTTGGGTAAACGCAAAAGATGTTATAAAGAAAGCCAGCATTATAAAAATAGCTTTTTTCATTTTTTTTACTCCAAGAGCGCCCCAGTGCGGGCGTCCACATAACAACTGGTTGTACCGCAGCGGGCTTGACCCGCTGTCGGCTACGAACCTTTGTTATGCCTTGTTACTACAAAAATATTTCATTTAGCGGCAGCACCGACTGCCGCGTACAAGCAATTTCAGTACAAATAATACCTTATTGAAGTTTCGGCTATTTCTTTCATTATATCAAACATTTCTGTAACAGACCATGGCTCTTCTCTGAAATACATTGAAACAGGGGCAAATGAGTTTACATTTGCATTTCCTTCCTTTTTGTATACATAAATTTGATTTAAATTGTAGAATTCATTCATCATTACTACTTTTGAACGAACTGTACCTGTTTCTTCTGTATCTAAGGCAAAATCACACCCCCAGCCAAAACAGACAAATGGTGTAATTTCTTCATAGTTCATCATTGTACGAATCCCAATAAGATTTTTTCCAAGTCTTTCAATGGCATTTCCTGTTGCCTGTTTTGCTTTTCCTTCTTGCAGGCGTTCTTTATTTGTTCCCTGCCGTTTTATTTCCGCAATTACAAGAGGAAACTTTTCTCCATTTTTTACCAGATAGAGTATTCCTCCATCTGGAATAATAGTTCTGTCTGCAAATTCATAATTGAATTCCTTGCGGACACCTTTTCTTTTTATGAAATCCATCATGTAGTTTACTTCTATCTGATGGGAGAATTCCAAATCACAATCTGAACTAAAATATGTTGCGAATTCTTTTTTATTTTTTAGATAATCCATGACCATTGCCATAGATTTATAAACGTCTTTATCATCTTGTTTTGATTTTTCATTCTTGGGCTTATGCTGTTCAGTTCGCTCTCTTAAACTGTCATGCTGACTCATAGTAAACTCCTATTTTTCTAGAACGAAAAGATATTCTGAAACATGAATATCTCTGCTTCTTAAATTTCTACTTCCACGGAATGTATTGTATGTAATTTCTACAGTCTTTACTTTTCCGTATTTTTTAAGCATTTCGGACATTTCATTAAAACTAATGAAACCTTCAGAGTTATATGAAATAATTGCGAACTTGCTCGACAAGTTTGCAATTATTTCCTCCATTGATTTCAATGCTGAGTAGGGCTTGTTAAAAGCTGAGCGATTCCAGTCTTGCGTGATTCCGCTTACTTTACTTACTTCTACATCCAATTTATTTTTTATGATTAGATTAAGCATAAAATAATTTGAACCATATGGATGCTGATTATATGGCGGATCAAGATAAGCAATATCAAGATTTTTTAATTCTTTTGAAAGTTCAACTGTATCTTTCTGATAGATTTTTAATGATGAATTGAAATTACTTAAAACAGGTTCTTTCAATTCTATTTTTCCAAATATTCTTGTAAGAGCATTTTTCCCGGCTGCACCAAAACAGCCTATTCCTGTATTCTTGTCTTTGTAGAAACCTTTGAAAACACC
>CAMNIU010000107.1 GCA_946540605.1 uncultured Treponema sp.
TAGAACACCGGACTCATATTCCGTATGTCATAGGTTCAAGTCCTATCGCCCCTACTCAAAGCACTCCTGCAGGGAGTGCTTTTTTTTGCTCAAATCAGTACTTGAACCGGAATGAGCGCCGAGCAGGTGCGAGGAAAAGGCGCCAGGGATGGCGACTATCTGTCACGAACTGGAAGCACAATTCTTTAAAAGTTAAAGCAATTCTCCATGCGCATCATATTGGAACGAGAAATCCCGACTTTTTCTGCAACTGACTCCCATTGCCTTATATTCTGCTTTATATCATCTGCAATTTTTGCAGCTTCATCCTTTTTTATCTCAAAATATTTCGCTACATTAATTGCTACATCAAAATTCAGGGAATTATCTATATCATCAATGTTCAGAGTCAATCCAACTCCATCCGGATTTGGATTTACATCATACATAGGAGAAAGTCTTAATCCCTTCTGATCAAACAAAAATCCGTGATTTCTTAAGTGATCATCCGTATTCGTAACAGCAATACTGAACACAATTCTTTTCCACAGTTCAAGCAGGTCTTCTTTTGGCTTTGAACCTTGCTGCTGTATGCACTGAACTATATCCAGATAGCTTGTCCCATCCTGAGCATTATTTCCGTCAATCTTGCCAAGAGCCGTCATTGCTGAAATAAAATGGATGCGTTTATTCTCTGATGTTCTGTCAAATCTCTTAATAAGAAATGTACTTCCGTTTTTAGAAAATTTTTCACATTTAGCTTCAGGAACATTCAATCCGCATAAGGTCGCTAATTCATGTGTTACCATTTCCCAGGCACCGGAATCAAATTCATCATGTCTTGATGGAAATTTTGCAATCCATAAACTGCCATCAGGAGCCTGTACGGTTGCCTTTGGGCGTGCTCCACCTAACGAAGAGCCTGGTTGAATCAGCATTTGTATTTTTTTCTTTTCTTCTTCAACAGTAATATCTTCTTTTTCCAAAAGATATGAAGCCTGTTCGAGTTCACGTATTGAGGTCCATATTGGAATTGAGTTCTTAGAATCCTCTGCTAAAAAAGGGCCATCCAGTTCAGTCTTAAATCTTAATGCCCCCATTCTGGAAATATCTTGTATTCCAATCAGAAAATCACTTTCCATAAGTTTCTTCGGAGCTCTGTTTTCTTCTTTTGCCTCAATGGCTTCTCTGCGAGTCATTAAAAGTCGACCCCATCTGTCTGGACAAGAATCTGTAAAGAATCCAAACAATTCTTTGTTCTGCTGTGTATACTGACGACCTTTATATAACTGTAAATCCGGATCAAAAAAAGAGAACTGCTGCGTTTGTAACCATTCTGTATCATACTCAAATGAAAAGATTTCTTTTCCCTTGAGCAAATCAACATTTAAAACACCTATAAGGGTAGGCTGCACCAGAGATTCCCAATCACCATATACAAAAATGTTTTTACTCATTTATTTGTCCTTTTTATCCTTAGGCGCGCGCTTCCTTGTAACCAGCTTCAAATCCTGCAATTTTCTGCCTAATTCATCATCTTTTGCAACTAACAGCATATCCTTTTCAAGTCCCAATGAATTAAGAACCGACATATATATACCCATTGCAACTGACGGTGAACCTTTTTCAACATTTACAAGTGTAGCTCTGCTAATTCCAGCCCGTTCTGCGATAAGTTCACTTGATAAACCTCTTCTTAAACGAGCCAGTTTGATATTTTCACCTAATTCTGTTAGAACCTTCTGAACAGAAGGCAATAAAACAACTGCATTCTTTCCCATAACATCTATAATTATATACGTAATTCGAATATTTGTAAATAAATATCAACATTATAGTGGTATCTTAACTGTTTTTCCTGCTTCAAAATCAAAAATTGCCGAGCCTGAATTGCAAGTCCTATCGCCCCTAATAAAATACTAAAATTCCACTAATTTTTTTCAACATTACTTAAGTTTTTTCTTTCATAAAATTCATACCTGTTATATAATGTTATCAATAAAAATACATCAGGAAAGACTTTATCAGCATGAATATTCAGGTAAAAAGCACAGAATCTCCGACACCGGAACAAACCCACAGATTAACACAGTATATTCCGTGCCGTGTTTCTGAACAAATCGGACTTATAAAAGACAAAGTTTTTGATGAACGCGTAGTCGAATTAAAAGGCTGCGTCGTTTATTTTGACATCATCGGTTTTACCACAATAGCCCTTACCTATCTCAACAAAAACAAGGACATTGCAGATCTTTCCGAAACCCTTTCAGAATTCTATTCGGTAATGACAGAAGCCGTTCGGGGCTTTAACGGTTCAATATTCCAGTTTGCAGGTGACTCACTCTTAATCACCTTTGATCAGGGAAAGGATGAACCTCCGTCAGCAAATATTCAGCGGGCACTTGGTGCAATTCAAACTTTAAAAGGCCTCTGCGACAACTACAATCAGGTAAATGAAAAGGACAACGGATTTTCCCTAAAGGCAAAAATCGGTATCAGTTACGGAACTTTTTACCAGATGATTCTCGGAAGCACTGATTATTACCTCACACCGATTATTTCAGGACCG
>CAMNIU010000108.1 GCA_946540605.1 uncultured Treponema sp.
TCAGAGTTTTTGATTTCCTCTAAAATTCTAGTTGGAATTGCCATACCTTCCTCCTATGATACCTTTGCGGTAGCGTATTCTTTAAGTTTTTCCAGACGCTTTCTAATTCCGGAAACAGACATTTTCATTTTTTTGGATGTTTCTTCAAGAGTGTAACCGTCTACATAATGTAAAATTGCAATCTGTCTATCCTTGGTGTCGCGTTCAGAAAATATGCAGTCCAGAAGAATCGAAGTTTCAATTTTTTCGGTTCCTTCTGCACTTGCACTGTCTTCTATTATTTCTGCAATTACATCAAATTCAGGGCCGTTTCGAAGTTTATCTGATCTAATTTTATTAAGACAGACATTTGTGGCCATTGTGTAAAGGAGGCTTGAACATACGTTGCTAATTTTTTCCTTTCTTTCAATAAGGCGCACAAAAACATCTTGCATGGCATCCAGAGCTTTATCTTCATTTTTTAGAATAAAGCGGCAGCGTCTGAGTACCATTGGTCCGTACTGGCGGTATAGATTATCAAAATCATCCATCGACAAAGTTTTCATTGTACAATTATTCCTGTCATTAAGTTTAACAGTTGAGAAGGGAGATTGTGTCACTTATTTTATTAAAAAATTGTCACCCTGAACTTGTTTCAGGGGCTTTTAATAGATTCCGAAACAAGTTCGGAATGACTGGGACACTAATAATTATTCAAAGTAAGCCCAGTATACGTTTTTGCATACTCGTCGCCTGCATTGCGAATAACTCTTTCCATCTCTTCTGTAAGATGTTTTGCGGCAATTGTGTCTGAAAGTCCCTTAAACTGTTCAAGCTTAATTTCCGGCAGCATCTTTATATCAAAAAGATATCTTTCTACGTGATTATAAGACCACAGAGGATCTTTTTTACCAAGCCCGTATTTATCGCTTCCACCAATAAAAAGAGGAAGTACATCGCAGCCACAGTAAAGTGCTATGCGTGCAGCACCCTTTTTATAATTGTTGCGGCCAATACGTGGGGAGCGGGTTCCTTCTGGGAAGACAATTACGTTACAGCCCTTGTCGGTAAGTTTTTTACACTCAACAAGTACATCATCAAACTCTGTAGTGTTTGTAATATATGCCTGCTTAATGACTCCACGCAGCGGAGTTTTTGTAAGACTGCCACGTACAATACAAGTTGAGTTTGGTACAAGCGACATTATGTAAACAAAGTCCAGCAATGAAGGATGATTTGCAATAATGATTTTGCTGTGAATATTACGGAATGCCTGTTTATCTTCTACTCTTAATACAGAAGTTTTGCAGATATCCAGGTTGCCTAAAAAAACGCGGAAAGTGTGAGAAACGTATGCGCGAGCTATAATTCCAAAATCTTTTTTATGAAGGGTGAACAAACGAATGAATGGAAAAACTAAAAGTCCAAGGATTATTGCACCAATTCCAAAGCACACAAGTGCTATAATTTTTGAAATACAAAAATAGGTATATGAAAAGATATTTTTGATTTTAGGAAGCTTGCTTTTATAGCTGATTTCATTCTTACTCATAATCCATCCTGCACATAACTATATAACAATTTGTTAATTATTTTAATAGGAATTTCAAAAAATCTACAGGGGACTTTCCCAGGTCAGAAAAGTCTTCAATGCAAATACAATTATCTTTTTTCTCTGAACTTATTACAAAGGCATAAGCCAGAGGAATATTCTCTGCGGGGCGTTTATCACCATAAGCTTCTGGAACAAGTTCATCTGCATAAGCAAGAATAAGTTCCTTTTCAGTACCGGCAAGAACTGGTGCAACAGCAGCCTTAAATGCCTGTGAAAAATCACTCTCAGATGGATAGATAACTGAATATCCGCCCTTAAGACCAAAGGCAAGTGTAGCAGAAGAAATCGGAGTGTTAAAAACCGAAAGCGAAAAACCTGCCGGTAAAATCATATTGTCCTGAACAAGCCCTTTAGTTACCGAAAGAGTTCTCGCAATTTCTCCGCGCAAAGACATAAAAATAAGTTTGGTCTCTTTACTGATATGCGACTGTTCGAGCACTCCATGAATAACATGAACAGTCATCTTTGTAATCTGAGAAAGTCTGCGTCTGAACAGCGGGTCTGTGTATTCAAGCTTAGGGCTCTCATTAGTGAGTTCTATAGAAGCATTGTCGTTAGCCCATTCGTTCCATAAAGTGTTGTCAGAGCCAAGTCCTGGAGCCCATGCTGTTATATTAGAAATGTATAAATTTCTCATAATCTTCTATCATATACTATCTTTTACGCCCTTTTTTTTCAAGTTAGTACAGTTTTTGAAAATAGTGTAACGTTTTACATAAAACAGTAAAATTTTCTAAAATAATGCACCGTTCTTTTAGGATTTCAAAGGTGTATTGTATTTTTCTTTATGATTCACTATAATTTTGTGAAAAGTATCAACTATATATAACAGATTCAATGGTTTGAGGTGTTACATACAATGGACGAATTAAAGAAAGAAATTAAAGAGACAATTATTTCCGCTCTTCAGCTTGAAGATATTACGCCGGAAGATATAGTTGATTCGGATCCTCTTTTTGAAGAAGGACTGGGGCTCGATTCAATTGATGCTCTTGAACTTGGCGTTGCGCTTAAAAAGAAATTTGGACTCAAATATTCAACAGAAGGTGACGACAACAAAAAATATTTTGCTTCAGTAAATGCGCTGGCTGAATATATTTCAGCGCAGAAAAAATAATATAGGGGTTTTATCATGTCTAAAGACGAAATCTTTGAA
>CAMNIU010000109.1 GCA_946540605.1 uncultured Treponema sp.
TAGAGCTGGATTTACAGGAATATGAAACTTTTCTTGCTACGGCTAATTTTGCCTTAAATCCTTCTGATATGTTTGATACTGTTGTGAAGTATTGCGTGACTCAGAAAATTTATGATGTTATGCAGGTTGATTCTTTATTATTCCAAATGGATTTACCTTGTTTTAACGACTAAACACGAAAAATTTGCAAAAAAACAAAGAGTCGCCAAACGTGCGACCCGCGGATATGAGATTCAAGCTATAGTTACCTCATAGAACAGAGCACAAGAGAGGCTCAGCAGGAGGTTTACATGTACGGAGCAATTTTAGGCGACATAATTGGTCAGCCATATGAGTTTGATAGGGGAAACAAAACAAAGGAGTTTCCACTTTTTTGTAAGAATCCACGTTTTACAGATGATTCGGTAATGACAATAGCAATCTGCGATGGAATCTTAAAGGCAGGACTTGATGCAGATGAAAACACTATGAAAACAGCCATGATAACCAGCATGCAGCTTTGGGGACACAAATATCCTCATGCAGGTTATGGTAGAAAATTCTATTGTTGGCTCGCAATGGAAAATACAAAGCCATATAACAGCTGGGGAAACGGTTCTGCAATGCGAGTAAGTTCAGTAGGCTGGTTGTTTGAGACCCTGGAACGAACACGCGAGGTAGCACGCTGGTCAGCAGAAGTAACTCATAATCATCCAGAAGGAATTAAGGGAGCAGAAGCGACAGCCTCAGTAATCTGGTTGGCACGAAATGGTAAGTTCAAGTCAGAAATCAAAGAATACATTACAAAAGAGTTTGGTTACGATTTAAGCCGTACTTGCGATGAAATCCGCCCGAACTATCATCATGTTGAAAGCTGCCAGGAAACTGTTCCAGAGGCAATCACAGCTTTCCTCGAAGGCAACAGCTTTGAAGATGTAATCAGAACTGCTGTAAGCCTCGGCGGTGACTGTGACACTCTTACTGACATTGCAACAGGAATGGCAGAGGCATTTTATGGATTACCAGAACAGTTTAAGGTCTGGGCAATAGAACTTACTAAATCCGACATGCATGAAGTTATGAAGGAGTTTGATAAGCATCAGCTTCCGGCAAAGAAATTGGAGGTATAAATATGAAAGGATTTATTAATTATAGAGAAATTAACAGAAATGTGATGGATGATACAATGAAAATGTGTGATCATATTAAATCGTTAAAAGATTCCATTGCTAATTCTATTAGAAATGAATATGTGGTTTATCAGTCGGATGCTTTTGATGCTGGAGATATAAAAGCAAATCCAGAAATGGAAATCATCGTTTCTAAAAAGCGAACTTTTGAAGCAGCAGAAAAATATGCCGGAAAGAAAGTTTGTTGTCTGGACTTTGCAAATAATCACAGTATGGGTGGAGCTCCCTGGTCTGCAGGTGCGCAAGAAGAATCAATCTGCAGGATTTCAACTTTGTATCCATGTCTAAAAACTCAATCAAAAGCATTCTATGAAAAGCATATCCTGGAATATGAAAATGGCGAAATAAATGATATGGGAAGTGATGATCTGATTTATATTCCTGGAGTTACCGTATTCAAAACCGATGAATCAATTCCAAAACTGAAGGAAGAAGATACATGGTTTAATACAGACGTAATTGTTTGTGCAGCCCCAGTGTTGGCCTTTCATTATGATGAGAATGAGTATCGTCACATTATGACCGAAAGAATCAAAAGGATTTTGGATGTAGCTGCAAAGGAAAAGGTGGAAGTGTTGATTCTAGGAGCCTTTGGTTGCGGAGCCTTCTGTAATCCACCGGAAATTGTTTCTGACATTTTTGCTTCATTAATCCGTAACTATAATTTTGAAATTGTAGAATTTGCGGTTTATTGCAGAAGTGATACAAAAAATTTTGATGTTTTTGAGTCAAAATTTTTGTAATCACAATGCCGTTAAATGGCACCCTTGCGTTTTATAATGTAAATCAGAAAGCTGAAAAAGGGGGCTGTTTATGAAGAAAAACGACGTTATGGATGTATCAAATGCTTATTCCTATAAACTTGATTTGAATAGAATCAAGCAGGAGCTGCCGAAGGCTTCTAAGAAACACAAAGCACCAGCTAAACGCTTTGTATGCATCGACCTTGAAATGACAGAGTTTACAGCATCACAAAGAAGCTGTGTTCCAGGAGCAAACGGCGAAGTTATTCAGTTTGGTGCAGTATTGCTGGACGAAAACTATAACCTGCTCAGCGAGTTTTCTTCTTATGTAAAGCCTGTTTACAGTTCAGTTACTCCATGGATTAATCAGCTTACAGGCATTTCAAATCAGAAGCTCGAAAAGGCAGATGACTTTATAACGGTTTTCGACAAGTTCTGTTACTGGCGTGGTGAAGGGGATATCACAACCTTCTGCTGGAGCAAGTCTGATTTTAATCAGCTCTGGAGCGAGCTTGAGGCAAAGGGTAAGCATCGTTACGACCTTTTTGCAACCTTGCAGGATTTTGTAGATTTGCAGGATATCTTTGGAAAGCTTATTTCATCAAAGACATCAGTTGGCCTGGAATCTGCAATGCGGCTTCTTCAGATGGAGTACAAAGGCCAGGTTCACACAGCCTTGAGCGATTCTTACAACACGGCCCGCATTCTTCATAAGCTTTTCTGCACAGAAAGCCTCGAAGTTAATTTTGAATACATCAATCCATCAAAAGAACCCCTAGTAAATCAGAAGGAAGAAGCAGAATACAACTGTTCATTGGCAAGCTTCCTTTCTCCAGAACTTTTGTCACAGTTTGGTTATACAGGAGTCGTACAAGAAGAAGCAGAAGAAAATTCTATCGAGAATATCGCTGAAGATTTACAGCTCTTGGAAGCATCTCCGCTTGCTGGCCTTATTAATAATGAAGAAATTGCTAACCTTTGTTCAAAATACAATATCGAGGTTCAGAGCTGGCTTAAGCTGGCAACTGAAGTTATG
>CAMNIU010000110.1 GCA_946540605.1 uncultured Treponema sp.
TAAAGGTTTCTTTGCCATCTGAGCAAGGTTTGCACCTTTACCACCGAGTTCAGCGCGCATTGACTCATCGCCGTCAGCGTCGCCGTTACCGAAAAAGTAAACATACTTTGTTGCCATTGATTTTACTCCATATCAATAAAAAGATTTTCAATGTTAATAGATATATTTTATAGTAGAATTAATTTACAGTCAATGATATATACCGTCATTGCGAGCACGTAGTGCGAAGCAATCCATTGTAGATTGCCACGTCGCTACGCTCCTCGCAATGACGACATTTTTACAATTTCAGAAGTCTCTCCGCATTTGTGTGGAAAATCATTTCACGTTCTTCGTTAGTTAAATCTAACTTGTTAAATCTCTCAAGTTCTTCTTCGTGGTCCCACATCGGAAAGTCAGATGCAAACAAAAACTTTTCTACACCGTGGGCACGAATCATCTCGTTAGCCTTATCTAACGCAAGCCATTCCAAAGTAGAAGAAGTATCAAAATAAATATCCTCGCCAACAAGCCACTTCATAGACTCGTCCCATTCTGTGTAACCGCCAAAGTGAGCCGCAATCAGAGTGAGCTTAGGATGCTTTTTATGCAGATTCAAAATTCTCCGAGGTCCGGAAAAATCATAGCGATAGTCACCCGCATGCATAATCAAAGGCATGTCCAAATCAGTCATAAGGTCGTAAACGCTGTCCATGCGAGCCGCATCAATCTGGAACTTCTGAAAATCAGAATGCAGTTTTATTCCACGTAAACCGGCAGCTTTAATCCGGTGCAGCTCAGCTTCATAATTATCATAATCAGGATGCATGGTTCCAAAGCCAATAAACTCAGGATGTTCCTCGCACTGTTCAATTGTAAAATTGTTAGAGGGTTCAACCTGCATTGCCTTAGTAGCAACAGGAAGAATTACATATTTTGAAACACCAATTTTTGAACCGCTTTCCAAAAGCTCTTCGGGACTTCCATGATATTTCATTGGATAATTATAAAAATCGCCGACGCTTTTAGAAGCTTTTTCTGCAATTTTTGCAGGATATATGTGACAGTGGAAATCTATAATCATAATGACAAAAGAATAATGATTTGGAAATATTTAGTCAATTTTAAAAACTTTAATAATACTAAAACTTTGTTATTTGACTATTCTTTAAGGTATTCTGCAAATTCAGGATATTCTTTTACAAAGGCACGTGCCGCTTCTCCATAATTATCCCAGTTTGAATAGAAGATTGGAACAATGCCCGGAATCTGGCCTATATCAGCGACATTAAGATATTCGTATTTTATATTGTTTTCATCAAAAAATTTGCTCACGCTTTCGACATTATTATATAGAACATAACCAATAAAAGTTGAGCAGACAAAATTACTTTCCAGTTCATTATAAACAATATTTGCTTTTTTGTTGCAGGCACCGTCAGGATAAATTAGCGAACCAAATTCCTGTCGTTCTTTTGGAGTAAAGAATTTACGTTTAATACTGAATAAAGCAATCTTGAAGTTTAATCCGGTTGCATATCTTATATCATTTCTTTCTACGTAAGTCTGAACAAACATTCTTGTCCGCTCATACTCTTCTTCTGTAACTTTTAGTGCATATGTAATCTGTTCTGATTTTTCCGGATCACATTTTTTCATGTATTCATTATTTTCTGGAATTGCACATTCTTCTTCTGCAAGCTGATTGTCACCACCGCAAAGTGTAAGCCCATAATAATTATCATCCAGCGAAAAATTAATTGAGGCATGACTTACTTCAGGATCATTTTCCATTCTTGTAGAATTAATTCCACCTTTTAAAAGGTTAGCAATGTATAACGGATTTTTGTAAATCGGATTATAAAGACGGAAAAAGATATATTTGTAATCACCGTCAGTTTCGGGAAAAACAATATCGTGGGCAACAATAAAGGTTGAATCATCCGGAGCGTCTGGAGCAAAGGCTTCTTTTGTAATTGACCTGGTAGTCTTACAACTTTGAAAGATTAGTCCTGCGAATAAAATAGAAATAAAAAGAAAATTGTTTTTTAAATTATTTTTACACATTTGTTGTTATACGTTAATTTCCAGCTTTTTGCCAGTTGGCTGATACTGATAATATCGTACACCTGCCGCATTCATCAGTTTTTTGGAAGCTTCAACCGAAGGAGTTCCATCATATTTGTTTTCTGCATAAACTACAGTTTTAATGCCTGACTGAATAATTGCTTTTGCACATTCGTTACAAGGGAAAAGAGTAACATAAATCTTTGAGCCTTCGAGTGAACCGCCGCGATAATTCAGAATTGCGTTAAGCTCACTGTGAGTAACATAAGCATATTTTGTATCGAGAGTATCACCTTCGCGAGCCCATGGAAATTCATCATCAGAACAACCACGAGGAAAGCCATTATAGCCCATGGAAAGAATCTTGTTATCCTGTCCGACAATACAGGCTCCAACCTGTGAATTAGGATCTTTCGAACGCAGGCTTGCAAGCTTTGCAACACCCATAAAATATTCATCCCAGGAAATGTAATCTGCACGTTTTTGAATAATACCACTCATAACGATAACCTCTTTATCCTTTTTCTTTATTATGTCAAAAAAAGAAAAAAATGAAAAGAATAATTTGTTTTTCAGCTATGAAATGACAAAACATTATTTGACAAATCTATATTCTGAATGTACCTTTAATATTATAACACTTCAGAAAGAAAATTTTGTTGCTGTTAGGAGGATATTTATTATGGAAGTTAAATTTTTCTATTGTAAACATTGTGGAAAAATTATTGTTATTGTAAAAGATTCTGTTGCTCCAACTATTTGTTGTGGTGAAGAAATGCTGGAGCTCGTTCCTGGAACAACTGATGCTGCTGTTGAAAAACATGTTCCGGTTGTAAATGTAGAAGGAAATAAAGTAACTGTTAGCGTCGGCTCTGTTACTCATCCAATGTTACCTGAACATTTTATTGAATGGGTTGTTCTCGTTACAGATAAGGGAATTCAGAAAAAACAGTTTAAACCAGGAGATGAACCAAAGGCAGAATTTGCTTTGCTTGATGGAGAAAAGGTTGTAAGTGCTTACGAGTATTGTAACCTGCACAAGCTGTGGAAATGCTAAGAACTCTGTCATGCTGAACTTGTTTCAGCATATGCCTTTGAGATTCCGAAACAAGTTCGGAATGACACTATTTTACAGTAAATAATATTGTGAGTTCTTCTGTGCCGCAATGAACACGGCATGAATGTTCGCCACGATTTACCGGAAGTGAATAAATAAACGGCCGGTTAATTGTGGCGATTTTTTTTTCGTCATAAAAGATTTCAAGAACATCTTCTGTACCACCCGTTACTTCAAGTGGAATAGCCTGCTGATCTGTATTAAGACTACTATAAAAAAATAATGAATCATTTTTTGGAGTAATAACTGTAAGCTGAGCCTGAGAATAATTCAGCAGTCCTTTGTTCGGATTATTTCTTAGCCACTGCTGATATTCCGGCGGATACACAGTCTGTATTTCTCCGTTTAGTTTTGTGTGCCAGTCGCAGGTATTTAATTTTACGCCATCTTTTACATATTCAGAAACTACCGAACGGCAGTTTTCTCCAGCCTTCATTCCAGACAAGGAACAGATGCGCTCTTTATGCCAGTGCTCTGGTTCCGGGAAATCAGAAAGCGCTGAATATTTTTTGTTGTCTGCACCTTCAAGTTTGTCTAAAACATTTTTAGCAACCCAGGCCGGAAGCGAAGAACCTGTTTTTCCCATTACGGTATTACCGGAAAAGTTTCCCATCCATACACCAATTGTATAATGCTCAGTTGCACCAAGAGCAATAATATTCTGATACTGATTTGAAGTTCCGGTCTTAAAAATCGAAGGATAGTCAGTTTGAAAAGTCTGAGTATAACCAAAGCCTAAAGCCCGGGCACCTTTATCTGAAAGAATAGAAGAAATAATGCGGGCAGTATCTGTTGAATATACTTTTGAGCATTTGTCATCCTTGACCGAGTTTGCTTCGCAAACGTCGCAGGGCTTGACCCGGGAATCTATAAACTTCAACGGCAAGAAAACACCATCTCTTACAAACACACTAAAGGCTGGTACCAGCTCATATAATGAAACTTCACCTGCTCCAAGTGCGAGTCCAAGATCAGCCTGCAGGCCACGCCCCTCATGACGCAGAGATTCAAACCCCAGTTCATAAAGTTTATCCAGATAATTTTGAACGCCTACTTTATTCAAAATAGAAACTGCAGGAACATTCAGACTTGAAGCCAGCGCAATTCTTGTACGAACAGGTCCGTTAAAACGATTATTAAAATTTTCAGGAATATATAATTTTTCATTTCCAAATTCAGTTGGAACATCAGCTAAAACTGAGGATGGCTGTATTAAATCTTTTTCCAGTGCAAGCGCGTAGAGAAACGGTTTCATAGAGCTGCCCGGTTGATTTTCCACAAGCACACCATCTATCTGCCCGCCATTGTCACTATCAAAAAAATCTCCGTTACCAAGCCACGAAATTACAGAGCCATCTTTATTATTTAGTAGAAGAAGAGAACCATTTGTAATTCGCGACCCTAGAGCCTGATCTAATGCATCCCGCAAAAAGTTTTGAGAAATTTCCGTAATTTCCAAATCCACTGTTGTGTGACGCTCATAATTCAATGTTTTCCTGTAACTGTGAACAGCACTGTTGAGACGTTTTTGTTCACGCATTACATAATTGACAAAATGTGGCATTTTATACGGATACTGGAAATAACGGGCAGAACCTGCAGCTGTCTCTGCTTCATCAGAATAATTTCTAAAACGCCGGCTATGTTCAACAGGATTATAATAAGTTGGATTTCTTGGAACTATGGAAAGAACCTGAATCTGACCTGGAGAAAGTTCATCGAGATTACATCCAAAATAAGTTCTGGCACCAGAAGTAATGCCGTAAGAATTTGCTCCAAAATAAATTGAATTCAAATACAACTCTAAAATCTTTTTTTTGCTGAGTTTTGCTTCGAGCCTGTAGGCATAAAAAACATCTTTGAGTTTTCGGCGGAGCGTAAGAGAGTTATTCTGATTCACAGCCTTTGCCAGCTGCATTGTGATTGTGGAACCACCGCGAACAATTTTATTTGCACGCTTGTTTTGAATAAAGGCATTAAAAATTGCAAGCCAGTCTACACCATGATGAAAATAAAAACGCCTGTCTTCCTGGTGAATAAAACTTTTTTGTACTGATTTTGGAATTTTTTTGATTGGAGTAAATTCGCGCCTGCCACCCACACTCAGCGGGGTAACCTGAATCAGCTCCCCGCGACGGTCGTAAATCCGGTAACTATATTCCTGCGCACAAAATTCCTCCAGCTCCGGAAATGGCATAAAGCGCAAAATCAGAGGAGGAACTAAGAGTATGAAAATAATTATCGAAATTATAAAAACAGATTGCTTAGTCCCGCCCCTTAGCCTGGCTTTGAGGCAAGACTCGCAATGACCTTGAACGCCCATCTTTTTACTCAATCACAAACAGATAGCCGTCGCTGCGTCCAAACACTTCAGGTTCATACATACACTCACCCTGAACAGGAGGTGTAGGATAAATACCCCTTCGGCTTGCACGGAAGGTAAAGTCAAAGAAGTATCTTCCTGAATGCATTTCGTTCCAGAAGAACTGAACCTCGTTATCTGTAATATTCTTGTGACTTACACGACTTCGCCAGTCTTGTGAATAATCGCTCTGAGCTGCAGAACCTGTCGTTACCAGAGTTGAATCCAGTACCTCTGCGCCCGAAGGAATTGGTGCACGTACAGCAACATATTCACGGGTTCGGTTAGTTTCTACAAACACTTTGGCCTTATAGATTTTACCAGTCTGCAGTTTTAAGTCACAAGTGTCTTTAGTAACATTTACTAACTCACCTGTATCAAAATCTGTAATCTCATAAGAAATCTTAAGTCCTTCATCACGGGCGGCCTGAGCTTCATCTGGAAGAGCATATTTCATTTCTACTGTATAGAACAAATAACCTTCTCCATCTTTTTGGAACTCAACTGGAATAGCTTTATCACGAGCAAGTGATGAAACAAACTCATCTTCAAAAGGCAGATGCAAGGTCTTTGGTTTAGATGCAACTCCCTTAAAGCTTTCTTTCATAAGTTGTTTGCCATTAAGAGATGCAGTTGCCGTGAAATCAGTTGCATCAAGATTACGCTTTTGTATATAAGTATAAATTGATTCAAGAACCGTACTTGTTGTAATTGTATTCTGCCAGTGTCCCTTAGCCTGTTTAGCAAGTAATGTGTAAATCAGTCTATCAATCATTTCGTCTTTAGGATCAACTGAAACAAGAGCAGAAAGAATTACAGCATATTGAACTGTTTCATTCTGATAGCAGAACCAGTATCCACTCGCTGCCTTTTTAGAAAGAGTTACACTTCGCTGTACAGGCTGTAAATAAGAACGAAGCTTTTTGTTTATAGTTTTTGCCTTATCAAAATCTTTTTCGGAACCTGAATTTGAGTAAGCTAACGAAAGGTAGGCAGCTGCATCAAGAGTAATGGAATCAATTTTTTCGTAAAGTTCATCTCTAAATGAATCAAGAGAATTATCTTTTAAAAGACTAAATATATAGCATCCCAAAGCTTTATCGTAATCATATATATTCGAATCTGGATATCGGGTCTTATATGATTTAACTGCGGCTGCAACATAATTCTTTAACCCTTCAATATTAATTGGAATATCTTCCGGTTTATAACCACGTGTCATTGCTAAAGCGTAAACATAAAGAATTCGCATACTTACAAAATCAGAAGAATATGGAGAATCCGGCCAGTAGCCAAAACCTCCGTCACTATGCTGGTAGTCTTTCCAACTCTTTGTCCAACTGCACACACAGTCCTTTATATTTCCAACTTTTGAATCAAGTCCAAAGATATCAATATACTTATCAAAACTAACTAACGGTAGTATGCGAGAACTCTGCTGTTCAAGACAACCATATGGATAATCAAAAAGATAATTAACCGAACTTCCAAGAACTCCAAGACGAGTTGCATCAAGAGTAAAAGTCAAATCTCCGCGACCTTCTTTTGCAAAACCAGGAATTATCAGACTTTCTTTTTCAGATGATTTTTTGCCATCAGAAACTGAACCCGTCATAGTTACAGTTTCATAAACAAAGGTCTTCTCAATTCTGATTGGAGAAATCAAACGTTCGTTAAGTAAGTCTGACTTAATAGTATAAACAAGATTTATAGTTCCTTCAGTCTGTGCAGCAACATCAAAATAAACTACCGATGACTGGCCTGAAGCCACATAAACTGTATGAGAACTTTCGCCATCTACAAACCCCTTACCAGGAATTGTTTTACGCCCTTCAAGTTTATCCTGTTCTGTATCCTGTGTTGGAGACAGCACTTCCAGACTAACAGTTACTTTCTGCCCGTCTTTTCCAAGATTTGTAATGAGAACTCCACACTCTGCTGTATCTCGCTCACGTAAGCGGCGTGGCTGTACCTGCTGAATATTTATAGGATTCTGAACTTTTACTTCATCTTCCTGCAGAGCAAACAAATCATCTTTTACACCAAAGGCTGTAATGCGATAACTTGTAAGGCTATCCGGCATTTTAAATGTAACCGAAGCTTCACCATTTTTATCTGTAATCAAAACCGGTTCAAAGAAAGCTGTCGGGCGGAAATCTTTTCGCTCCTCTTCTTTCTCATCATCAGCTGCATCACCACCCATGAGATTTTTTACACTGTAAGTTACAGGATCCATAAGCAGTGCACGAGAATCTCCACCATTAACTCGAAGCGGGAAGTTATATTTAGCATAGAAAAAATCAATTGGATTTGGAACATGATAGTTTATGAGATCCAGAACTCCTCGATCAACTGCCATTGCAGTAAGCTCAGCACCTTCGTAAGGCTTTCCACCCTTTGTTGCCGTAAACTTAATTGTTGCTGTATCACCCGGTTTATAACTTGGCTTGTCGCATTCTATTGCAACTGAGAAGGAACGAACGTAAGGATTAACTAACAGAGGTGTAACTCCATAATAACCTTTTGGTTTATCAAGGTCTGGTTCTCCGTACTCATGAGTTGGCGCACCGTGACGCTCTGAATAAGAAGAAACTGAAACATAAACAACCGGCACATAATTTCCTGCAATCGGAATTTCAATAACTTCTGCATTGTTGTCAAAGTGTCGGATTTCTTCTGTAAAGATTCCCTCGCGTTCAACAGTAATCAGATAGTCTCCGGCAGGAAGCGGACTTTCCAGAAGAACTCGGGCTGTTTCACCCGGATTGTACTGAGACTTATCTGGAGTGAGATTAAGTGAGTTAGAATTGTACTGGTCAAACCAGCTTGCACCGCTACCTGTTACATAGAACTCACTCTTACAAAGCACCTTATTCCCACAACTGTCTTTTCCTGTAATTGTAAGAGTATACCAGCCTGCAACTTTTGGAGTTATTGGAAGAAGTCCATTTGAAAGCGCTTTAAGACTTCCCTTTTCATCTTCTATATCTTTTCGTTCATAGCGAGTATAAATTGTATCATCAACACTCTGCTCGTGAACCATTGTCCATTCTTCATGGCTAAGAGAATATTCAAGATTAGAAACTTTAAGGGGAACATCTGTTTCACTCAAAATCTTTCCATCGGTATTTACAAGAATATATGGAATTTCGATTTTTTCACCAGACTTAGCAAAGCCTTTCATATTTCGGGCCTTTGCAATTCCAACATAGAACTGGGCCGGATGAACAAAAATATTATTATTTGCTGCAATCCGCTGATTTGAAACATCGGTTACAGCCGACTCAACATGATAAAGATATGGAGCACCATCAGTAATTTTTTCTGACTCGCAGGAAAGTGCTGCCGTACCATCCACTCCAAGTTTGCCTGTATCATTAGAATAATAAATTCTATCCGGATATACACCCGTATAAAAATTATACCCCTTTGCCGCAGGCTCTGAAGTTTTAAATGAAGTTGCCTGTTTGTACCAGCTAACTTCGTAATTAGCACCACCTAACGAACCACCAGCAAGATAATCTGCAGAAAGATTTGCAGTGAGCTTATCACCACCAAAATATGAAATCTCCGGCACAGTAATTGAAGATTCAAATTTTACACGCTCAAAGTCTGCAATTGTAAATGTAATGACTTTGTAATCGTATTTACCGGTATCTTCTTTACGTCTGTAAACAAGATGATAATAA
>CAMNIU010000111.1 GCA_946540605.1 uncultured Treponema sp.
CCAAGAGGAATTCTGATAAAACAACCAACACAAATAATCGCCGCAAAGAGCGCGATAAAAGAGATTTTTAATACATTCTTATTTTTCATAGATGAGAATATAACAGATTTGTATTACATTGTAAACCTATTTAATACATTAAGTTTACATTGTAGTATTGCAGAATTCTATAAAAATCTGATTGGCTCCCGCGGTAGTGTGACACGAACATGCTCGCTTCACGTTTTTTTGTAAGAATCCTGCGGTTTTTGCAAGCAAAAATCCTCGGATTCTTTTCATGGCTAAGCGCCAAAGACGTTCAGAGGCAGTTCGTGTCCCACTCCCGCTCCGCCAATCAGATTTTTCAATTATTGTTTTACAAATATATTCTTATTTACAATCTCTTTTAGCGTGTTCCCTTATCATAAGGAATACCCTCGGCCTTTGGAGCGCGGGATTTCTGTGAGGTAAAGGCAAGTACAACAAGTGAAATAATATAAGGCAGCATCTTGTAAACATCACCTGGAACAAGATGAATCAATGCATCAAATGCTGAATAGGTATCTGCAACGGCACGGAAGGCACCGAATAAAAGCGCACTTGCTGCAATTCGTAACGGATTCCACTGACCAAAAATCATAACTGCCAGGGCAAGGAAGCCTGCACCTGCAACTCCGTACATAAAGTCCCACTGTGAATTAGCGGCAGAAATATAAATGATTCCACCAATTCCACCACAGAAGCCGGAAATCAGAACGCCGGCATAACGCATTTTGTAAACGTTGATTCCTACGCTGTCTGCTGCCTGAGGATGTTCTCCACAAGCCATGAGACGCAGTCCGAAACGTGTTTTCTTCAAAACAACATAAGCAACAGCAACAAGAATCACTGTCAGAATCATGTAGATGTTAAAGTCACCAATCAGGAAAACCTTTCTGTTCTGAATGTAGTCCAGAATTGCGGAAGGGTTTGTACCATTAGACCTCGCATTATTAAAAGCCTTAACAATAACAACCGCAGCGGCTGTCGCGAGCATGTTCATGGCAGTTCCCACCAGAGTCTGGTCGGCCTTAAAATTAATTGCAGCCACAGCCAGGAAAAGGGAATATAACATTCCAAAGAGCACGCTTGCTAATATCGTGAGCAAAATAATCACAAGAGCCGGGGTTCCCACAGGCAGCGAGTACAAAACAAAGGCACCACCGAGCGCACCCATTACCATAATTCCTTCCAGTCCAAGGTTAATTACACCACTGCGCTCACTGAACATACCGCCAAAGGCAACAAAAATCAAAACCGAAGCATAAATCAAAGTATACTGAATCAATAACATAAGCTCCTCCTACTTTCCTTTGCCCTGAGCCGGCACTGCTTGTTTTTTCTCAGACTTTTTTTTGCGTCCATCAATCAGCTTAGAAAGCTGAGTCTTAAAGAGGAACATAAAGGCACAAGAATAAATAATAATGGAAGAAATCAAATCTGCAATCTGAGGATTAAAATATTTTGTATCAATAAAGCTTCCACCCTGAGTAATATGCTGAATAAAGTAGCCCGAGAAAATTACACCAATCGGATTTAATTCACCAAGGAAAGCAACCGCAATTCCGTTGAAACCCATGGCAGGAACTGTTGAACTGGTCTTCCATGGCTGAACATCAGTCAGATAGAAAAGCGCCGCAGCCAAACCCGCAATTGCTCCAGACACAGCCATTGTGAGTATCAGATTTTTCTTATCTTTCATTCCGGCATATTTTGCGGCATGCTTATTCAAACCGGTTGCACGAAGCTCATAACCAAGAACTGTTTTCTTCAATAAAATATTAATCAGAATTGCAACAAGGATTGTCAGCGGAATTGCAATTGAAACGTACTCGTTATCGTGGAAAAGCTTTCCGAGTCCAAGTGTCGGCAAAACTGAACCCGGTGAAGTCTGACGAATTGAGAAGGTCTCTGACTTTCCGACATTCATTACAACTTCGTTCTGCATCAAAACATTTACAATGTAAAGGCTGATCCAATTGAGCATGATTCCTGCAATAACTTCGTTCACATTACAAAAGGCTTTGAGCAGGCCCGCAAGACTTGCCCACAAAGCGGCACAAATAACAGCAAGCAGCAGACATAACCACCATGGCAGATGCCAGGCAAGAGCGCACCACAAAGAAATGCCGATTCCAATACAATACTGGCCTGCAACACCAATATTGAAAAGACCAGATTTATAAGCAAACAAAACTGCAATACCACAAAGAATAAGCGGAACGGCTTTTACCAGAGTCTGGCCCAGGTAATAAAGCTTTTTACCATTGTTTCTGTAGTACATGAAATTTTTCAAAATTACGCTGATGGCCTTTGGCGCGTGTTCAGCATTAATAATCAAAAGGATGATAAAACCAACGATGATTCCAACAAGGGCACAAATCACTGCTGAAGCAATTGAGCGGAAAGTGTCGGAAGCCAGAACCGATTTGAATTTATTGTTACTCATTTTTTGCCCCCTCAGGATTTCCAGCATTTCCGACATTTCTCTTTGCACCTGCCATGTAAAGTCCAAGCTCTTCAGGTGTTGTCTGCTTTGGATCAAGCTCACCAACAATCTCACCTTCGTACATTACAAGGATTCTGTCGCTCAGATTCAAAACTTCTTCAAGCTCATAAGAAACAAGAAGAACAGCCTTACCTGCATCGCGGTCTGCAATAATTGCTTTATGTAGATATTCAATGGCACCAACATCAAGACCACGGGTCGGCTGAACAGCAATAAGCAGTGAGTGAGCCTTATCGAGCTCGCGGCCAACAATTGCCTTCTGCTGATTTCCACCAGACATTGCCCGGGCAATTGTTTTATTTCCCTGTCCGCTTCGAACATCATATTTATCAATAAGCATCTGCGAATAAGCAGAAACTTCTTTATTTTTTATAAACTGATTTTTCTGAAACTGAGGCTCCCAGTAGCGCTGAAGCACCATGTTCTGCTCAAGAGTATAATCAAGGACAAGGCCGTGCTTGTGGCGGTCTTCCGGAACGTGGCTCATACCGGCCTTACTTCTTTCGCGGATAGATTTTTTTGTGATATCTACTCCGCCAAGAATGATTTTTGAGTTAGCATGTGGAGCAAGTTTTTCAAGCCCCGTGAGTCCCTGAATAAATTCAGACTGTCCGTTTCCGTCGATTCCTGCAATGCAGACAATCTCACCGGCATGAACCTGAAGGCTTACGTTATTTACAGCTAACTTTTTATGAAGATGACTTTCTACGCAAAGGTTCTGAACATCGAGCACAACCTCGCCTGGCTTAGCAGGCTCCTTGTCTACGGTAAATTTTACATCACGGCCAACCATCATGCGGCTGAGCTCTTCCTTACTTGTGTTTGCAATTTCAACCGTACCAATGTAACGGCCCTTGCACAAAACAGAACAGCGGTCAGAAACTTCCATAATCTCGTTGAGCTTATGGGTAATGAACAAAATTGATTTTCCTTCTGCCGCAAGATTTTTCATAATCTGCATGAGCTCTTTGATTTCCTGTGGAGTAAGAACTGCAGTAGGCTCATCAAAAATCAAAATCTCATTATCACGGTAGAGCATCTTTAAGATTTCTACACGTTGCTGCATGCCAACAGTGATGTCTTCAATTTTTGCATCCGGGTCAACGGCAAGGCCATATTTCTGACTCAGATTGATGATTTTTTCGCGGGCAGATTTTCTATCAACAAAACCTTTCTTTACAGTTTCGCTGCCCAGAATGATATTATCAAGAACAGTAAAGACTTCTACAAGCTTAAAGTGCTGATGCACCATTCCAATTCCAAGAGCTGTAGCATCGTTAGGATTTCGGATTTCAACCTTTTTTCCGTTCTTGTGGATTT